>JACCWE010000064.1 GCA_013697785.1 Gemmatimonadaceae bacterium
ACGTACAGCTTGTCGCCCTTCTTGACGTACTTCTCGACGATGTCGGCGAGCTGCGATCCCTTGGTATTCCAGACGACGCAGCGATGCCACTCCGTCTTCTCCTGCTTCTCTCCCGATGGGTTGTTCCACGACCGGCTGGTGGCGAGCGAGAATGTCGCGACGCGGCTGCCGCCCGCCGAGTCGCCCTCGAAGGAGTCGCTGCCGCCGGCCTTGCCGCTCAGCATGATCAGCTCGCGCACGTTGATCTCGGTGGTATAGCGCGTCTGATTCTCCTTGTCCTGCCACTGGCGGTACTCGATGCGCCCCTCGACATAAACCTTGTCGCCCTTCTTGAGGTAGCGCTCGACGATGTCGGCCAGCGTCGACGCCTTGCTGTTCCAGACGACGCAGCGATGCCACTCCGTCTTCTCCTGCTTGTCCCCGCTCGGCCCGCTCCAGCTGCGACTGGTGGCCAGCGAAAACGTGGCGACCCGATTGCCGCCGGTGGTGGAACGGACCTCGGGGTCGGCGCCGAGATTCCCGATCAGGGTGACTTTGTTCAAGCTGCGACTCATATGGATCTCCTGGCAGTTGGCGAATAACGTCGCCGGACAGAGTATAGAGCGATTGCCGGTGGCGCGCCAACGGTCGGGCGCGGCCATGCTCCTTTCATTGCACAGTCAATATCGGGCATCCCCCCGACATTCATTCGGGCGGGGCCGGAGTGAGGTCGAGCCTGAGGACGAGCGCATCCTCCTTCGGCCGCCGATAGTACTCCTTGCGGCGTCCAACCTCGGCGAAGCCCCGCGACGCATAGAGAGCGCGCGCGACCGCATTCGAATCCCTCACTTCGAGGTAGAGCGAGTCGACGATCGATGCGCGCATCTTCGCGATCGCGCCATCGAGAAGCCGCGCTCCGATTCCCTGCCGCCGCGCCGACTCGTGCACCGCGAGGTTACCGATCTCTCCCTCGTCGAGCACGTACCACGCCGCCACGTAGCCGAGCACACCACCTCGCGCATCCGCGATCAAAAAGGCAACGCGCGGGTCGCCGATGAGATCGAGAAAGGCGCTCCGGCTCCATGGATCGCCGAAGGAGCCCTGCTCGATCTCGAGCACGGCGTCCATGTCGGTTTCGCGGGCGGGGCGCAGCACGACTGGCAGCCGCTGCTTTGCACTCGTGGCGTCGACCCCGATGTCCTGGTCCATGCGCATCCCTACAACACCGGCAGCGGCCGGCCGTGCGCGATCTCCCACTTCACCTGCGCCTCGGCCAGTCGCCCATAATCCGGCTCCCACGACTCGAGTGACACTGGCGGCAGCGCGAGCCACGCGCCGAGGCGAACGACGTTCGCAGCGCGCGGCGGCGTGCGCGGATGCTCCTCGGGGCCGATCACTTTCGCGTGGAGCACCACCGCCTCGTGTGCGAGCCCGTCGCGATGCACGAGGCGCAGTGATCCAACCTGCTTCACCTGATCCCCCGCGCGCTCGAACACCGAAGCGAATACTTCGCCGCGCAGCGCATCGAGGATCGCGACGTACATTCCATCGGTGAGCGATGGATCCGCGGCAATGAGCGCGAGCGACGGAACTGCGAAGAGCGGCAACGAGCGCGCGAACGCGATTCCCTTCGCCAGCGATGCCGACACGCGCAGCGACGTGAAGCTTCCCGGACCCGAGCCGCAGATGATGCGCTCGAGATCGCGTGTCGTCGCGCCGACCTCGAGCAGCGCCGCCTCGATCGCGGGCAGGAGATGCTCTTCGGCGCCGCCGCGCATGGCAACCTCGCGCGTGGCGAGCACGCGCAGCCCGGAGAGAATCGCGACGGATCCGGTCGACGTCGCAGCCTCGAGTGCGAGCGTCAGCGCGCCGCTCATCCCGCGAGAAGGAGCCGCCGCTCCTCGTCTGCGGGATCGAGCTCGAGGTCGATCGGAACCGCGTCGTGCGGGAGGCGCTCGCCCGCCCGCTCCGGCCACTCGACGAGGATCAGCGCGTGCGAGCGGAGCATATCGTCCCAGCCGAGGTTCGTGAGATCCTCGGGCTTCTCGAGGCGATAGAGGTCGAGATGATAAATCGGAAAGCGATCGCCCTTGTACTCGTGCACGAGCGCATATGTCGGGCTCGTGACCTCGGTCGTGACACCGGCACCGCGACAGATGGCCTGCGCGAGCGTCGTCTTTCCCGCACCGAGCTCGCCCGCGATCGCGACGACGAGCTTCCCGTGCGCGGATTTGCCGAAGCGCTCGCCCCACGCGATCAGTTCATCGCGCGTGACGGCGAGATGGCCGCGCGTTGCGCGATCGGGCACGATGTGATGGTGCTCCTCCATCAGCGCGGCGCCCGAATGCGGCTCAGCCCTTCTCCACGCTTCGATCCCATCGCCGCGGCGCTGCCGCCGCCGCGCGCCTTCACCTCGAGGAGCTGATCGCGCAGCGCTGCGGCGGTCTCGAAGTCGAGATTCGCAGCCGCCTCCTTCATCTGCGACTCGAGCAGCTCGATGAGCGTTCCCTGATCCATCTCGCTCGCGTACGTCGCCGCCAGCTCGGCGACCTTCTTCGTCTTCTCGTCCCTGTCTCCCCGCGCGTCGGCGACACGCGTGATGAAGCGCACCTGGTCCGTGCTCTTCACGACCGACGTCGGCGTGATGCCATGCTCGACGTTGTGCGCCCGCTGTATTTCCCGGCGACGCTTCGTCTCGTCGATGCAGCGCGCCATCGAGCCTGTCATGCGATCGGCGTAGAAGATCGCGCGCCCCTCGACATGCCGCGCCGCGCGCCCCGTCGTCTGAATGAGTGAGCGATCGCTGCGCAGGAATCCTTCCTGGTCCGCATCGAGCACCGCAACGAGCGATACCTCGGGAAGATCGAGACCTTCCCGCAGGAGGTTGATACCGACGAGCACGTCGAAGTCGCCGAGCCGCAAGCCGCGGATGATCTCGACGCGCTCGATCGCATCGATGTCCGAATGCATGTAGCGCACGCGAACACCCATCTGCTGCAGATAGTCGGTGAGATCCTCGGCCATGCGCTTGGTGAGCGTCGTGACGAGCACGCGTTCGCCGCGACGCTCGCGAATGCGGATCTCGCCGAGAAGGTCGTCCACCTGGCCGCGCACGGGGCGCACCTCGATCTCCGGATCGACGAGCCCCGTCGGCCGAATGATCTGCTCGACGACGACGCCCTCCGAGAGCTGGAGCTCGAGATCGCCCGGCGTCGCCGAGACGAAGAGCGCGCGTGGAGTGAGCTTGAGAAACTCATCGAACATCAGCGGCCGGTTGTCGAGCGCGCTCGGCAGGCGGAAGCCGTAGTCGACGAGCGTGAGCTTGCGCGCGCGGTCGCCGTTGAACATGCCTCCGATCTGTGGCAGCGACACGTGCGACTCGTCGACGACCACGAGAAAATCCTCGGGGAAGAAGTCGAAGAGACACGACGGACGCTCGCCCGACATGCGTCCGGAGAGATGTCGCGAGTAGTTCTCGATCCCCGCGCACGTCCCGACCTCGAGCATCATCTCGATGTCGAAGTTGGTGCGCGACTCGAGGCGCTGCGCCTCGAGGAGCTTCCCCTGCTCGCGGAGCGTCGTCAGCCGCTCGGCGAGCTCGGTGCGAACGAGGCCGATCGCGCGCTCGAGGGTGGGGCGCGAGGTGACGAAGTGCTTCGCGGGATAGATCGCGGCGCGCTCGAGATCGGCGATCGTCTCGCCGGTGACGCAGTCGATCTTCGAGATCTTCTCGACCTCGTCGCCCCACATCTCGATGCGGACGCCCTGCTCTTCGTATGCCGGGAAGATCTCGACCGTGTCGCCGCGCACGCGGAAGGTGCCGCGCTCGAACGAAACATCGTTGCGCGAGTACTGGATGCCGACGAGGGCGCGGAGGATGTCGTCGCGGCCGCGGACGTCGCCGCGCGAGATGCTCACCATCCGCGCGCGATACTCGACTGGATCTCCGAGACCGTAGATGGCCGAGACCGTGGCGACGATTATGACGTCGTCGCGCTCCATCAGGCTCGACGTCGCGCGCAGGCGCAGGCGGTCGATGTCCTCGTTGATCGATGCGTCCTTCTCGATGTACGTGTCCGACGACGGGACGTATGCTTCCGGCTGATAGTAGTCGTAGTACGATACGAAGTACTCGACGGAGTTATGCGGAAAGAAGCTCTTGAGCTCACCATAGAGCTGGGCGGCCAGCGTCTTGTTGTGCGAGAGGACGAGCGTCGGACGCCCGTGGGCCTCGATGACGTTCGCCACGCTCATCGTCTTGCCCGAGCCGGTGACGCCAAGCAGCGTCTGAAAGCGGTCGCCGCGCTTCAGTCCAGCCGAGAGCTCGGCGATCGCGCGGGGCTGGTCACCGGCTGGTTTGAAAGGCGCTTGAAGGTCGAAGGCGGCCATGCGGAAATATAACGGATTCGGGGACTATTCGGTGCTGGAACCTCTGCCGTTTCGACGAGCGCAGCGATCGCGGAACAGTCTGCTTCGGCTCGCACTTGCCAGCCCGTAACGACGGCTAATGCTTGTCCGTCTTCTCGCGGCGCTCGGCCGTGGAAATGCCCTTCACTCTGCGGATCAGCTTCGTGATCTTCTGCAGGTGGGCGAGGTTCTCGACCTCCAGCAGCACCGACCCCGAGACGCTGCCGCCCATCCCCGACTTGAGCTCCATGCTCTTGATGCTCGTGCCGCTCTCGGTGATCGCGGCGGCGACGTCGGCGTAGAGACCGCGACGGTCGGAGCCCTCGAGCGCGAGGCGCACGGAGAAGAGCTCGCCCGCCTGCTCCTTCCAGTCGATCTCGAGACGGCGTTCCGGCTCTTCGCCGAGCGAGAGCACGTTCGGACAGTCGGCGCGATGGATGCTCACGCCGCGCCCGCGGGTGACGTAGCCGACGACGCCGTCGCCAGGCACCGGCTGACAGCACTGGGAATAGCGCACCATGAGGCCATCGACGCCCTGGATGCGCACACCCGGCGCCGGTCCGCGCACGCGTCGGACGAGGCGCTCGATCGTGCTCGCCTTCGCAGGCTTGTTTCCCGCCTCGTCGGGAAACATGATCCTGAGCGCGTGCGCGAGTGCGATGTCGCCCTGCCCGAGCGACGAGATCAGGTGCTTCGAGTCGTTGAGGCCGAGCGCCTTCGCGGCCTCGCTGAGGAGCGTGTCGTCCTGCTTGATGTGGCGGCGGCGCAGCTCGCGATCGAGCATCTCGCGCCCGATCTTCGCCGACGTGTTTTGCTCCTCGACGCGAATCCACTGACGGATCTTGTGTCGGGCGCGTCCCGTGCGGACATGCGAGAGCCAGTCGCGGCTCGGCTTCGCCGTTGGCGACGTGAGGATCTCGACCGTGTCCGAGCTGCGGAGCTCGCGCGAGAGCGGCGTGATGCGTCCATTCACCTTCGCGCCCTGGCAGTGCAGACCGACCTCGGTGTGCACGGCGAACGCGAAGTCGAGCGGCGTCGCGCCCTCCGGCAGCTCGATGACATCGCCCGTCGGCGTAAGGACGAAGATCTCCTTCTGATACAGATCGAGCTTGAGGAACTCGAGGAACTCGTCCGGATTCTTCGCGTCGAGCTGGAACTCGAGAATTTGTCTCAGCCAGCTCATGTCCTGCTCGGCCTTGTCCGCGCTCGTGCGATTTTCCTTGTACAGCCAGTGCGCCGCGATTCCGTACTCGGCGGTCTCGTGCATCTCGCGCGTGCGGATCTGCACCTCGTACAGCTGTCTGCCGGGACCGAACACCGTGGTATGCAGCGACTGGTAGCCGTTCGATTTCGGCTGCGCGATGTAGTCCTTGATGCGCTCCTGCAGCGGCGTCCACCCATCGTGGATGACGCCGAGCGCGTGATAGCACTCGGGAACGGAGTTGACGAGCACGCGCACCGCCATGAGATCGTAGATCTCTTCGTACGGCTTGTCGCGCGACTTCATCTTCTTCCAGATCGACCAGAGATGCTTCGGGCGACCGACGACTTCGACGTCGTTGATGCCCGCGCGCTTGAGATCGCGGTCGAGCGGCTCGGAGAACTGGCCGATGAGCTGCTCGCGGAGATCGCGCTTCTGGGCGACGAGCTTGGCGAGCACCTTGTACTCGGGCGGCTCGATGTACTTGAAGGAGAGATCCTCGAGCTCCCAACGCATCTGCGCCATTCCGAAGCGGTGCGCGAGCGGCGCGTAGAGATCCATCGTCTCCTGCGCGATGCGGCGGCGCTTCTCCTCGGGGAGATAGTCGAGCGTGCGCATGTTGTGGAGCCGGTCCGCGAGCTTGATGAGAATGACGCGGACGTCCTTCGCTATCGACAGCAGCAGCTTGCGATAGTTCTCGACCTGCCGCTCTTCGCGCGATTGAAAGGAGATGTTTCCGATTTTGGTGACGCCGTCGACGATCGCGGCGATCTCCTTCCCGAACTCGGCCGCGACGTCCGCGACGGTGACGGCCGTATCCTCGACGACATCATGAATCAGCCCGCAGGCGACGGTGCTCGAATCGAGGTGCAGCTCGGCGAGGATCTTCGCGACCTCGACGCAGTGGTCGAGATACGGCGCGCCCGACGACCGCTTCTGCCCGTGGTGCGCCTTCTCGCTGAACTTGTAGGCGCGCGCGATGAGGTCCGCGTCGAGTCGCTCGAGGCGGGCACCACCGAGATTCAGCTCGGGGAGAATCGATTTGAGCGTCGGAGCCGTCAAAGGTCCTGGGGTCGCCGTGGGTCTACCTGCTCAACCTACAATGCGCGGAGCATATCTACACCTGACGAACGCTGCGAGCCCATCGCTCGTGCCCGATATTGCCTGCTACAGAAGCCCTGCCTCGGCGAAGCTGACGTAGCGCCCTCGGCCTACGATCAGGTGGTCGTGCACGGGAATATCGAGCAATCTTCCCGCTGCCACGAGCTGGTCCGTCACGACGCGATCGTCCGCGGAGGGAGTCGGATCTCCGCTCGGATGGTTGTGCACGAGAATGATCGCGGCCGCGCGCTCCGCTATCGCCTCCCGAAAGACTTCACGCGGATGCACGAGAGACGAATTCAATATCCCTCGCGTGACCGCGATGTCGCGTTCCAGCCGGTGCTGCGAGTCGAGGACTGCAACGTGGAATTCCTCGACTGGCAAATCCTGCAGCCGCGATGCGAACGCGGCGTAGACCTCGCGGGGGGAGCGCATCGGCGCGCCCTCGTCGCGCCCTTCGCTCGCCATGCGCCGACCCAGCTCGAGCGCCGCGTGCACGGTGGCGGCTCGGGCGCTTCCGACGCCATGCATCGAGGTGAGCGATGCAACGGGCTGCGCGGCGATTCGGCGAAGCGATCCGCCCGCGGATTCCAGAATTGCCTGCCCCACTGCAATCGCCGAGCGGCCGGCGCCGCCGGTGCCCACCACGATGGCGAGCAGCTCGGCGGCACTCATCGATGCCGCCCCATGATCGCGGAGCCGTTCGCGCGGCCGCTCTGATCGGGGCAGCTCTCTGATACTTAATGCGGAGAATGCGGTAGGTCCAGCGGCAAGTGGCACGGTGGGGATCTCACGAAAGGAGTCGGCTCGATGCAGAACGCGTGCGCCCTAGATAGCCGGGCACACGCGCCGAGAGACATCCCTTTCGTTCAACCCCGGAGGAACCGTCGCCGCCTACACGGTCGTTCCGTGGCACTTCTTGAACTTCTTGCCCGAGCCGCACGGGCATGGATCGTTTCGTCCGACGGCCGACCAATCGGTGTTCCCGGAGGGCTGCTGCCCGGAGAGATTCGTCGTCCGCCCCGCGCCGACGACGCGCACTTCCTTCCGCGCAACGACATCCTGCTTGGGTGACTCGTCCGGGCCGATGTCGACGTTTCCCTGCGGCTCGCCGGTCGCGACCGCGACATCCGAGCCTTCGTCGGCGGGCACATCTTCGAGAATGCCGAGCGCGTTGTACCGGCGCGTCGGCGCCGTCGGCGACGGCACGCGTGGCCCCCGACGTCCGCCGCTCGACGAGTCGTCCTGGCCGCCCGACTGCCCGCCCTGCTGCTCGATCACGATCTGCGCGCGAAGGAAGCGCTCGGCGAAGGTATGGTAGAGGTCCGTCATCAGATCGACGAACATCGTGTATGCCTCGTGCTTGTACTCCACGAGCGGGTCCTTCTGGCCCCACGAGCGATAGTGGATCGCGGCGCGGAGCTGATCGAGATCGTAGAGATGGTCCTTCCACTTCTCGTCGAGCACGTGCAGCATGACGCGCGAGAGCAACGCGTCGGAGTAGACGTCCAGCGTCTGCAGCTTGGTCGCGAAGGCGCCATTCGCCGCCATGCGCGCGTGCTCCTTCGCCTCGGCGATCGTCCCCGGCTTCTGCGGTGCGCCGTCCTCGAAGTCCGGAACGAAGAGCAGGTAGTGCATCAACAGATCCTGACGCAGCACGCCGAAATCCCAGTCGCTCTCGGAATCGTAGCCCTCGAGCGCCTGCTCGACACGACGCTCCACCGCGCGCTCGACCATCTTCAGCGCTTCGCCCTTGAGCTCCTCCCCGCCCTCGAGCGCGAACGCGCGCAGCGAGTAGATCACCTCGCGCTGCTGGTTCATCACATCGTCGTATTCGAGCAGCCGCTTGCGCGCCTGGAAGTTCTGGAGCTCCACGCGCTTCTGCGCCTGCTCGATCGACCGCGTGATCAGCGGGTGCGCGAGCACCTCGCCTTCCTGCGCGCCGAGCCGGTCCATGAGCTTCGCGATGCGCTCGGAGCCGAAGAGACGCATGAGATCATCTTCGAGCGACAGGAAGAACTGTGTCGCACCAGGATCGCCCTGCCGTCCAGCCCGACCGCGCAGCTGGCGGTCGATGCGCCGCGATTCGTGACGCTCGGAGCCGATGATGTGCAGACCGCCATCCTCGGTAACCTCGAGCGTCTTCCCATCCGGATCCTTGACCTCGGACTGCTTCGACTCAGTGACGCCTTCGCCCAGCTTGATGTCGGTTCCGCGGCCGGCCATGTTCGTCGCGATCGTCACCGCGCTCGGCTGGCCGGCGCCAGCGACGATCTCCGCCTCGCGCTGGTGGTATTTCGCATTCAGCACGTTGTGCTTGATCCCCGCGCGCTGGAACATGCGTGCGAGTGTCTCCGACACGTCGACGTTCACCGTACCGACGAGCACGGGGTAGCCGAGATCGTGGAGGCGCTGCGTCTCCTCGAGGATCGCGTTGTACTTCTCGCGGCGGGTGCGATAGATCCAGTCCTGGCGATCGTCGCGAATGATCGGCTTGTTCGTTGGAATGACCGCGACATCGAGCTTGTAGATGTCATGGAACTCCGTCTCCTCCGTCTCCGCCGTTCCGGTCATGCCCGAGAGCTTCTCGTACATGCGAAAGTAGTTCTGGATGGTGATCGTCGCCATCGTCTGGGTCTCGCCCTTCACCTGCACGCCTTCCTTCGCCTCGACGGCCTGGTGAAGCCCCTCGCTCCAGCGGCGCCCCGGCATCGTGCGACCCGTGAACTCGTCGACGATGAGCACCTGCCCATCCTGCACGACGTAGTTCACGTCCTTCTCGTACAACGCATGCGCGCGGAGCAGCTGATGGACGATGTTCAGCCGCTCGCTGCGCTCCGCGTACGCGCGCTCTATCGCGGCGCGGGCATCGAGCTTCTCCTGCGGTCCGAGCGTCGCGTCGTGATCGATGCGATGGACCTCTTCCGAGATGTCCGGAAGGAGAAACGCATCCGGATCCTCCGGTGACATGAGATCGGCGCCGCGATCGGTGAGATGCACGGTGTGGCCGCGCTCATCGAGCACGTAGAGGAGCCGCTCCTCGATATCGCCGAATTGTTGCTTCGCTGCCGGCTGCTTGCGATCGGCAATGTGGTCGAGCTCCATCCGCTGCACGAGCTGCTTGACGCCGGGCTCCTGCAGCGCCTTGAGCAGGCGCTTGTTCTTCGGCGCGCCGAGCTGCGCCTGATAGTAGCGGAGCCCCGCATTCTCCGTGTCGCCCTTCGCCATCGACGCTTCGCCCTCTGCCACGAGGCGATTCGCGTCATCCGACTGCACACGCACGACGCGCTGTACGGTCGAGTTGAACTCGCGGTACTGCAAGTCGCTCTCGTCGCCGACGGGGCCGGAGATGATGAGCGGCGTCCGCGCCTCGTCGATGAGCACCGAATCGACTTCGTCGACGATCGCGTACCAGTGCGGGCGCTGCACGCGCTGGTCGAGCGAGACGACCATGTTGTCGCGCAGGTAGTCGAAGCCGAACTCGTTGTTCGTCCCGTACGTGATGTCGCGGAGGTAGGCCTCGCGGCGCTCGAGGGTGTTCGGCTCCGTGTCGTCGATGCAGCCGACGGTGAGGCCGAGGTACGCGTAGAGATGCCCCATCCACTGCGAGTCGCGGCGAGCGAGATAGTTGTTCACCGTGACGAGATGCGCGCCGCGGCCCGCGAGTGCGTTGAGATAAAGCGGCAGCGTCGCGACGAGCGTCTTCCCTTCTCCGGTCGCCATCTCGGCGATCTTGCCGAAGTGCAGCTGGATGCCGCCGATCAGCTGCACGTCGTAGTGCACCATGTTCCACGGCGTCTCGTGCCCAGCCACCATCGCCGTGGTGCCCAGGAGCCGCAACGCACCCTCACGCGCCGTCGCAAATGCCTCGGGGAGGATCTCGTCGAGCGACTCCGCGATCGCGTCGCGCAGCTCGCCCTCGAGGCCGCCTTTTCCATCGGGACCCGCGATCTCGCGATCGATGCGCTCACGCTCGTCGGCGTCGGGGGCCGAGTGCTTCTGCTCGCGCAGCGCCGCGATTTTCTCCTCGAGCGGGCGAGCGCGCTCGGCGATGATTCCGCGGAGCTTCGCGGTCTGTGAGCGCAGCTCCTCCTCGGACACCGAGTGCAGCCGCTCGTACTCGGCGTTGATCGCATCCACGATCGGCTGCACGCGCTTCATCTCGCGCGCGTGTCTCGTGCCGAACAGTGATGTCGCGAATTTCTTGAGCATTCGTCGCCTCTATCGGTACAGGCCGGCCGCGTCGATGAACGCAGCGACGGCATCCGTTACGAACCCGTGAATCGAGCGGCCGGCCTGAATCCGGTCGCGAATCTCAGTCGAAGACAGCTCGATGCGCCTCGTCGCGAGCCTCGTCATGGGGAGGCTGGACTCCAGCGCGCTCGCCTTCGTCGACGACATGCGCTCCAACACAACGATCGTGGCCAGCTCGGCGATACGCGCCGCATCGCGCCAGGCGGCGATCTGCGTCGCGAGGTCCTCGCCGATCAGCATGAAGAGCGAAACTCCCGGCGTCTCCGCCGAAAGTGCCGCCAGTGTGTCAACGGTGAAAGATAACCCGTCTCGATCGAGTTCGAGGTGGCTCGCCTCGAAGCGCGCGTCGCTCCCGATTGTGAGCTCGAGCATGCGCAGCCGCTGCTCCGGCGAACCCTTCACCGAGCGGGACTTGTACGGAGGCACGGCGGCCGGCACGAACAGAAGCCTGTCGAGCGAGAGCGCCTCGAACGCATCGCTGGCCGCGAGGAGATGGCCGACGTGTGGAGGGTCGTACGTCCCGCCGAGAACGCCGAGGCGCACGCGAGTCTAACGCCGCGGAGGAGTCTTGCTCGGCGGCGTCGGCGTGGGCACCGGCACCTGCGCGGGCGAGGGCGTCCCCGCCGTCGCATCGATTGGCGCGGGCGGATTTGGCAGCGGCGCTATCGAGGCCTTCACCTTCGGCGGCCCCGCCGTGGAGTCCGCGATCACGGCCTTCACGCCACGGCACGCCTTCGTGACGTCCTTGTCGCCCGGGTGCGCTTTCTCCAGTGCGCCGCAGGTTTCGGCGACGTCCTCCTTGTACTTGATCGCGCGATACGCCTGCACGAGGCGGATTTGCGACTTCCGCGCGGCATCGGTCTTTGGATACGCCTTGACCACGTCTCGAAAATAGATGATCGACGAGTCGTAGGCTTTGCGCTTGAGGTAAGTGACCCCGTTGTTGTAACCCTTGAGGCCGAACCACTCGTCGAGGCGCTCGATCTGCTTCACGGCGGAGTCGCGCAGCGGTGAATCCGGATAGGCGGCGAGAAAGCTCTGGAAGGTGTTGCGCGACGTCTCGCCGTATTCCGGATCGAGCCCGGGGCGGCGCCAGAGCTTCGAGTAGGAAATGCCGGCTTTGTATGTCGCGCGGTCGGCGAGCGTGTCTTCCGGGAAATTCTCAGCGACGCGCGAGTACGACTGCGCGGCGAGGATGTACTCGTGACTCCCCATGTGCGCATCGCCGAGATAATAGTAGGACTCGGGGAGGAGCGGATCGCGCGCGGGAAGATCGGTGGTCAGCTTCTCGAAGCCGGTCACCGCGTGTCCCCACTTGTGTTTGCGCAGCTCGCCCAGCGACGCATCGTACAGCGCCTGGTGCGAAGGATACTTGAGCGGCTGAAAGCCACCCTTATGGTGACAGCCCGCAACCAGAATTGCGGCTGCGAGGGCGCCGACACGCGTGCGTTTTAGAAAAGACATGTGCGAATTGTTACCCCGAAAAGGGCGGCGGGTTCAGCCGCGCGCGGCCGTGGTGGCAGACGCAGCGCCGATGCCGCTCTCGCGGAACCAAGCTACGAACCGTGGAATTCCGTCGCGCACCTGCACCGACGGAGCGTAGCCGAGAAGCTTGCGCGCCTTCGTGATGTCCGCGAGCGTGCGTCGCACGTCGCCGGGCTGCGCGGGAAGACGCTGGAGCTTGGCGGTCATCCCGAGTGCCCGCTCGATGAGTATCACGAGCTCCGAGAGCGTCGTGACCGCCGACTCGCCGAGATTGAAGATCTCGTGTCCCGGCTTCGAGGTGCGGCTGCGGTCGACAGCGCCGAGCACACCCTGCACCGTGTCCGTGATGTACGTGTAGTCGCGCTCGGCGGTGCCGTCGCCGAAGAACGGAATCGGCTCGCCGGCAGAAATCCTTCGCGTGAACGAATGGATCGCGAGATCGGGACGCTGGCGCGGGCCGTAGACGGTGAAGAAGCGGAGCGAGATGATCTTCATCCAGTCGCAGAGCCCCGCGTACGCCTCGCACATCAGCTCGGCCGCGCGCTTCGTAGCGGCGTAGGGGCTGATCGGCGTGATCGCATTATCGTCCTCGCGAAAGGGCGGCGTCGCATCGTTGCCGTAAACGCTCGAGCTCGAGGCAATGACGAGGCGCGCGACCTTCGCCGCGCGCGCGGCGTCGAGGATGACGGTTGTGCCGAGCACGTTGACCGCGGCGTAGAGTGCGGGATCGGCGATCGAAGGGCGCACGCCGGCGCGCGCCGCGAGGTGCACGATCGCGTCCGGATGAAAGGCGTCGATCACGCGGCGCATCGCCGCCGTGTCCCGCACGTCGGCCTCGACGAGCTCGAACGACGGGTGGAGCATGGCGTCCGCGAGATTCGCGCGCTTCAAGTCGGGATCGTAGAACGAGTCGAAGTTGTCGATGCCGACGACGACATCGCCGCGCGCGAGCAATGCGTCGACGACGTGCGAACCGATGAAGCCCGCGGCGCCGGTGACGACGATCTTCTCAGCCACGCGGCTTCATGCGCTCTGCGGGAAGGCTGGCGAAGTAGTCGATCGTCTTCTGCAGCCCCTCGCGAATGCCGACCTTTGCCTCCCAGCCGAGCATCGCGCGCGCGCGCGTGATGTCCGGCTTGCGGATCTTGGGATCGTCTTCGGGGAGCGGGCGCTCGACGAGCGGCGCCGTCGTCTTCGTCAGCTCGCGCACCATCTCGGCGAGCTGGCGCACCGTGTACTCGTCGGGGTTGCCGATGTTGCACGGGTCGCTGTCGCCCTTCATGAAGAGCTGATAGATCCCTTCGACCTCGTCCGACGCGTAGCAGAAGCTGCGCGTCTGCGAGCCGTCGCCGTAGATCGTGATCGGCTCGTTGCGAAGCGCCTGCACGATGAAGTTCGACACGACACGTCCATCGCGCGGACGCATGCGCGGGCCGTAGGTGTTGAAGATGCGGACGATACGCGTGTCGAGCCCGTGGAAGCGGTGGTACGCCATCGTCAGCGCTTCGGCGAAGCGCTTGGCTTCGTCGTAGACGCCGCGCGGGCCGACCGGGTTGACGTTTCCCCAATAGGTCTCGGGCTGCGGATGCACGAGCGGATCGCCGTACACCTCGCTGGTCGAGGCGAGGAAGAAGCGCGCGCCCTTTTCCTTGGCGAGACCGAGCGCATTGTGCGTGCCGAGCGCGCCGACCTTGAGCGTCGGGATCGGGAGCTCGAGATAATCGATGGGGCTGGCGGGGCTCGCGAAGTGAAGCACGCCATCGAGCTTCCCCTTCACGTACGTGTACGTCGAGATGTTGTGCTGGACGAACTCGTACTTCTGATTGCTCGCGAGGTGCGCGATGTTGTCGGGATGGCCGGTGATGAAGTTGTCGAGCCCGACGACCTCGTGGCCATCCGCCAGAAAGCGATCCGTGAGATGTGAGCCGAGGAAGCCGGCGCCGCCCGTAATGAGCACTCTCACGACTGCTCTCCGCGTCCGATCGAGCGGTAGGTGAAGCCGAGATTCTTCATCTTCGTCGGATCGTAGAGATTCCGTCCGTCGATGATGACCGGCTTCGAGAGCGCGCTCTTGATGCGCGCGAAGTCGGGATGCCGATACTCGTTCCAGTCGGTGACGACGACAAGCGCCGCGGCGCCGGTGAGCGCGTCGTAGTTCGTGGCGGCGTACGTCACGCGATCGCCGAGGCGGCGCTCTGCCTCGTGCATCGCGATGGGATCGTGCGCGACCACGCTGGCGCCGGCGTCGATGAGCTCATCGATCAGCGTGAGCGCGGGTGACTCGCGCATGTCGTCGGTCTGGGGCTTGAAGGCGAGCCCCCACACGGCAATGCGCGCGCCCGACAGCGAAGTGCCCAACACCGATTTGAGCTTCGCGAACAGCAGGTGCTTCTGCCGGTCGTTCGCCTCTTCGACGGCGTGCAGCACCGACATCTCCGCACCCTTGTCCACCGACGTGCGGAGCAGCGCCTTCACATCCTTCGGAAAGCACGAGCCGCCGTAGCCGGGACCAGGAAAGAGAAACGACGGCCCAATGCGATCATCGCTCCCGATTCCCTTTCGCACCATGTCGATGTCGGCGCCGACGCGCTCGCAGAGAGTCGCGACCTCGTTCATGAACGAGATGCGCGTCGCGAGCATGGCGTTCGCCGCGTACTTCGTCATCTCTGCGGACGGAATGTCCATGAAGATGATCGGCTTCCCGGTGCGCACGAACGGCGCGTAAAGCTCGGCCATCACCGAGCGCGCGTGATCCGTGGCGACGCCCAGTACGACACGGTCGGGCTTGAGGAAGTCGTCCACCGCCGCACCTTCCTTCAGGAACTCTGGATTGCTGCACAGATGGAAGGGCAGCGTGGCGGTCTTCGCGACGGCGGCCTCGACCTTGTTTGCGGTGCCGACGGGAACGGTCGACTTGGTGACGACGACGATTTCGCGCGTCATGTGCTTGCCGATCAGCTCCGCGACTGCGAGCACGTGGCGCAAATCAGCCGAGCCATCCTCGTCGGGCGGCGTGCCGACCGCGATGAACACGACCTCGGCACCCGCGATAGCGGCGGGGACATCGGTGGTGAAGCTCAGGCGTCCCTGCGACTGATTGCGCTCCACCAATTCATCGAGACCGGGCTCGTAGATCGGCAGGACGTTCTTCTTCAGCCCTACGATCTTCGCCACGTCCACATCGGCGCAGTGGACGTCGTTGCCGGTCTCCGCGAGACAGGCGCCTACGACCAGACCGACGTAGCCGGTTCCGACGACGGTAATGCGCATTCAGAGTTCGTGTGGGGACGTGGTGAAAAGCGGAAAAGCGATACAGCCGTTGAAGTTAGCCGTACCGCCAGAGGGGGGCAATGTGGCGGTCTCATACTGCGAACTGCCGGCACGGATCGAACCAACAGGAACGGAACGGATCGAATCGATGCGGGGGGGAGGATGAGGCGCGCAGCGGCAAGGTCCTGAAAAAGTCGTTTTTGCTAGAACAATTCAGGGATGAGCAATCAACTCCTCCATGCCGATTTGGTCCGTGCGATCATCGGGGCGTTCTATGAGGTTTGCAACTACTTCGGATACGGGCTGACTGAGCGCGTCTATTGTGGTGCACTTGCGCATGAGCTGCGCGATCGCGGTCACACGGTCGTTCGAGAGCTGATGATAGAGGTGCGCTACAAGGAGCAAGTAATCGCGAAGCAGCGACTCGACATGGTGATCGACGACAAGATCATCATCGAGAACAAATCAACGGAAAAACTCTCTCCAGCCGATCGGATGCAGCTAGTCAGCTATCTGCGAGCAACCAACCTCGAAGTCGGTCTCCTCCTCCACTTCGGCCCAACCGCAAAGTTCGAGCGCTTCATCGATCACCCAAAAAGACAGCCCTCCAAGAGCAGCTGCACTCCGACCCGCGCATGATTCGATCCGGTTCGATTGGTTTAATCAGTGAACGCAGTCAGCAGTCGCGCTTCACGGATAGCGAAACCGATAACTCGCCGTCACCTGCAGCCGCGCCAGCTTCTTTGCGGGCGTGGGGACGTTGTTTACATCCGTGATCCGCGCGATCTCCAGCTTCGCGGTGATTGGGATGATCCCATCGAGCCACTCGGCCGAGATGTCGCCGATCCACGCCGTCTGCGGATTCGGGCGGTCGTCGGTGACATCCGGATACGGATCGTTCGCATGGCCGACTCGATTGAGCGTCGGGCGATCGGTGATGCGATAGGCGCCGTGGCGCCATCGCGCGACACCGCCAACGAAACGGAGCTTGCCTGATTGCCAGAACTCTCCGTAGCCGCGAACCATGTCGGCATCGGGGCCGAGCTCGGAGCCGAGCGGCGCGTCGAAGTTCTGGAAGACCTTCGAGTAGTCGACCTGCCCGATGTACGTGAAGGTGTCGATGCGTCGGTACTGGACGCCGACGGACGACACGTAGATGATCGGAAGCGCATAGGCTGCCTCGAAGTTCCAGCCGAGCTGGTTCGGATAGTTTGCGCGATCCTTCGAATCGATCTGGATGTCGTCGACGAGGAGCTCACCCGACATCGTGGCGCGACCGACCGTCGCGCGCGCCGCCAGGAAGGCGGTGAGATTGGCGTCCCCTGCTCCGCTCTGACTGGTGTCGTGCTGCGTCGTCTGATAGATCATCAGCGGATTCAGATACGCGAGATCGACGGTAAAACCCTGGCGCTGGACGACGGCGGTCTCGCCGATCGTGAGCTCGATCTTCTTCGTCGGCTTGTACGTGAGGCCGTGGCCGAAGGCGAAGCGATGCCAGCGCTGCTCCGAAATACCGGCCGGCAGCACGTCGCGCGTCGAGTCGAGCACGACATCGTTGATCGTCGCCGCGAAGGCGCGCATCTCGAGCTTTCGGAAGCGGAACGAGAGCAGCAGGCGATCGAAGGCGGGGCCGTTCGCCGAAAGAACCAACGATTCCTGACCATCGCCGAGCCACGCTTCGCGAGAGCGGCCGAGCGAGATGATCAGCTTGCTCACCTCGGCGGTGATGTACGCATCCTGAAAGCCGACGACGCCCGAGGTACTTCTGAATGGCGACTCGCGGATCGTTGGATCGTTGCGCACATCGGTCTCGCCGAACGCTTCAGTCATGAGGAGGAGGTGCGGTCCGCCATCGAAAGTCAGGCGAATTCGACCGACGCCGACGACTGCGGGCTCTCCCTGATCGGTGGAGCGAACGTCCTCCCAGAGCGGACGGAAGGTGCCGTTCTTGAGTCCCGTTCCCCGCAGCGTTGCTGCGGCGCCGAAGGAGAGCCGGCTGCGCGATGTGTCGCGCGGCGCGGTGTCTCGCGGAAAGCGGAGCTGCAGCTCCGTGAGCAGCTTCCCGACGCACGTCGAGTCGCTCGCGGCGTCCCCGATCGCTTTCCTGATGTCGCCGACGAAGAATGGGCGGAACTGAGAGACGCGCGCCGCGGCGCATCCCTGTCGCATGAGCCCATCGAGCTGCACGTACGCCGGATCGGAGAGCGGAAGCCCGACGAGCGCGTGCTGCGCGCGAAGAGTGAGAGGAGCCGCAAGCAGGAGCAGCGAGGCGATCGTGCACCCGATGGTCGCTCGCATCAGCGGCCGAAGAATGAGCGGACCGCGTCGATGGTCTCGTCCTGCTGCGACTGCGTGAGCTCTGGATAGACGGGGAGCGAGAGGACCTCCTTTGACGCGCGCTCTGATTCCGGAAAGGCGCCCGGCTTGTAGCCGAGGTACGCGAAGCATTCCTGCAGGTGCAGCGGGATGGGATAGTAGATCGCCGTCCCGATCTCGTTCGCCTTCAGATGCGCCTGCAGCGCGTCGCGCCGCTCGGTGCGAATCGTGTATTGATTATAGATGGACTCGTTCGCGGAGTCGATGGCCGGGGTTCGGATGTCCGAAAGATCCGCGAAGGCGGCGTCGTAGTACGCGGCGTGCGTGCGGCGCGCCGCGCTCCACCCTGCCAGATACGGGAGCTTGGCGGCGAGCACCGCGGCCTGCAGCGTGTCGAGGCGCGAGTTGAAGCCGACGACCTCGTGTACGTACGTCTTGATCGCGCCATGCGTGCGAAGGCGGCGAAGCTTCATCGCGAGGTCGTCGCTTTGCGTGACGATCATCCCCCCGTCGCCGTAGCCGCCGAGATTCTTCGATGGGAAGAAGCTGAAGGTGCCGATCATTGCGCGCTCGCCTGCCATTGTCCACTCGCCGTCGACGCGGCGGCGCGCGCCGATCGATTGCGCGGCATCCTCGATGATCGGAAGGTCGATCGCCTTCACGTAGCGTTCGATCGGCGACATTTGCCCGAAGAGATCGACCGGGATCACCGCCTTCGTACGGCTCGTCACCGCGGCGGCCGCAGCCTCGGGGTTCATGCTGAAGGTATCGGCATCGATATCCGCGAACACCGGCTTCGCGCCGGAATTGTGCGTCATCCCGGCGGTCGCGAAGAAGGTGAATGGCGTCGTGATCACCTCGTGGCCCGCGCCCACGTCGAGCGCGCGGAGCGCGATCAGCAGCGCGTCGGATCCGTTCGCGCATCCGATCGCATGCTTCGTGTGCGAGAGCGTCGCGACATCCTTCTCGAAGTCACCAACCTGCGTGCCGAGGATGAAGTTCTGATCGTCGACCACCTTCATGATCGCATTCGCGACCTCGTCGCGAATGCGGGCGTGCTGGGCCTTCAGGTCGAGCAGCGGTACGGGCATCAGCTTCCGATGGGTTCCGGGACACTACGCCGCGCTCGAGCAATCGCCGCGAGGGCGATCTCGTGCCACTCCTGCAGCGAGCGCACCTGGGGGGGTTTGAAGCGCAGGGAAAGGATCGCGTCGCATGCGGCGTTCGCCGCGGACATCGTCGTCGTGTACGGAATGCGGTGCGCAACGGCCGCCTGCCGCATCGTGTAATCGTCGGTCTGCGAGTGCTTGCCGAGCGGCGTGTTGATGAGCAGCTGCACCTGTCCGTTCACGATCAGATCGACGCCGTTCGGGCGTCCCTCGTGCACCTTGAAGACCGTCTCGGCCGGAATGCCGCGCGAGTTCAGGAACTTCGCGGTGCCCGGCGTCGCCAGCACGCGGAAGCCCATGTCGGCGAAACGGCGCACGATCGGGGCGACGACGGCCTTATCCGAATCGTTCACCGTGACGAGCACCGCGCCGCTCAGAGGAAGCCCGTTGTCCGCCGCGAGCTGCGCCTTCGCGAACGCGCTTCCGAAGCTCTCCGAGATCCCCATGACTTCGCCCGTCGAGCGCATCTCGGGGCCGAGCACAGGATCGGCGCCGCGAAACTTGTTGAACGGGAAGACGGCCTCCTTCACCGAGACGTACGGCGGAATGATCTCCCTGGTGAAGCCCGTGTCGGCGAGACTCTCGCCCATCATCAGCCGCGCCGCCAGCGACGCGAGCGGCACGCCGATCGCCTTCGAGATGAACGGGATCGTACGGCTCGCGCGCGGGTTGACCTCGAGCACATAGACCACGCGATCGCGGATCGCGAACTGCACGTTGATCAGTCCGACGACGCCGAGCGCCTTCGCGAGCGCGAGCGTGTGTGTGCGCATCGTCGCGAGATCCTCCTCGCGAATGATGTACGGCGGGAGCACACACGCGGAGTCGCCCGAGTGGATGCCGGCATCCTCGATGTGCTGCATCACGCCGCCGATCACGTAGTGCTCACCATCACCGATCGCATCGACGTCCACCTCGTACGCATCCTCGAGGAAGCGATCGATCAGCACGGGGCGATCTTCCGATACGCGCGCCGCCGTCTCGAAGTAGCCGCGCAGCGACTTCTGGTCGTACACGATCTGCATTGCGCGTCCGCCGAGCACGTACGACGGGCGGACGAGCACCGGGTAGCCGACATCGAGCGCCACCGCCTCCGCCTCGGCCAGCGTGGTCGCGGTGCCGTTCGGCGGCTGCCGGATGCCGAGCTCGCGCGCGACCTTGTCGAAGCGGCGTCGGTCTTCGGCGATGTCGATCGCATCGGGCGAGGTGCCGAGGATCTTCACTCCCGCGGCCTCGAGCGCGCGCGTGAGCTTGATCGGCGTCTGCCCGCCGAGCTGCACGATGACGCCGAGCGGCTGCTCGCGCTGCACGATCTCGAGCACGTCCTCGAGCGTGAGGGGCTCGAAGTAGAGCTTGTCCGAGATGTCGAAGTCCGTCGAAACCGTTTCCGGGTTCGAGTTGACCATGATCGTCTCGTAGCCCGCTTCCCTGAGCGCGAGCACCGCGCGCACGCAGCAGTAGTCGAACTCGACACCCTGCCCGATGCGATTCGGCCCGCTGCCCAGAATCACGACCGACGGCTTCCCCGAGCGCGGCGCCTCGTTCTCCTCATCGTACGAGCCGTAGAGATACGGAGTCGCCGAGGGAAACTCGCCCGCGCAGGTGTCGACCATCTTGTAGACCGGTCTCACGCCAAGCGACCAGCGATGCTCGCGCGTCTTCAGCTCGCTCTCGCCGCGGAGCGCACCGAGCTGCGCATCCGAGAAGCCCATGCGCTTCATGCCGCGCATCTCGAGCGCATCGACCTCGCCGAGCTCCGCGTAGCGACGCTCGGCCTCGAGGAGATCGTTCATCTGATCGAGGAACCAGCGATCGATGCGCGTGAGCTCGTAGATCTCGTCGATCGAGAGACCGCGCTCGAGCGCGTACTTCACCTGGAAGATTCGCTCGGGGGTCGGCTGGCGGAGCTGGCCACGGAGCGTCTCGAGCGTGTCGTCCTCGAGGCGGTCGTCGATGAGGCGCGCGCCGACGTGCCATCCGGAGCGTCCGATCTCGAGCGCGCGGAGCCCCTTCTGGAACGCCTCCTTGAACGTGCGCCCGATCGCCATCGACTCGCCGACGGATTTCATCTGCGTCGTGAGGCGGGGATCCGCGGCGGCGAACTTCTCGAAGGCGAAGCGCGGGCACTTCACCACGACGTAATCGAGCACCGGCTCGAACGACGCGGGCGTGGTCTTCGTGATGTCGTTGGTGATCTCGTCGAGCCGGTAGCCGACGGCGAGCTTGGTTCCGATGCGCGCGATCGGAAAGCCGGTCGCCTTGGACGCGAGCGCCGATGAGCGCGACACGCGAGGATTCATCTCGATGACGAGGAGCTCGCCGTCGGCCGGATTGACCGCGAACTGGATGTTGCAGCCGCCCGCCTCCACTCCGATCTCGCGGATGATCGCGACGGCCGCGTCGCGCATCGCCTGATATTCGCGATCAGTCAGCGTGAGCGCGGGCGCCACCGTGATCGAGTCGCCGGTGTGCACGCCCATCGGATCGATGTTCTCGATCGAGCAGACGATCACCACGTTGTCGTTGCGGTCGCGCATCACCTCGAGCTCGAACTCGCCCCAGCCGATCACCGACTCCTCGACCAGGACCTGGTTGATCGGGCTGGCGGCGAGACCCTCGGAGACGACCTGG
>JACCWE010000098.1 GCA_013697785.1 Gemmatimonadaceae bacterium
CGAAGCGCGCCGCATGAAGACGCGTCAGGAGACAGGCAACCATGACGAAATTTGCAGGAGATATCGACGGCGACGTCATCGTTCGGAAGGACGATGACTGTTCGACGCTCACCAGCGTCGGCGGATCGCTCTACATCAGGACCGACGCCAAGCTCGACGCGCTCACCAGCGTCGGCGGATCGCTCGACATCTGGACCGACGCCAAGCTCGACGCGGCCGCGCTCACCAGCGTCGGCGGATCGCTCTACATCAGGACCGACGCCAAGCTCGACGCGCTCACCAGCGTCGGCGGATCGCTCTACATCTGGACCGACGCCAAGCTCGACGCGCTCACCAGCGTCGGCGGATCGCTCGACATCAGGACCGACGCCAAGCTCGACGCGGCCGCGCTCACCAGCGTCGGCTCTCTTCATCTCGAGCGCGGCGCGGGCTACTCCGCGCCGCTTCTCGCGAAGATCGCCGGTCATGTGCCAGCTACCGGCGAGAAGGCGGCGGCCCGGCTAATCGCAGTCGCTAAGCATGCTGTCGCACCAAAAGCACTCGATATGGGCGGCTGGCATTGCGGCACGGCGCACTGCGTCGCTGGCTGGGCCATCCACCTTGAGGGCAAGGCCGGTTACGCGCTCGAAAATCAGGTCGGACCGGAGGCGGCAGGCGCGATCCTGCTCGGCACAGAGGCCGCGCGCCTGTTCTTCCTCGACACAGACACCGCGCGATCTGCGCTCCACCGCGTCCTGGACGGCAAGCCAGCATTGGAGCCACTGTCATGACCGACCGAATCGAAGCCCCGGGCTTCTATACGATGACGCCCGACGTCTATCACGCCGACCCGTGCAAGCGGCCGAGCCTGTCGAGCTCGATCATCAGCACGATCATCACCGACACCGTGGCGGACGCCGCTTTCAAGCATCCGCGCCTCAATCCCGAGCTCGAGCCCGACGACAAAACGCAATACGACCTGGGCTCGGTCGCGCACGAGCTCCTCTTGGGACGCGGCGCTGGCATCGTCGTGATCGACGCGGAGGACTGGCGGAAGGCCGACACCAAGGCGCAGCGCGAGGAGGCGATTCGTGCCGGTAAGCAGCCGTGCCTCGTCGCGGTCCACGAACAGGCGACAGCGATGGTCGCGGCGGCGCGTAAGCAGCTGCAGGACGATCCAGAGAACCGCGATGCCTTCACCAACGGCGTTGCCGAGCAGGTCGCGATTGCGAAGCTGCCGACGTCGCAGGGGCCGCTCTACTGTCGCACCATGATCGACTGGCGCATGAACGATGCGCCGCGCATCTACGACTACAAGACGTTCGCGCCCGGCGCGGATCCCGACGGCTTCGTGAAATATCTGTTTCGCGAAGGCCGCGACGTGCAGGACCCGTTCTATTCGATGGTCTTCGCCGAGCTCGAAGGCATCGACTGGCAGCAGGTTGAGTTTCGCTACGTCGTCCAGTGCCCGAAGCCGCCCTACATCCTCGCGGTCATCGAGCTCGACGAGCAGGCGCGCGCGTTCGCCAAAGAGCGCGTTGATTGGGCGATGGAGCGTTGGGCGGCGGACGGCAAAGCCGGGCGCTGGTCGGGCTACCTGCCCCGCACACATTACGTCGGCGCACCACCCTACGAAATGACCTCATGGGCCGCGAAGCGACTTGCCGACGAGCACGCCGCCGCCCTCGACGAAAGGGCAGCAGCATGATCGACACCATTAGCCTCACCGTTGGCATCGCAATCGGCCTTATCCCCGGGATCGCTGGCGGCGTCATCGCCATGCGACGGGCCGTCGTCCGGTGCGCCGAAGGCGAACGCGAGCTCGAGGCGACCGAAAGCATATTGTTCTCGACGAATGTGAGCCGCGCGTCGTGGAAGAAGGCGGCCGAGGATCACCGCGCGCAGCTTGCCGAACGTCAGCCGCTTTATGAGCTCGGGGTGCGGCGAGCGGCGGCGCTCGAGAAGCTGAACCGGACGCGCATGGCGGCGCGCGCCGAGGCGCGGGCGAAGTCGGTCGCGTGATGAAGCCGGGCTGTGTCGGCAAGGTGAAGCACCACGACCGCGCAGCCGCGCGGAAGGCGCTCGCCAGCATCAAGCGTCATGGCGGCGTGGCCCGCGATGGAAAGCGAGCCGCCTATCGCTGCGCTTCGTGTGGCGCGTGGCACATCGGGAGCAAGACGTTTTGACCACCACCTTCAAGCCCGCCAAGCGTGAGAACGTGCCGCTCCTGATCGGCCTCGATGGGGCCAGCGGGAGCGGCAAGACATACTCCGCGCTCCTACTTGCCGACGGCATCGCCAGCACAATCGGCGCCGCCCAGGGCAGGGACGGGCGCATCTTCGGCATCGACACCGAGCGCGGCCGGATGCTGCACTACGCCGACGACTTCAAATTCATGCACGGGGCAGTCGAGCCACCTTTCCGACCGCAGGCGTATGGCGATGCGATCAAGCAGGCCGAAACCGCCGGCGCCGACGTAATCGTGATCGACAGCTTCTCGCACTGTTGGGAAGGCGAGGGCGGCGTTCGCGAGTGGGCCGAGGAGCTCGAGCGTGGGGGCGAACGATCGCCTAAGAATTGGATGGTGCCGAAGACGGCCCACAAGCGCCTCGTCAATCAGATGCTCGCCGTGCGCGCTCATATCATCGTCTGCCTCCGGTCCGAGGAGAAGATGAAGATTGAGGCGGTGGCGCAGACCAACCCCGATGGCTCACCGAAGATGTGGCAGGGCAAGCCGTCGACGAAGATGGTCATCACGCCCGCAGCCGACGTTCCGTTGCTCGAGCGCTGGGTGCCAATCTGCGAGAAGCGCTTCCCATTTGAAATCACGACATCGTTGCTCCTCACCCCGCAGGATCCCGGCGTCCCCATCCCCCGCAAGCTGCAAGAGCAGCATCGGCCCTTCTTCCCCGAAGAACAGCGCATCGGGCGAGAGGCGGGTGAGGCCCTTGCACGTTGGTCGATGGGCGGAGCTACGTCGCGACTTGCCAGTCCCGCGACTAGCTCCGGTGACGTCATCACCTTGGACGAGGCGCGCGCTTCGATCCTTAGAGCAACCGACCTGCCCGCGCTCGAGGCCGAGTGGCGCAACAAGGCGATGGGGCCGCACCGCGGCACGCTGGCGAACGAGCTCGCGTCACGGAAGGCCGAGCTCACTCCCACCCAGCAACACCAAGAGGAAGGACAGAGCTATGCTGGCGTCTGAACCTATCGCCGCGCTCGTACCGTTCGAGGAGCAGCTGGCCGAGAAGCGCGAGTTCTACTCGACGGCTATTTCCGACACGCTCGACTTCGTGCTCGAGGACGTGATCCTCGCCGGCGACCGCACCATGCTCCTGCAGGACGCAGCGATGTTCATGGTCTTCCTGCTTGCCACCAAGATCGCAGCGGCGGCGGGCGCAGAGGCGACCGACCGGAAGGCCGTGCTCGCCGCCTACTGGCCGCTCGAGAAGGCCATCAAAGCCGAGATACCCGGGATGCTGATGCAGTTCGTCGACGCGGCGAAAGCCGTCGAGCCGCAGGGTGAGTGCTGATGTCAGTTAAACTCAAATCACCGCCAGAGAGGAAGTCCACATGACCACAAATCGACAGTTCGTCGCCGTCCAGTTCAACCCTTGGGACCGGCGCACCTACACCTACCACAATGACGGCGAACCCGTTGTTGTCGACGACCAGGTGGTTGTCTCGACCGACCGAGGTCCAGCGACCGTCACCGTCACTTCGGTCACAGACCGGGCGCCTTCGTTCGATACCAAGCCGATCGTCGGCAAGGAACGCGATCCGGAGCCTTCGAACATCAGCCAGGAGGCTCGCTGAAATGCGCATCACCAAATTCCAAGCCGAGAATTTTAAGAAGCTGCGCGTCGTCGAAATCAATCCCGGCGACGGCGCTGTCGTGCCGATCCGAGGCCGGAACGCGCAGGGCAAGTCTTCCGTGCTCGACGCCATTCAGGCCGCGCTCGGTGGCAAGTCCGTCATGCCTTCCAAGCCGGTGCGGTCCGGCCAGGACGAGGGCGCTATCCGCCTCGAGATAGACGGCGGCGAGCTCGTCGTGCGCCGCACGTTCGATACCGAGGGCGGCGGCCAGATCATCGTGGAGAGCGCCGACGGTGCGCGCTTCCCTTCGCCCCAGAAGATGCTCGACGGGCTCTACACCAGCGTCGCGTTCGACCCGCTCGAGTTCACGCGCGCCAAGCCCGGCGAGCAGTTCAGCATCATTCGCTCGCTCGTGAAGCTCGACGTCGATCCAGAGAAGCTCGAGGGCTTGAACCTCGCTGACTTCGAGAACCGCCGCGACATCAACCGCGATGCGAAGACCGCAGCCGCACAGCTGCAGGCGATGGCGACGCACGCCGCGCTCCCGGCCGAGCCGATCGACGAGGCCGCGCTCGAGCAGGAAATCGCGAAGGCCGCGACGTCGAACGGCGAGATTGAGGTTCGCCGCGCCAACCGAGACAACGCTATCGGCCGCCTCGAAATCATGGCGATTGATATTGCCGCGATTGAAACGCGCCTTGCCGACCTGCAGGAACAGCTGACACAGGCCAACAGCGCCCGTGACGAGCTCAAGGCGAAGCTCGACGCCGCCGACCCGCTCCCCGATCCTGTGGACGTCAGCGAGGCGCAGGAGCGGCTACGCGAGGCACGAGAGACGAACCGGAAGATCGCCGAGAACAAAATCCGGCACGCCCAAGAGCTCAACGTCGCGTCGCTCGAAAAGAAGGCCGACGCGCTCACCAAGCAGATAGAGACGCGCAACGCTGAAATCGCAGCCGCGTTCGAGCGGGCCGAGATGCCTGTCGCGGGCCTGACGCTTTCCGAGGGCGGAGTGTTCTTCGGCGGCGAGCCGTTCGAACAGACGTCTTCGGCCGAGCAGCTGCGCGTGTCGACCGCGATCGGCATGGCGGGCAACCCGAAGCTGCGCGTCATGCTCGTGCGCGATGCGTCGTTGCTCGACGAGGAGGGCGAGAAGCTCTTGGCGACGATGGCCGAGGAGCATGGGTTCCAACTCTGGATGGAGACAGTTGGCGCGACCGGCAAGGTCGGGATCGTGATGGAAGACGGCGCTGTCGCCACGATCGACGGCGAGGAGGCGCCAGCGCCAGCGCCGATCGAGAAGCGCCGCAAGGTCAAGGATGCGCCGGCG
>JACCWE010000101.1 GCA_013697785.1 Gemmatimonadaceae bacterium
CGACGGTTCCGCTGGGCGGCGTCGACATGGCCTGCGCGAAGAGATAATAACCCTCCGGAACGGCCTGGTTATACCACTCGTTGTAAGGCTCGAGAATCGAAAACGGGTCGTCGCTCGACGAGTAGAAGAAACTGCTGTAATCGTAGTCCAGTGGATTCATGCTCGTCCGCGCTTCGACTCGTGTTGCCATTGGTGACCTCCACATGAATGCCGACAGCTCATCGCCGTCCACCTCTCGCGCTCACAGCGGAGCGCGTACTGGACTCGCGCGTACGCTGAGAAGCGGCATGTTTTTCGTCGCATATTCGATCTTTACACTGACGCTATTCGATCTCGGACAGCGCCTGGTGATCTGGCCTGCCGTTCTACTATTTCCAGTCAAACGCCGGGCCATCGTTCGCCGCTGGCTTCGCTTTCTAGCAAACGGATCCCTTTGGATCTCTCGCGTCTTCGGCGGCGTTCGGGTCAACTGGACCGGTACCCCACCGACTGAGAGCTGCCTGCTGGTGATGAATCACCAATCGCTGCTCGATATAACGATTTCCGTCAAGGCGGCGGAAGGCCCGCAGGCGGTCATTCCG
Organism: Gemmatimonadaceae bacterium; assembly: GCA_013697785.1. Taxonomy (GTDB): domain Bacteria; phylum Gemmatimonadota; class Gemmatimonadetes; order Gemmatimonadales; family Gemmatimonadaceae; genus FEN-1250. Next base: position 582 of record JACCWE010000101.1, read on the forward strand.
ACGCGTGAAAGATACGGCCATGGCATCCCCGGCATATCCTCACTGATAAAGCTCGGCCAATTCCCCCTGGTGACGCAACAGGCGCGGGCGACCAAGGCTGAGGTCGCTGCGCTTCTACAGGCCGCAAAGGATCTCGCCAACGGTGAAACGACACTGATCATCTACCCCGAAGGGCATCGAACGACCGACGGAAACATTCAGCCCTTCATGCGCAGCGGTCTCAAGCTTTTGCTCTCTCGAGCGCAGCGCCCAATCTATTACGTGGTCTCCGACGGTTTGTGGCACGCCCGAACGATCAAGGAAACGGTCCACTCGTTCGCGAACAGCTCTGTCGACGTCGTGATTCGTGGGCCATTCGCAGCACCGGCGAAGGAGAACATCGACGCCTTCATCGATGAGCTCGAGGCCAATATGGCTCGTACACTCGCGGAGATTCGTCATCAGCCATCGCTCGCCGCCGAGCGTGAGGTGCGCGCCGTTGGCTGAGCTCGAGCTTCGTGCGAATCTCGCGGCGGGACTCGACAATGCCCCGAGTCCCGACGCGACGGAGCTTGCGGCCATGCTCGCCCGATCGTTTGGTGAGGGTACCGTTGCCATCGTTCACTACGGCTCTCACGCTCAGCACTCGGACGCGAAGCGGGAAAGCGCCTACGACTTCTTCGTCATCGTCGATCGGTACGGCGACTCGTACGCATCGCTCGCACGCACGGTTGGCACCAGCTACTCTGCTCGAACCGCGGCAACGCTGAATCGTATGTTGCCGCCAAACGTCATCGCGGTGAACCACAGCTCGCACGTGCCGCCGCTCGCCGCCAAGTGTGCCGTACTGTCGCTCGAGGATCTGCGCCGGGAGTGCTCGCCCAGTGCGCGAGATCACTTCGTGCGCGGAAGACTTTTTCAGTACGTGCAGCTGGCGTGGACGCGGGACGCACAGTCTCGCGCGGCCGTGACCGACGCCATCATCGATGCGCGCATCGGATCGTTCGGCTGGGGAGCGGCATCGCTCCCGCCGGCCTTCGATGCGGAACAGTACTTTCGGGCGCTGCTCGAGCGATCGTTTTCGGGAGAGATTCGCCCCGAGCGCGGCGGACGGATCGACGCCCTGCTCGACGCGCAACGCGAGGTGGTGCTACGGGTCTATGATGCTTTGCTTCAACAACTTGCACGAGAAAGAATACTCGCTTTCGACGGGAAAGTCTACCAGTTGGCGAAGCCCGCGAGCGCATGGCGCGCCATGCGCGCGGGCTGGTATTTCCGGCGAAGCAAAGTGCGCGCGACGGCGCGGTGGGCGAAGTACGTCGTGTTGTACGATGACTGGCTGGAGTACGTAGTGCGCAAAATCGCGCGGCGCAGCGGAGTGACGCTGGAGCTGACCGCGCGCGAACGTCGCTGGCCGCTCATCTTTCTCTGGCCGAAAGCCATTCAGTATCTTCGTTCCCGTCCTCAACGCCGTCCCGATCAATAATGTCCACGACCACGTGGGTCGCGCTCACGCTCATGGCGCTCGCGATCCTGACCATGCCGGTCTATGCGGTGATCGCGCGCCGTCGCGCAGTCGATGCCGATGTCGCGCGCCGGCCAACGACGATCATTCTCGGCACGTGGGTGCGCGACTGGCTCATGTGGACCATCGGACCGGTCGAGCGGAAGTTCGTCGAATGGAAATTGTCGCCGGATCTGTTCAATTATATCGGCGGAGCGTTCGGACTCTTCGCGGGCATCGCCTACGCGAAGAGCGAGCTCGCACTCGGCGGCTGGCTTATCCTGATCGGAGGTCTCGCCGATATCTTCGACGGCCGCATTGCTCGCGCGCGTGGAATCGGCTCGAACTACGGCGAGTTTCTCGATTCGATGCTCGATCGGTTCGCGGAGATGTTCGCCTTCCTCGGCATTGCGCTCTACTTCGAGCCGACGTGGTGGGCGATGTCGGCGACGGTGCTCGCGAGCGGCGGCTCGATGATGGTCTCGTACGCGCGCGCGAAGGGCGAGGCGGTGGGTGTCGACTGCCGCGGCGGGATCATGCAGCGCGCCGAGCGGCTCGTGACGCTGGCGGTCGCATCGCTGATCGACACCCCGATCACGACAGCGCTCGGCTGGATCCCGGGAGTGATTCTGTTGAGCGCCGTGACGCTCATCGGACTCGGCTCGCTCGGAACGGCGGTGTATCGGACGATCTACATCTGCAAGGCGCTGCGGAAGATGGAGGTAGAGGCGGCAGCGAAGGTGGCGGCTTCGGCTTCGGTGTGATAGGGGCGAGGGAGGCGTCTGCTCGTGAAAGACGACAAAAACGGAAGGGGCATCGGACAAAAAACGGAGAACTGCGAAGGGCAGCTGCGTTTTTCCGTCTCATCCGTTGATTGGCTTCATGAACTGTTAGCCGCGTGTGTTCCGCGGCCCGGAGCCAACCGCCACGATGGTCGACTACTCCTTTCCTATAATGGTCTGCGGCGCAGCGATCAATAAACTTGAAGCACGCCGAATTAGCGCCGTTTCAATGGAAGGAGTTCGATGGATCTGTTGAGCAGATGCTTCATCACCATCGCAGCGAGCGCGTCGATATGGGCGCTTCCATCGCAGGCTCGCGCGCAGGACAAAACACCTGGCGCGGAAGAGATCGTCCCCGGCAACGGCATTGGTATCTGGTGCCGACGATTCTTCCCCAGGGCGCGCGCGTCACGTTCGTGAGCGGCAATCCCTATTTGCCCGAGAAGTGCACGGTGAAATTTCGGATGCCGGACAAATATGTGCTGCCGGCACACACGCATCCGCAGGTCGAGAGCGTGGTGCTCGAGAGCGGCACGCTGCGGGTGGGACTCGGAAAAAAGATCGATCGCCCACACTCGGTGCTGCTCGTCGCCGGCGACTCGGCATCGACCCCCGCCGATGTGCCGCCTTGGTCGATCGCCGACGGCGAGGTCGACATCATGGTGACCTACGAGACCGGACCGATGCGAATCGCGTACATGAGCAAGCGCGACGAGCCGGGGAGCCACTCCTTCTCCAGCGGATACTAAGCAGTTACTTCCGCTTGACCAGACTCCGCAGCACGTAGTGCAGGATCCCGCCATTGCGATAGTACGTCGCCTCCTCCGGCGTGTCGATGCGCGAGCGCACCGCGAAGCGCTTCACGCTGCCGTCGCTGGCCGTCGCCTTCACCGTCAGCAGCGCGCGCGGCTTCGTCGAATCGTCGAAGCCCTCGAGGTCGTAGCTCTCGAAGCCCGTGAGCCCCAGCGACTGTCGCGATGCATCGTCCGCGAACTCCAGCGGTACGATTCCCATTCCTACCAGATTCGAGCGATGGATCCGCTCGAACGACTCGGCGATCACAGCGCGTACGCCCAGCAGCAGTGTTCCCTTCGCCGCCCAGTCGCGCGACGAGCCCGTGCCGTACTCCTTTCCCGCGATGATGATCAGCTGCGTCCCGTTCGCCTGATATTCCATCGACGCATCGAAAATCGTGGCCGGCTTCGCGCCTGGCGACGTCGCCGTCCAGCCGCCCTCCGTTCCCGGCGCGAGCTCGTTCCGCAGCCGGATGTTCGCGAACGTCCCGCGCATCATCACCTCATGATGCCCGCGTCGCGCGCCGTACGAATTGAATTCAGTCGTCGGCACTCCGTGTGCGATCAGCCACTTTCCCGCAGGGCTCGCCGCCGGGATCGAGCCAGCCGGTGAGATGTGGTCCGTCGTGATCGAGTCGCCGAGCATCGCGAGCACGCGCCCGTCGCGCACCTGCGCGACGGGCTTGATCTCCGCCGTCATCCCGTCGAAGAACGGCGGGTTCGCGACGTATGTCGACTCCTTCGACCACGTGTAACGACTCCCGGTCGGGAAGGGGAGCGACTGCCAGTGCTCGTCTCCATCGAACACGTTGCCGTACTGCTTGTGGAACATCGCACTCGTGATCGACGACAGCACGGTGTCTTCTACTTCCTGCGGCGTCGGCCACACATCGCGCAGGAACACCGGCCCATTCGTGCCGACGCCGAGCGGCTCCGTCGCGAAGTCGATGTCCATTCGCCCCGCGAGCGCATACGCGACCACGAGCGGCGGCGACGCCAGGTAATTGAAGCGCGTGTGCGGATTCACACGCCCCTCGAAGTTGCGATTCCCCGAGAGCACCGCGCACACGATCAGCTTCTCGGCCTCCACCGCATCAACAATTGGCTGCGGCAGCGGCCCCGAGTTTCCGATGCACGTCGTGCACCCGTACCCAGCGAGATAGAAGCCGAGAGCCTCGAGCGACTTCATTACGCCGGCCTTCTCGTAGTAATCGGTGACGACCTTCGATCCCGGCGCGAGACTCGTCTTCACCCAGGGCTTCGACTTGAGGCCGAGCGCCACAGCCTTCTGCGCGAGCAGCCCGGCGCCGAGCATCACGCTCGGATTCGACGTGTTCGTGCAGCTCGTGATCGCTGCGATCACCACCGCACCGTGCCTGAGCGCGAACTGCTGCCCGTTGTACGTCACGCTCGCGCTTCCACTCTTCGCCATCACCTCGTTCGGATCCGTCGCGACCGCTGCCGGCGAGAGCTGCGTGCTCGCGCTCACCGCCATCGCCTTCTCGACCGCGATCGTTCCCGCCATCGTGCCGATGCGCTCCATTTCCGCATGCCACGCATCGTTGAACGACTTCTTCGACGTCGACAGCGGGACACGATCCTGCGGGCGCTTCGGCCCCGCGATACTCGGCTCGACCGTCGACAGATCGAGCGACACCGAGTTCGTGAACTCCGGATCGGGTGTGCCGTCATCTCTGAACATCCCCTGCGCCTTGCTGTACTCCTCGACGAGTCGAACCTGATGCTCGTCGCGTCCACTCAGTCGCAGATATTTGAGCGTCTCCGCATCGACGGGGAAGAATCCAACCGTCGCGCCGTACTCGGGAGCCATGTTGGCGATCGTCGCGCGATCCGCAAGCGATAGCGACGAAAGTCCGGAACCATAGAATTCGACGAACTTTCCGACGACCTTCTGCTTCCGGAGAATCTGCGTGACGGTGAGCACGAGATCCGTCGCCGTCGCGCCCGCGGGAAGCTTCCCGTGCAAACGAAAGCCGACGACCTCCGGAATCAGCATCGACAGCGGCTGTCCCAGCATCGCCGCCTCGGCCTCGATTCCGCCAACGCCCCAGCCGATCACGCCGAGCCCGTTGATCATCGTCGTATGAGAGTCGGTGCCCACGAGCGAGTCGGGATAGGCGATCCTCGCGCCGTTCTTCTCGCCGGTGAACACGACCTGTCCGAGATATTCGAGATTGATCTGATGCACGATCCCCGTGTCCGGCGGCACGACGCGGAAATTCTGGAACGCGGTCTGCCCCCAGCGCAGGAAGGCGTAGCGCTCGCGATTGCGATCGAACTCGAGACCGGCGTTGATGAGAAAGGCGCCCTCGCTGCCATACTCATCCACCTGTACCGAGTGATCGATCACGAGATCGACCGGCTGCAGCGGGTTGATCAGCGCGGGATCGCCGCCGAGCGCTGCGATCGCGTCGCGCATCGCGGCGAGATCGACGACAGCGGGGACGCCGGTGAAGTCCTGCAGCAGCACGCGACTCGTGCGGAACGCGATCTCGCGCTCGACGCCACCCTTCACATCCCACTTCGCCATCGTCTCGATGTCGGCGTGCTTGACGAACGCGTCGTCCTCGTTCCGAAGCAGATTCTCCAGCAGCACCTTGAGCGTCACCGGCAGCTTCGCCGCAGTCGAGCCCGCGATCTTGTTCAGCGAGTCGAGTCGATAGATCGTGTAGGTGCGGCCATCTACGGTGATCGTCGCGCGACTGCCGAAGGAATCGAGTGACATGCTTGCCTGAAGTGTCGGGGAATCGAGAAATCTAGCATCCCACGCCCTACATTGTGAGCGACTCGGAGGTGTACGGACGATGACCAGCGACGTGCTCCGGCTTACTGCCGAATTGATGGCGATCGACTCGACGAGTGGTCGAGAGGGCGAGCTCATGGCGCACGTCGCGCTCATGCTCGAGAGCCGCGGCTGGCGCGTGACGCGCATTCCCGTGACCCCAAGCCGCGTCGACGTATTCGCCACCTGCGTTCGAGAGCCGTTCGTGACGCTCTCGACACATCTCGACACGGTGCCGCCCTACATCCCGCCGCGCATCGACGGCGACACGCTCTGGGGCCGCGGCTCGTGCGACGCAAAGGGAATTGCCGCCGCCATGATTCTCGCGGCCGAGCAGCTGCGCGAGCGCAACGTCCCCATCGCGCTCCTCTTCGTCGTCGGGGAAGAGGTGACGCACGACGGTGCGATCGCCGCCAACGCGAGCCCCACCACGAGCCGCGCCATCATAGACGGGGAGCCGACCGAGGGGAAGCTCGCGCTCGGAACCAAGGGCGCCGTGCGCGGCACCATCCGCACGACTGGCGTCGCCGCGCACTCCGCTTATCCCCACCTTGGCGACTCCGCCATCGCGAAGCTCATCGCGCTGCTCGCCGAGCTTCCGCATCTCGAGCTACCGCACGACGAGCTTCTCGGCCCGACCACGATCAACGTCGGCCAGATCTCAGGCGGCGTCGCGGACAACGTCATCGCGCCGTCGGCCGAGGCGCGCATCATGGTGCGGCTCGTGTCCGACGTCGAAGAGGTGTGGGCGCTGCTCGAGCAGTGGATTGCGGGGCGCGCCACTATCGAGCGCGGGTCGCTCGTGCCCGCGATTCGGCTCGGATCGGTGGCCGGCTTCGAGACGATGGTCGCGGCGTTTGCCACCGACATCCCCGCCCTCACGCGTTGGGGCACTCCATATCTCTACGGCCCGGGATCGATCCACGTCGCTCACACCTCCGACGAGCGCATCACGCGCGCCGAGCTCGAGAGCGCCGTCGCCGGCTACGTGCGACTCGGCGAGGCGGCGCTCGCCGCTGCGCAAATCGTCGCGATGTGATTAGATAAGAGGGATGTCATCACTGCCCCTGCTCGCCGCACGCATCGCTCGCCGTTACTACAGAACGTACGGAAGGCTGCCCCGACTCTTTCCGCCGCGCTCGTACAGCGAGAAGATCGCGCACAGAAAGCTCTTCGATCGGCGGCCATTTCTCACCGAGACATCGGACAAGCACGCGATGCGCGCATACGCATCGCGAGTCCTGGGTGAGGATCTCGCTCCGGAGCTTTACTTTCGGACGACCGATCCACATTCGATCCCATTCGACACACTGCCGCGACGTTTCGTCGTGAAGGCGACGCATGGCAGCGGATGGCTCTGGATCGCAACCGATCGCGACACGCTCGACCGCGCCGCTCTGCTTGCGAAGTGCGAGCAGTGGCTTCGCACCGACTACTCGCTGCGGAGCGACGAGCCGTTCTACTCGCCGATTCCGCCCCAGATAATCGTCGAGGAGTTCCTCGACGATGGCACGGGTCGCTCGCCGGCAGACATCAAGCTGCTGGTGTTCAACGAAAAAGTGCGCGTCGTGCAGATCGACACGGATCGGTTCGGCGATCGCAGGCGCAACTTTTTCCACACCGACTGGGAGGAGTATCCGATACACGATTCCTGCGGACGCTTCGTGGGGAGACTCGATCCGCCAACGCGGCTCGATGACCTGGTGCGCATCGCTGAGGCGCTCGCGCGCGGAACGGACTTCGTCCGCATCGACTGCTATCAGGTGGGCGAGCGAATATTTCTCGGAGAGATGACGCACGCGCCGGGAAGCGGACTGAGTCCGCTCTTTCCCGCAGTCTGGGACGACCGCTGGGGCGACATGTGGGAGATCATCGCCATTCGCCAGCGCGAAGCGGCGGTGGCGCCGCCCCGCGAAGCCGTGATGATCCCGCGCTAAAGAATCATCACGGCGCTCCGGAGCTACTTCGCGTCGGCGAAGATCCTATTGCAGAGTTCTCCAAGCGCCTTCGCACGATCCATCCCCCCGAGTGCGCCGGGTGCCGAGCCCTTCGACGCGTCGAAGTCGCACCCCATTGTTCCCTTGATCGCGGTCACCGTCGGCGCCACGGACGAAATCGCGCTGTCGCCGACTCCCGGCAGCGGCTGCACATCCGAGAGATAATCGCGAAAGGCGTGAAAACTTCCGGGCGTGATCTCCTTCAGCGTAATCGTCAAGTCACCACCGGTGGACGTGTTCCGAACGGTGCACGATTGGGCGCTCAGCTCCTTTCGCTCGTCCACATCGGAGCCCAGCACTTTCCTGAGGACATCGGCCGTCAGGTACTTGTCACAGGCCTTGGCGCCGCCGCTCGCGAACGAGGCGTGGCGGCTCGCGGCCGGCGCGGATGGTGCCGCGGCCGCTCCCGACGCCCTCGAGTCTGCGGACTTCGAGCACGCGAACGTCGCGCAAAGCATGGACAGTGCAATCAGGGATCGTGTCGTGCGAATCATCTTTCTCTCCGGACCAAGGGTTGGAGAGAAACTCGGGCGCGACGGTTATCCGGCCGTTACGGCGCAGTCACGCAACGCGACTATCGGTCGACAGTCGCCTGCTCCACAGGGCGCGTCGTCTGCCGGCGGGTCGCCAGCGATTCCACCGTGATCGCCGCGGTCGGGCACTGCCCCACGAACTCACCATCGGCCGGCGACCACTCGTGCTCCTCCCGCACTGCGAACGCCTTGTGCTCGGCATCCATCTCCATAATGCGCGGCGCGAGTGCCGCGCACACGCCGCAGCCGATGCACTTGTCGCGATCGACGGACAGCTTGATCCGCCGCCGCGGATAGATCAGATCTCGCCCGAGCGGACCGTCCTCGATATCATCCAGCGCGGACAGCGTCCCCTCGTATCCCGCCTCGATCATCTCTTCGGCGTGCGAAAACGCGAACCATTCGCGATGTCCCACGCGCGGTCGGATCAGAAGCATCGGCGGCCCCATCCAGGTTGCGAGAGGGCTGAGCTGCAGCGCGTGCATCATCACCGATGCCGCGCGCATGTAGATCGCCGCGAAGCCTCGGCTCGTGACATCCTGCGCCCGCCCGAGGTCCGTGTTGCCAACGTCCACCGCGATCACGACGTCGACACCGAGCGATGCGATGGCCGTGGGCAGATTGTCGATGGTGCCGCCATCGACACAGACGCGACCGCCAACTGTCGCCGGTGGAAAGAATCCGGGCAGCGCGCACGATGCGTAAACGGCGTTTCGGATGGAGACGTCCTCGAGTCCCGGGAGTCCCCACACGACGATCGCGCCACGCTCGAGATCGACCGTGTTGACGAGAAGCTCGTTGGCGAGTCCGCGAAAAGACCCCTCCGGAACGACAGCGTCGACCAGGTCTCGCAGCGGCTGCTCGAGATAGAGCGAGGGCGCACGCGATCGCTCGAGGAGCATCCCGGCACGATTGAGGCGGAAGAGATCGCGCTTGGAGACCGTGATCGCGCGCCGCTCCATTTCGTCGAGCGGAACTCCGGCGACTCGCGCCGCGGCGATCAGCGCGCCGATGCTCGTGCCTGCATACCTGCTCGGGACGATGCCACGCTCCTCGAGCGCGCGCATCACACCGATGTGCGCGAATCCCTTGAGCCCCCCGCCGCCGAGGACGAGGGCCGTACGCTGCGGAACGAGCCAGGACACCGTCACTCCTCCATCGCTACGTGGTACTACTCAGCCCATACACCACAATGGATGCATGGGCTGACCAGGGCGGTGGAGCAGACTGCGATACTACGAGCCTAGTTCGTGTTCAGCTTGTAGCCGAGCCCGATACGCTCGCTGCGCGCGGACTGTCCGTTCCCCATACCGGTAGGACGACCAAGGTAGACGTAAAGTCCATAGAGCCCGACGAGTGCGCCGCCGACCGCGATGACCGTTCCCGCGTTATTGCCAACGATGAGACCTGTGATGAGGGCCGCACCGCCGAAGATCATGAGGCCGACGCCGCTGCCCCGTGACGGTCTGCGCATCGACTGCGAGGTGAGGTCGATGTGGCTGGCGAGGCGCGGAGAGAGCGTTGCGGCCTCGGTGCTCGGGCCGGTCGGAACACTGGTCGTTGCGGCAATGGGCGCCGGAGCCTGCGCTTCGAGGGCAACGACAGGTACCGCGATATCGACGATGGCCGGCTCCGACTCAATCGCAACCGGCGCCGCGAGCTCAATCGCGCCTGCTGGTGCGTCCTGCACGAAGATCGTCTGATCGTCCGACACGAACTGCTCGCTCTGCGCCTGAACACGAGTTCCGGCAACAGACGCTACGAGGAGCGCTGCGACTGCGAATGTGAGCTTGGCCATGAGATCCTTGTATAGAGGGCGAAGGTGAACTCCCCCTGAACCAAGTGCAAGGAAGATGCCTTATTGGGTACTATGGCGTACAACTTCTCTTGAGCTCACCATAATTGAGAGGTATCTTCACGGAACAGCGCCCTCCCCCAAATCCGACGGTTGATGCCCACTCCTCCGAAAAAGCTCAGAAAGCAGTACAAGAACAACGACTATCCGAACGTCATCCTTCGCTTCGAGGATGGGCATGAAATCGAGGTCATCAAGGGCGCGGGAAAGACCTTCGATTGCTACGCGGGCGAAACAATCAAGATCCTCGCGATGTACGACAAGACGTCGAAGGATCGCGAGCTCGTCAAGACCTGGAAGGCGGACGAGTTTCCGGACGCATGATCGTGGATCGTGCTGCGCGGAAGACGGCACCAATCCTGCCTTCCCCGTAGCACCCACAGTCCGCTTTATCGGAGGTTCGTCGTGAGCTTGAAGTACTTCCCGCTCCTCGTCTGCGCCGTTGCGGCGCTCGCGATGGCGGCACCAGCCGGAGCGCAGTTCACGGCCGCTATCGTTCCGCCCCGCGTCAAGGCGAAGGCGGACACCATCGTCAAACAGGATTCCGTTCGGCGCGCGACCGTCGCACTCGCGGCCCGCGTCACCGACATGAAAAGGTGGGTAGACTCCGCCGCGGGTGTCTCGATACCTGCCGCCGACAGCACGAAGCTGCTCATGTCGAAGAGCGACTCGTCGAAGACGGCGGTGATGAAGGACTCGGTCATCCTCAATCGCAATGAGCGCATCCGCGCCGACTCCGCCTCGTCGATAGGCACCGTCGAGGTGCACGACAGCACGGGGCTCAAGGGCGACGCGCCGCCGCCGCCGGCACCGCCGGCGAAGAAGCCGCCAGCAGCGCCAATGGCCCTGCGCCGGGACTAGCGTGAAGCGCGCGCTCGGAGCCGCGCTCGTCGCGGTCGGAGCGGCGCTGCTGCTGTATGTCGGCTACCGCTACGCGAGCGGCGCGCATGAACGCGATAGCGCGCGCACCGAGTGGGCGGAGCTCGAGGCGCACAACGCGGTCGCAGCCGCATCGCTCGCCGCGACTCCAACACACACCACGTACGTCACAGGGGAGCTGGTGGGCCGCTTGCTGATCCCGGCGGTGAAACTCGACGAGGTGATCGCCGAGGGCGTGGATGATGACGAGCTCGATGCCGGGCCCGGGCACTTCCCGGGAACTGCCTCGCCAGGCGAGCCGGGCAACGCAGTAATCTCCGCGCATCGTGACCGCCACTTCCACTCGCTGGGCCGCGTCGTCATCGGCGACACTGTCATTACCGAGACGCGAACGGCGCGCACCACCTGGGTGATCACGGGCCGAAAGATCGTGGGCCGCTACGAGCCGTCGCTCTTCCCGTCGGCCGTACCGGAGCTGACGCTGACGACGTGCTGGCCGATCCGCTACGTGGGCCCGGCGCCCGATCGCCTCATTCTCACCGCCCAGCCCGTGGTCGTTCCACCCAGGGCGTAGGGCCCTCGCTAACTACTGCGTCGACTCCGCTGCGGGGTGCGCGCCCGAGCCCGGAACGCCGTAGTGGCGCCAGACGAAGAACAGGAAGAGGCAGAGCAGCGCGACGATTAAAATGCCGATCGTGATTCCGCGTCGTTCGCTGTCGGTGCGTGCGTCTGTCGCCAATTCTTCGCTCACGAGCACTCCGGTAGGGTTGACGGGTAGCAGGCAAAAGCCTCGCCACGGTCGCGACACGCTACACCGCTCGGGCGCGCGCGCCAAGGGGTGACCGTGCGTGGGGTGGAGGCTAACTTTCCACGGGGACGCGGCAGAACTGTCGCTCTCGCGCGACTTCTCCCTCCTTCGAGCCGCTTCTTATGCGTCTTGTAACGTTTGCGCTCGTCGCCTCGCTCGCTCCGGCATCAGTCGTCGCGCAGGGCGCGGCCGGTCCGATCACCGCAACGCAGATAGACGGCGATCTTCGCTTCCTCTCGTCCGATCTCCTCGAGGGTCGCGCACCCGCGACGCGCGCCGACAAGCTCACCACCGAATACATCGCCGATCAGCTGCGCAGCGCCGGCGTCGAGCCCGGAGTGAATGGCTCGTACTTCCAGACGGTGCCGATCGATGTCGTGAAAGCCGATCCCGCATCGATCAGGGTGAGCGCCACGGGGAAGTCGACGATGACTCTCAAGTCGCCCGATGATGTCGTCGTCTTCGCCGGATCGGCCGTCGAGAACAGCAAGGCGAGCGGCGAGCTGGTCTACGTCGGCTACGGCGCGTCGGCGCCCGAGTACAAATGGGATGACTACAAGGGAACGGACCTCAAGGGGAAGATCCTCCTCGTCCTCGTGAACGATCCCCCCGCGAGCACGGCCGAGCCGAAGCTCTTCGGCGGCAAGGCCATGACGTACTACGGACGCTGGACGTACAAATACGAAGAAGCCGAGCGTCGCGGCGCGGCGGGAGTGCTCATCGTCCACACGACCGCGGCGGCCAGCTATCCCTGGCACACCGTCGTCGGCTCATGGAGCGGCGAGCAGCGCACGCTTCCGCGCGATGCGTCGTCCGCTCCGCCGCTCGGTATGCGCGGTTGGATTACCGACAGCGCGGCAACTGCGCTCCTCAAGGGCGCCGGCCTCGACATGGCGAAGCTGCGCAAGGATGCGGAGTCGCGCGACTTCAAGCCGGTGAGCACCGGGATCGACATCGACTTCTCGGCGCACAACTCCGTCAACCACCTCTCGAGCGCAAACGTCGTCGGCGTCGTCCGCGGCCACGACTCGAAGCTCAAGAACGAGTACGTCGCGATCAGCGCGCACTGGGATCACCTGGGCATCGGCGTTCCAGTCGATGGCGACTCGATCTACAACGGCGCCGTCGACAACGGCTCCGGTGTCGCGTCGGTGCTCGCGATCGCCCGCGCGGCGGCGAAGCTCTCGACGACGCGCCGCTCGCTGATCTTCCTCTTCGTCACGGCGGAAGAATCCGGGCTCCTCGGCTCGCAGTTCTACGGCGAGCATCCGACCGTTCCAGCGAACGCGATCGTCGCCGATCTCAATCTCGACGTCATCACCGTCAATGGACGCGTGCGCGATCTCGAGGTCATGGGTGACAACAAGTCGACGCTCGGCCCGATGCTCGCGAGCCTGATCCGTCCGCAAGGGATGAAGCTTTCGCCAGATGCGCACCCCGAGGCTGGGCACTTCTATCGCTCCGATCATTTCTCGTTCGCGAAGGTGGGGATCCCGTCGGTGTCGATTGGTGCGGGTGAGGACTATATCGGCAAGCCGAAGGATTTCGGCGAGAAGGCGAGCGTGGACTACAACGAGCATCGCTACCACCAGCCGGCGGATGCGTACAGCCCGGACTTCGACCTGAGCGGCGCCGCCCAGATCTCGAACATCGTGCTCAAGTTCGCGCGCACGCTAGCGAACTCGCCGGTGACGCCGACGTGGAACGCCGACGCGGAGTTCAAGGCTGCGCGTGAGAAGTCGCTGAAGCCGCTCTCGTAGTGATGGTGGGATCGAGGGTGCGCACGCCTCCTGACTTCGGCACGTGGATGGTGGAGGCGAAGCCGATCGTCGCGCTCGAGAGCTCGGTATTCGCGCAGGGACTGCCGAGCCCTGCCAATCGCACGGCCGCGCGTACGATGATCGAGGCGATCGAGTCGCGCGGTGTCATCCCGCTCGTCACCGCCATCGTGAAGGGTACACCAGCAGTCGGACTCATGGACGAGGAGCTCGAGCGCTTCCTCGGCCGCGACGGCATCGAGAAGGTCTCGGCGCGCGATCTCGCGCAGGCGATGGCGCGCGGCGTCGACGGAGCGACGACCGTCGCGGCGGCGATCATGCTCGCGCACAGCGCCGGGATCGAGGTGCTGGCCACCGGCGGCATTGGGGGCGTGCATCGCGCGCCCGCATACGACGAGTCCGCCGACCTCGCCGAGCTGGCGCGCACGTCGATCGTCGTGGTGTGCTCCGGGCCCAAGGCCATCCTCGATCTCCGCGCGACGTCGGAGCGGCTGGACACCCTCGGCGTGACGATCGCGGGCTTCGGGACCAGCGAGCTCCCCGCCTTTTACGGCGCCGAGAGCGGCATCCCGGTGCAGCGCGTCGACGAGCCGGCGATGATCGCGTCGATCTTCAAGGCCAAGCGCGAGCTCGGACAGACGGGTGCGCTGCTCGTCGTGCAACCTCCACCCGCGCAGTACGCGTTGCCCGCTTCGGTGGTCGAGCGTGCTGTAGTAGAGGGGATACGCGAGAGCACACGGGCCGGCATTCAGGGCGCGGCGATCACGCCATTTCTGCTCGCCTACGTCGACAAGGCCACCTCGGGCCGAGCGCGCGAGGTGAATCTGGCATTACTGGAACAGAACGCAGCGCTCGCGGCCTCTATCGCAGTGGAGCTCACGCGCTTTGCGCTTCGTTGATGAAGTGGTGATCTCTGCCATTGAACTCTGCGGCTACGACACACTAAAATAGGCAAGACCTTTCGACGTCGGAGGAAGCTCGCCACATGGCCACGCCCTTCTTGAGTTCAGAGGAGTACGACGAGCGGGCGCACGAGCTCTATAACGAAGGTCAGTACGATGCCGCGCTCGATGTGCTGCGGGAGGGCTTGAACCTCTATCCGGAGTCCGTCGAGCTGCACATCGGAGCTGGATTCGCGCGCCTCGCGCGCGAGGAATACGCATGGGCGCGCCGCAGCTTCGAGGTCGCGCTCGTGCTCGACGCGCTGCACGAGGAGGCGCTTGCCGGGCTGGGCGAGACGCTGCTCAAGTTCGGAATGCGCGACGAAGCGATGAAGACCTTCCGGAAGATTCTCGATCTCGGCTACGAAGATGATCTCGATCTCGTGCTGCAGGTCGGACGCGCGCTCTTCCGCGAAGAGATGATGGACGAGGCGCGCGAGTTCTTCGAAGTCGCCGCGCGCGAGCAAAAGGACCTCGCCGAAGCGAGCGCATGCCTAGGCTACGTGAATCATCGTCTCGGCAACGACGACGCGGCGCTCACGCATCTGCGCCGCGCGCTCCAGCTCGACGAGGAGCACACCGAGGCGCGCATCTATCTGGCCAACATTCTCTACGATCGCGGCGAGTACGAGCCTGCCCTCAATCAGCTCGACCTGACGACGCCCGACGATCACTGGGACGAGCTGGGGATCTGGCGCTTCATCGAGCTCAAGAAGTCGATCTACAAGCTCAAGGATGGCGACGGCGAGCTGCGTCCGTGGGAATCACGACTCGGCGAGCTCTCCGGCGAGCCCGACGACATCGACGAGATGCTCGCCGACATCGAGCAGCGCGTCCTCGAGCAGGAGGAGGCGCGCGACAAAGGGCAGCTCGAGCTCTTCGGAGCGCTGCTCACCGATCTCATCGAGCGGAAGAAGGACGACATCATCGAGCACAGCATTCTGATGTCCGATGGCGCGGAGTACATGGGAAGCTGGGAGCACATCGTGCGCGACATGCGCGACGCGAGCCGGCAGATGGCCGGTCGCTCACTTCAGGAGTACATGTCCAACGAGGCCCGGCGCGGATATTCGCTCACGGGCGTGAAGATTCCGACGAGCGACGCCGAGAGCTTCATTCGCGGCAGTGCGAACGCGGGGTTGCTCCGAATCGTTCGTTGAGCGCATCGAGTCCTCACGCGGCGCCGCCAGTCGGGGGCGCCGCGCGCGCGTCCGGGGCTCTGCTCGACCCCGCATCCGTCCGGCGCATCGTACTGGCCAACGGACTCACGGTGCTCCTCCGTCGCGACGACAGCGCGCCCGTGGTCGCGATCGTCACCCACGTGAAGGCCGGCTACTTCGACGAGAGCGATGACGTCGTCGGGATCGCGCACGTGCTCGAGCACATGTTCTTCAAGGGCACCGTGGCGCGCGCCGTGGGCGAGATCTCGAAGGAGACCAAGGCCGCGGGCGGTTATCTCAATGCCGGCACGATCTATGATCGCACGAGCTATTACACGGTGCTCCCATCCGCGAGCTTCGCGCGCGGTCTAGACATCCAGCGCGATGCGTACGCCGATTCGATCATCGATGCGGGGGAGCTCGCGAAGGAGCTCGAGGTCATCATCCAGGAGGCGAAGCGCAAGGCGGACAACCCCGCCGCCGTCGCCTCGGAGACGCTCTTCGAGCTGCTGCACGACGTGCACCGTATTCGCCGCTGGCGCATCGGCCGCGAGCCCGGGCTGCGCAGGCTCACGCGCGACGAGCTCGTCGCCTTCTATCGCAATTTCTACCGCCCGCGGCAGACGATCCTGAGCGTCGTCGGCGCGATCGATCTCGATGATGCCACGCGCGAAATCGAGCGACAGTACGGGTCGCTCACCGACGCGCCGGTCGTACCGAACTTCGGCCCTCACGAGCCCGAGCGCAGCGAGTTCCGTTATCGCGAGCTCGAGGGCGACATCACGCAGACGCAGCTCTCCTTCGGCTGGCGCACGCCGGGCTCTCTCCATCCGGACACTCCGCTGCTCGAGCTCGCGGGAACGATGCTCGGCAGCGGCCGAGGATCGCGGCTCTATCGCGCGGTGCGCGAGCGCACGCTGGCGACTTCGGTGTCGGCGTACGACTACACGCCCACCGAGATCGGCGTGTTCGTGATTCATGCCGAAGGTCCGCCGGAGCACACGATCGACGCCGCGCGCAACGTGTGGGCGCAGCTCGCCGACGTGCGCGCCAACGGCTTCACGAGCGACGAGCTCAATCGCGCGCGACAGCTCCTCGAGGCGCGCTTCGTTCGACGCCTGGAGACCATGGAGGGGCAGGCGAACTACCTTGCCGAGTGGGAAGCGCTTGGCGACTGGCAGCTGGGCGAGGCCGAGCTGAATCGGATGATGACCGCGAGCGTGACCGAGGTGAGCGATGCGGTGCGCCGTCACCTCGGCGAGGAGTCGGCGGGGGTGATCGTGTATCGTCCGCGAACGTCGCCCGCGATCGCGAGCGATGCGAGCGCGATGCGCGCGCTGCTCGCCACACCGGGTGCCGCGCCACTCGCGCCGGTACCCGCGCCGAAGCCGGTCGCGCCCGCGCCCGAGTCCCGCGCGCAATTCGAGCGCGAGGAAGGACGCGTGCGAGTGTATCGCACCGCGTCGAACGTGCCGATTCTGGTCATGCGCAGAGCCGGCGCGCCGCTCGTGCAGCTCGGCGTGCACGTCGCCGGCGGTGCGACGGAAGAGGCCGCGTCGCATGCGGGGCTCACGTCTCTGCTCACGCGCACATCGGTGAAGGGCACTCGCACGCGAAGCGCGGCGCAGATCGCCGAGGATGGCGAGCTGCTCGGCGGATCAGTCAGCGGCGGCACGAGCGCGGAGAGCTTCAGCTGGGGGATCTCGGTGCCCGCGCGCCATACCGATGCAGCGGTCGAGCTGCTCGCCGATGTGGTGCAGGACGCGACGTTCGATGCGGGCGCGCTCGCGACGGAGCGCTCGCTCGCGATCGCCGATCTCGAGATGCTCAAGGACGACATGTACCGCTATCCGCTCCGTCAGCTCACCGCGGCGGCATTCGCGGGACATCCGTTCGGCGTCCCCGCATCCGGAACGGAGGAATCGCTCGCGACGATCGACGTGAGCGATGTGCGCGAGTGGCATCGCGCGCATGTGCTCGAGGGTTCGAGCGTGATCGCGATCGTCGGCGACGTCGATCCCGATGCCATCGCGAATCTCGCTACCGCGCGCTTCGCCATGCTCGAATGGCGCGAGCGCGCGCCGCTCGAGGCTCCGGAGTGGCCGTCGGCGCCGATCATGCGCGTCGAGTCGCGCGACAAGGCGCAGAGCGCGCTCGCCCTCGCCTTTCCCTCACCTTCGCGATCAGCTCCCGCGCGCATCGCGGCCGAGCTGATCGCGGGCGTCGCGAGCGGGCTTGGTGGTCGCTTCTTCGATCAGCTGCGCGACCGACAGTCGCTCGCGTATACGGTGAGCGCGTTCACGGCCGAGTGGCGGAATACGGGGATGTTCATCTCGTACATCGCGACGGGGCCGGAGAAGGAAGAGATCGCCCGGGCGGGGCTGCTCGCCGAGTTCGCGAAGCTGCGCGACGAGCCGGTGACCGCCGCCGAGCTCGCGCGGGCCCAGGAGTACGCGATCGGGACGCACGCGATTCGCTCGCAGAGCGGGGGCGCGCTTCTCGGCGAGATGATCGACGCGTGGCTCTTCGGTAGCGGGCTCGCGGAGATCGACGAGCATGACGCGATGATCCGCCGCGTCACCACGCGCGAGATGCAGTGGATCGCGAACACGTATTTCGACGAGAGCAGGCTGGTGCAGGCGGTGATTCGAGGAGTTGGGCGAAGCGTCTAGCTCTCGCCGCGAACGCGAGCTACGGCGCTGCGTTCTCCGACAATACGTGAATCGCGCGCGCGAGCACCTCCGCTGCGGGGCGCACGCGCCCGCCGGGTGCGCGCAGTCCCACCGGCGTTCCGTAATCGCTCGCCTCGAGCACGATCGCGCCCTTCACCGCACGCCGGCTCGTGGCCCACGCGATCGTTCCCCAGATCGCGCTCGCCTGGCTTCCTTCGCCGTGTGCCATCGGTAGCCCGCCGGCCTCGAGCACCCAGTGTTCCTTGGGCTCGGGATAGCTGTTGAGCCAACTGTCCGCCGTGCGCATGCGCGCGTCGAGGGTGGCGGCGCCGCCGAGCCACGGGAATAGCGTGAAGCCGATCGCGTCGACGGGCGACGCCGGCGCGGCGGCCCAGGCGTAGAGCGCAGAGTCGCGCGCGCCGAAGCCGCCGATGTGCGCGAGTACGCGCACCTTCGGGGTCACCTGATGCGCGATGAGCGCCGCGTGGCGGAAGTAGGCGATCCAGAGCGCGATCGGGACGCGGCCGAGCGCGCGCGACGCGGCGCCGTTGGGATCGATGGCGGGGACGATGAAGTCGGGATGCAGCGCGCGCACGATCCGCGCGAGATCCGCTGCGCGCGCATCGAAGTAGGCGGCCTGCTGCGCCGGCGCCGGCTTGTGCTCGTTCGACAGATCGAGCGCGACGAAGAGCTGGCGATCGCCGCGTTGGTCCGCGAGCGAGTGCGCGAGCGAGTCGAGCGAGGCGTTGCTCGTACCCGACGGCGCGATGTAGACGGAGAGCGCCTGCGCGCCGACGGTGTCCGCGAGATCGAGATCACCAACGAGCGCGAGCGGCGGCGGTCCGCTCGTGAGTGTCGGGAAGATCTTGAGGCCGATCGCGAAGTCGCTGTCCGCACGCTCGGTGAGACGGACAGTCGTATAACTCGCGTAGCTGCGAACGGCACTCGTGGCCGTCGGCACATCGAGAATTACGAATGTCCCCCAGATCGCGGCGAGCACGGCGACGGCGGTGCGCAGCACGGTGCCCGCGCCGCGGCGGCCGGGTGTCGGCGGCGCGACGATCGGAATATGCAGGAACCAGGGGAGGAGCAGCGCGAACGGGCTCGCGCTGTAAGCCAGCGAGCTCGCGTCGGAGGCCGAGAGTATCAGGAGCGGTGATGGAACGTCGTAGCCGCGGTAGATCGCGTAGCGCGCGACGGCGACGAGCGCGATGACGACATCGTAGGCGACGATCGGCGCGCCGATCGGCGGCGCGACAGCGCGGCGCGAGAGTGCGTACGCGGCCTGGACGGCGATCACGATGGTCGTCGCGGGCCACACCCACGCCAGCGTGTAGAGCGCACGTCCCGTGAGCACCGATGTTGAGACGAGCAGCACGGTGAGTGCGGGGAGGAGCAGCAGTCCGCACAGCGCGCACAGGAAGGCCATCGTGCGCTGCGTCGACTGCAGACGCGCGGCGCGCCCGGAGATCGTGAGATTCCAGATGATGACGAGCGCGGTGAGCACGAGATGTGCCGTCGCGAGCTGCGCCGGCGCGAGCAGACTGATCATCCTCGGCTGCGTGCCTCGCTGCGAATCTCTTTTGGTGCAAGCCGGCGCGCGAAGACGTCGAGCGCCTTTTGCAGGTCGCGCGTGGCGGGGGCGAGAATGTCGAGCAGAAGAAGCTCGCGATCGGGGAGGGTACGGAGCGTGATGTGGCACGCATCGAGGAAGAGCACCGCGGCGACGCCGCCATCCGGGAGCGAGCGCACCACCGGCGCGCCGATGATCGAGAAGCCGGCCGCACTCGCGGCCGCGATGAGCAGCCCGGTGAGCCCCGATGCATCGCGCAGCACGGGCGCCGGAACTCCGGTGAGGTCGGCTATCACGTGCGTGAAGGCTCCGCTTGCCGCCGTCGTTGCTGCGCCCACTGCTAGAACATCGACAGCGCGAGGAACGATCGCAGCGAATCGTTCGTCGACCGCAGCCGTCCGCTCAGCATCCGCACCACCGCCCACAACACTTTGTAGGCGAGATCGCGGTTGAACTCGAGGAGCATCTCGAACTCCGAACGCGAGATCGTGAGTACCGTGGTGCCCCCGTGCGAGATCGCGTCCGTCGACCGCTCGCTCCTGTCGAACACCCCCATCTCGCCGAACATCGCGCCGCGCTTGAGCACCGCCAGCGCCTCCTCACCGGCGCCCGGAATCTGGCGGCTGATACGCACGCCGCCGTCCACGATGATGAACAGCCGGTTGCCCGGCTCACCCTCGCGAAAGATGTATTCCCCGGATTCGAAGCTCTTCGATTCGCACAGCTCTGCGATCTTGCCGAGATCCTCAGAGGTGAGCGCGTTGAAGAGCGGGAGCGGGCGGAGGAGGTCGAGAGTGGCGGACATGCTCTATGGACGAGTGAAGCAGGCGGGAGGTTCTATGTACGTTGCACGCGGAGTGCTGGCAAGCACTCCCGGCGGTCGCTTATGTTGGAGCGTGCGCCGCTCATCGATGCTCACCATCCCGAATCTGCTCTCGGCCTCGCGCTTCCCGCTCGCCGCGGCATTCCTGGCGACGGACGCGACGCCGGCGCGCGTCGCGCTCATCGGCGCCGCGTCGCTCACCGATGTGCTCGACGGCTGGCTTGCCCGCCGCCAGCAGACCACCCGCCTCGGCGCCCTCCTCGATCCCATCGCGGACAAGACCTTCGTCCTCGTCGCGATCTCCGCTTTTCTCATTGCGGGCGAGCTCTCGACGCTCGACTACTTCACCATTCTTCTCCGCGACTTCGCGACTGCCGTCGGCTTCCTCGTCGCGTACCTGCTGAAGGATCTCGACCCGAAGAACTTCAAGGCGCGGATGTCGGGGAAGGTCGTGACGGTGCTGCAGCTCGCCGCCGTGCTCGCGCTCGTGCTCCACGCCACGCTCCTCCGCCCTCTCATCTGGATGGTAGGGGCGGCGTCGGTCTGGGCGATCGTGGACTACACGCTGCTCCTCCGGCGCCAGCGCGCGCGCGCGTGACGAGCGGCGCGCGCGGCACGCTCGTGGCGATGCTCATGTTCACCGTCGCGACAGTGGCGCATGCGCAGGGGGCGGCCACGCCGGGGATCGAGCTCGAGGCGCGCATCGATGCCATCCTCTCGCATCGAGGCGCGCTGCAGGCCGCGCTCGGCGCCGACGTTCCGATCTCGTCGGCCATGCACCTCGAGCTCGCGGCGGGAATCGGACCATCGTTCGCCGGCAACGCCGACCTCAGCGCGCGCACCGATGCCGTGGTCCACTTCCTCATTGATCCACGTCACGCTACCCGCTGGTCGCCGTACGCGGGCGCCGGAATCGGCGCGCGCTACGATGGGCGGCCGGGGTGGCGCGCCCTCGCGATCATCGTTGTGGGGGTTAACGCACCGCGGTGGAAACATGCGATCCCGTTCATCGAAGCCGGCTTCAGCGGCGGCATCCGGATAGGTGCAGGGCTCCGCCGCGCACGCTGAGCGCTAGCCCTCACAAAAACGAAGCCCCCACGCGTGAAGCGCAGGGGCGGTGTTTCAAAGTACAGGCAGTTCGGAGATCAGGCTGCGGTCGCGGCGGTTGCTGGCTCGCTCTCGATTCGCGACTTCGGCGGCTGCGAGAAACGAAGGCCCAGCGTGCGAAGCTCTGCGAGCTCCTCCTTCGACAACTCGTGATAGCGATCCCCAAGGTACGCCATCGTTTCGGTGAACCACTCTTCCTGGTGCTCAGGAGTCGACTGCGGAACTCCACAACGAATCACCTGCTGGAACATCTCATCTCGTGCCTGCTCGAACGGCGTTGGAACGCTTACTTCTTTGCGTCGGGTTCTAATGTTGTTGGCCATGCATCCTGTTGGGTGTGGAAGTCCTGCAAATATAGGCGATTTAGCTCTGTCATTCCAGCAAAATGAGCGATTACTCATGTAGAACGCGCACGTGGTAGTCTGGCGTTCCACCCGCGCTCAAATAGCGCGTCGAACGAGCTCATCGATCAATTGTGTCAACGTGTCGGGTGACTCCTCCGGGACGAGCCTGGCGACACCGGGCAACTTGACGAGCACGCTTCCCGGGATCGCTCCCTGCAGACGTTCGCCCATGCCGCTGTCGAGCCACTGATCGGCCTCCCCCCACACGATGGTCGTCGGCGCCGAGATGGTCTTGAGGGCCAGATCCTCCACGTCCTCGGCCCTGAGCGCCCGCGCCACCGCCAGGAGATGCATAACCCCCTCAGCGCCCACGTAAGGAGCGAGATAGCGCGCCACCAGCCGCGCGGGCATGCGCTCGCGATCAGCGACGCTTCCCTCGAGCACTCGCCGAAGGAGCTGAGCCGCCCCCAGCATCCCCTGTGTCAGCCGGAAGGCGAAGCGCGCCGTCTCCCGCTGCACGACCTTCACATCGCGCGCAGGGCACTCGTCGAAGCCCACGCTGTTGATCAGCATCAGCGCGCTCACCCGCGCTGGCCGCGTCACAGCGAGCCGCTGCGCGACGCCGCCGCCCGCATCGATACCGACGATCACCGCCTTCGGAATTCTGAGCGCCGTCAGAATCCGGTCGATGTGCTCGGCCTGCGCCGCGATCGAGTAATCGCCGTCGAGCGGACGATCCGATTCGCCGTAGCCGAGCAGGTCGATCGCGAGCGCGGTGTGCCCGGCTTCGGCGAGTCGCGGCGCGATCGCTCGCCAGAGAAAGCTCGACGTCGGGAAGCCGTGGATGAGCAGCACGGGCTGTCCACCGTGTCCGAATCGCTCGACGTGCAGGGCTCCGCCGCCGGCCGGAATTCGGAGGATGTCGGCTTGAATGTGTTGCTCCGAAAGGGGTCGGGAAAAGAGCAAAATACAGCATCCGCAAGTTGCTTGCGCAACATCAGACTCCCGGTAGCTTTCGGAAATCCAGAGCGACTTGGCGGAACGGCCGGGTGTGTGTGCCGTGCTCCACATGAGGCTGTAGCATGTCGGAATCCGAAGAAACGTACGACGACAAGCGAGCGCGCAAGCTCGAGGCACTCTTGCGTGAGCTGGCGGCGCGCATCGGTGAGCTGGATGCGCGCGGGGAGCTCCTGCGCTATGCGGGCGAGCTGACCAAGCGCATCGGCGACATCCGGAGCGAGCTGTTTCACTACGAAGTGCGCGCGACTTACGACACGCCCGATATCGCCGAAAATCGTCGAATCGTGGATGACGCCCAAAAGAGAAGCGAGAGCCAATGGCAGACAAAGGAGTGGACGGCGGACGAGGACGACGATCCGGCGTGGTAGCGAAACAGCGCGGCAACTCCGCGCAGCGCTTCCACGTTGTGCTCGCACTCGTGGTCGTGGTCGGAGCGCTGCTCATCGTGCGGGCTGCGAAGGCGCCCCACGCGCGCGCCAACGTCACCACCGCACCGATCACCGCCGCGACAGCCGAGGGCTATCTGCTCGGCAACGCGAATGCGCCAGTGCAGATCATGGAGTTCGCCGACTTCGAATGTCCGGCATGCGGCAACTTCTCCGTGATCACCGAGCCGGACGTCCGCGCGCGGATCGTGAACACGGGGCTCGCGAGCTACCGCTTCTTCGACTATCCGCTGCCGATGCACAAGAACACGATCGCCGCGTCGAACGCCGCCGCGTGCGCCGCGGATCAGGGGAAGTTCTGGGAGATGCACGATGAGCTCTTCCGCAATCAGCCCGAGTGGAACGGCGAGTCCACCGACAATCCCAAGAAGATCTTCGCGGGTTACGTGAAGGCGCTCGGGCTCAATGGCGACACCTGGGAGAAGTGCTTCGATGAGCAGACGCACCAGCCGCGCATTCTCGCGAATCAGGCTGAGGGCGCGCGCCGGAAGGTGCAGTCCACGCCGACGTTCATCATTGGCACGCGCATGATCCCCGGCGCGATGAGCTACGACGTGTTCAAGGCGTACGTCGACAGCGCGACGAAGGAAGCGCCGGCTGCGAAGGCCGCGCCGGCGATTCCTGCGACGCCGAAGGCTGATACCGCTGCGAAGAAGATCACGCAGTGACCCGTCGTCAGCTGCTCGTGCTGCTGGCGGTGATCGGTGTTGGCATCGCGCTTTATCTAACGCTCTACAAGATCGGCGTAATCGGAGTGCTGAGCTGCACCGTCGGCTCGTGCGAGGCGGTGAATACGAGCAAGTGGTCCGTCTTCCTCGGACTCCCCGTGTCGGCGTGGGGCCTCCTCGCGTACGTGGCGCTGCTCGTGATCGCGCTCATCGGAGGTACCGAGGCGCGCGAGCAGAGCGTGCCGATCGCGAAGATCATCGTCGCGCTCGCGGCGTGGAGCGTTCTCTTCTCGGCGTGGCTCACGTATCTCGAGCTCTTCGTGATTCACGCCATCTGCATCTGGTGCGTGACGTCGGCGCTGCTTTGGGTGGTGATCCTCGCGGTGAGCATCGCCGATCTGCGCGCGGTGAGCCGCGCGGCGTAGCTGGCGGCTAGCGCATCACGAAGGCCAGCTTCTCCGAGCTCCCCGCGTCGATCGCGCGATACGCATCCAGTCCTTCTTCGAGCGTGATCTCGCGAACCGGATTCGGCGGCGGCATCTCGCCTCGATCGAACGCCTCGGCGATCGGCTCCAGCATCTCCGCGCACGCCTCGACGTCGTAGAGCAGCGAGTTCACGCCCACCAGCACCCCGCCGGCGCGGTAGAGATCGAGGAGCGGGAGGCTCACGTGGCCGTCCTTCGGTGCGGCGATCGTCGCTATCCGTCCGAAGTCCGCGATCGCCCCGACCGATGCATCCACCCAGTAGCCTGTGGTGTCGAAGATGAGGTCCGCGCCGCCGGGAAAATGCTCGCGCACATCCTCGGCGAATTTCTTCGCGTCGCTGAGAAGCACGAGCGGCGGCCCCGACGCGCGAAGCTCCGGTGAGAGATCGGCCTCTCGCACCGCGGCGACGATCTTCGTGGTGCCGAGCACGCGCGCGAGCGAGATCGCGGCGCTCCCGACCGCGCCAATGCCGATCACGACGAGCCGCCGATCATCGACGACGAGCCCCCCGCGCCGCAGCGCATTCCATGCGGTGGTATAGGGAACGCCGCAGCTCGCGGCGAGCGAGAACGAAAGCGACACCGGCTTGAGCGTCAGCCCGCTCACCGGCATCAGCACGTACTCCGCGTGCGTGCCGTCGTGCGAGAAGCCGAGCTCCGATCCCGTGCCCCACACCTCGCGCCCGAGCCACTCTTCCGGACCATCCTCGACGACGCCGGCGAAGTCGCGTCCCGGCGTGCGCGGAAGCGTCGTGTGGGAAAATCGTCCGAGCACGTTCTTCACGTCGCTCGGGTTGAGCCCCGCTGCGTAGACCCGCACGAGCGCTTCGCTCTCACCGGGAACGGGAGTCTCGATCTCCACCAGTTGCAGCGCGTCGAGCGAGCCGACTCGGTCAAAGCGTAGAGCCTTCACAGCACCCTGTGTCGATAGAGTTATGCGGTCAAAGCGACCAAGTGAACAAAAAGTTGCACTGTAGCGTTTATATGCCGTACGACACTTCGGAGCGGGACCCACCGTATGGACGGTACGGAGCTTGAATGATACAATTGGTGTCGGCTGGAGGGCCTCCGTCGTTTAATCAGTGGGAGAAAGAGCGGTGGTACGCACCATGCCCTCTGAGTACAGGCAGACGTCCAGCCGCACGCACGAACTTCTGAATTGGAGCACAGCATGTTGGGTCAGCTGTTTCCTGAACGAATATTTTCGAGAAAGCTCAACCCGTCCGCCGACAAGCGGCTTCGTCTCGCGCAGGCGCGCGCGGAGGAGTCGATCGTGCAGGCGCACGTCGAGAACGCGCTCATGTTCGTAGATAATCTCGCGGAAGACCTTCCGTTCGATCGCGCGATCGAGACGTACGTGCGCGTGATGGGAATTCCGGAGCCGCTCGCCAGCACCGTGGTGACGCGTACGCTCGTCGTCCTCGGCGAAGATCTCGTTCCGTATCACCGCCGCAGCGCTGAGAGCGCAACGCACCACGAGGAGTCGGGACGTCCGCCGCTCCGGCTCGACGATGCGTCCGACGCGCGAGTCCGCACGATCCGGCGCGCCTAGTTGTCCCTGGAGCCCGTGACCGGGATCGAGATCAAACCCCTGAGCGCCTCGCCGAAGTTAAGCGAGGCGCTCGGTACGATGCTCATGGACGTCGTCGCGGGCGGCGGCTCGGTCGGTTTCATGCACCCGTTGTCGCCGGAACGTGCGAGAGCGTTCTGGGACGGCGTGCTCGCGGCAGCGGATCGCGGCGAGCGAATCGTGCTCGGCGCCTTCGACGATGGCACCCTCGTGGCCACGGTATCGCTCATCCTCGATCTCCCACCGAACCAGCCGCACCGCGCCGAGATCGGAAAGATGATGACGCGCCCGAGCCACAGGGGGCGGGGAATCGCGAGCGCTTTGATGCGAAAAGCGGAGTCTCTGGCGATCGAGAAGGGTCGGACACTGCTGGTGCTCGACACTGCGGCCGACGAGGGCGCGCCGGAGTTCTACGAGCGACTTGGATATACGCTCACGGGAGAGATTCCGGACTACGCGCTGAAGCCGCTCGGAGGTCTGACGGCGACGAGGATCTATTGGAAGCGGATTGGCGGCGCTACCCCTCGATAGACTCGTACTGATCCTTCAGCGCCGCCACCACCGCCGGATCTGCGAGCGTGGTCGTATCCCCAAGCGCTCTCCCCTCCGCGATGTCGCGCAACAAACGTCGCATGATCTTCCCCGAGCGCGTCTTCGGTAGATCCGCGCTGAAGATGATGTCATCCGGCTTCGCGATCGCGCCGATCTTCGTTCCCACGTGATCGCGCAGCTCCGCGAGAAGCTCCGGCGTGGCATTGATCCCCTCGCGCAGCGTCACGAACGCGGCGATCGCCTGCCCCTTGAGATCGTGCGCTTTGCCCACCACCGCAGCCTCCGCCACCGCGTGATGATCGACCAGCGCCGACTCCACTTCCATCGTCCCGATGCGATGCCCCGCGACGTTGAGCACGTCGTCGACGCGCCCAAGAATCCAGAAGTTGCCATCTTCATCCCGCTTCGCGCCGTCTCCCGGAAAGTACAGATCAGGTCTACCCGGCCACTTCGAGAAGTACGTCTTCACGTAGCGCTCGTCGTCGCCCCAGATCGTGCGCAGCATCCCCGGCCACGGCTTCGTGATCGCTAGCAGTCCACCGCCAACCTTGATCGGCTTCGCGTTGTCGTCGAGCAGCTCCGCGGTGATTCCCGGGAATGCCACCGTCGCACTACCCGGTGTCGTCTCGGTGATTCCCGGGAGCGGCGAGATCATGGTCGCCCCCGTCTCCGTCTGCCACCACGTGTCGACGATCGGGCACCGATTGCCGCCGATATTCTCGCGATACCACATCCACGCTTCGGGGTTGATCGGCTCACCCACCGATCCCAGCAGCCGTAGCTTCGAGAGATCGTGCTTCTCGGCGTGCTGCGCGCCCCACTTCATGAATGCGCGAATCGCCGTTGGCGCCGTGTAGAAAATGGTGACGCCGTACTTCTCGCACAGCGCCCAAAAACGGTCCTTCTCGGGCCAGTCGGGCGCGCCCTCGTACATCATGCATGTCGCGCCATTCGCGAGCGGCCCGTACACGATGTACGAGTGCCCCGTCACCCAGCCGACGTCCGCAGTGCACCAGTAGACGTCACTTTCTTTGAGATCGAAGATCATGCGCGTCGTTACCGCGCACTGCGTGAGATAGCCGCCCGTGGTGTGCACGATCCCCTTCGGCTTTCCCGTCGTCCCCGACGTGTAGAGCGTGAAGAGAATGTCTTCCGCATTCACCGCCGTCGGGGCTCGAGTCGGCGACGCCTTCGCCATGAGCTCGTGCCACCACTTGTCGCGCCCCGCCTTCATCGATGCCTCGGTGCCGCCGATCGGCTTCTCGGTGCGCCGCACGACCACCACGTGCTCGATCGTCGGCGTCTGCGCGACCGCGTCGTCCGCGTTCTTCTTGAGCGGCACGACCTGCCCGCGACGAAATCCTCCATCCGCCGTGATCAGCACCTTCGCCCCGGCGTCGACGATGCGATCGCGCAGCGACTCGGCCGAGAACCCGCCGAACACAACCGAGTGCACGGCGCCCACGCGCGCGCACGCGAGCATCGCGATCGCTGCTTCGGGAATCATCGGCAAGTAGATCGACACGCGGTCACCCTTCTCCACGCCGAGCGAGTCGAGCACCGATGCGAAGCGACACACCTCGTCGAGCAGCTCCGCATACGTCAGCGTGCGCGTGTCGCCCGGCTCGCCCTCCCAGATGATCGCGGCCTTGTTGGCGCGCTCGCCGCGCGCATGGCGATCGACGCAGCTCACCGATGCATTGAGCTCGCCGTCCGCGAACCACTTCGACCGCGGCGGCGCCCACTCGAGCACCTTCGTGAACGGCTTCGACCACTCGAGCTCGCGAGCACACTCGGCCCAAAATCCCTCGTAGTCCTTCGCCGCGCGCTCGTAGATCTCGGCGCTGCGCACGTTCGCATTGCGCGCGAACGTCTCGGGCGGCTTGAACTTCCGGTGCTCTTCGAGCAGCACATCTATGTCGGTCATGCTCCATCCATTCGGTAGACGACGAGAATATCTTAGCGGGCGGCCACGCGGATGCCAGCCGTGAGCCCGGAACTGCTCGTTGGCCCGCCAACGGTGCCAGTGCTACACTTTGATCCGTGATCGACTCCCCCGACGCCCTCTCCGATCCCGAGTTCCAGCCGGATTACGACCCGGTGCATCGCTTCTCCGCGTGGCTGGAGCGCGGAGGGAAGGCCGACGCGACGGTGGAGGCTTATCACGCCGACGTCGCCGATCTCGTGCGCGCCTTCACCCCGCGGCCCACGATGGAGCTGCTGCCGTCCGACCTCTCCGACTATCTGCAGGCACGCGCGAGCTTCGAAGGATGGTCGGTGCCGACGGTGCGGCGGCACCTGCAGGCGATCAAATCCTTCTATCGGTACCTCGTCACCGAAGAGGAGATTCGCGCCCCCGGCCCCGCGGAGCTGCTCGCGGAGCCCGTGCCGGAGCCGCGCGCGCCGCACATCATCGACCAATCGGATGTCGCCGCCATCTTCGGCTATCTCGAGACGCGCCCGAAGACCGACCCCGCCGCTGCGATGGATCTCGCGCTCTACGGAATCGCCTATCACGGCGCGCTCCTCATCTCCGAGGCGATCGGCCTCACGCTCGACGCGGTTCGCGGAGGTCCGGCGGTGATCAAGCTCGACGTGATCGGCCGGCGCGGCGAGGAAAGCCAGCTCACGCTCGACGGCGATGCCGCATCCTGGATGGGCGCGTGGCTCGCGATCCGCCCGGCACCTGCGCGCGAGACCGACAAGCGCTTTGTCTTCATCCACCCACGCACGCGGCTGCATACATCGCGTCAGCGCGCGTGGGACCGTCTCAAGCGCCTCGCGAAGGCCGCCGGACTCGATGAGGATGTGGCCGAGCGAATCACGCCGCACACGCTCCGCCACTCGTACGCGGCGCATCTCGCGTCGCGCGCACTGGACGTCCCGGCGCTCCGAGCCGCGCTGCGCCAGCGCTCTCCGCGCCACGCGAGCAAGTACATCGCGCGCGCCGAGCGAGAAGTGTCGCGCGACACCGCCACCGACACGTGATCGCGACACGAGCGCTCGGCCGCCGCTTCGGCGGTCGAACCGCGGTTCGCGACGTGACGATCTCGCTCGGCGCCGGCGACGTGCTCGCGCTCTTCGGGCCCAACGGTGCGGGGAAGACGACGCTCCTCCGCATGCTCGCGGGACTTCTGCGTCCCACCGAAGGCTCCGCGACCGTGGCTGCGATAGCGCTCCCCGGCGGCGCGGAGCTGCGTGCCGCGATCGGCTACATCTCGCACGCGAGCATGCTCTACGGCGCGCTCACCGCCCGCGAGAACGTCGAGCTCGCAGCGAAGCTCTTCGGCGTGCGCGAGCCTCGCACCCAGGCCATGCGCGCACTCGAGCGCATGGAGTTGCGCGATCGCGCCGAGACGCCGGTGCGCCTCCTCAGCCGCGGTATGCAGCAGCGCGTCTCGATCGCGCGCGCGACGGTGCACGAGCCGAGCGTGGTGCTTCTCGACGAACCCTTCACCGGACTCGACGACTCCGGCAGCGCCGCGCTCGGCGCCCATCTCGCGATGCTCCGCGCTGCGGGCACCACGATGGTTCTCGTAACGCATCAGATCGCCGAGGGGCTCGCGCTGGCCACGCACGCGGCGATCATGCGCGAGGGCGAGCTCGTGCGAATCGATCAGGGAAGCGCGATCGATCCCTCGACCTATCTCGGCGTCTACCGCGAGCACGTGACTCATGGCGCCTAGCACCATCTCGGCGGCGCTGCTCATCGCGCGGAAGGACCTCGCGATAGAGTTCCGCACGCGAACAGCATTCTTCTCCGCCGCGATCTTCGCGCTGCTCGGCATCGTGATCTTCTACTTCGCCTGGGACCCCACCGCGGTCGCGCCCGTTGATCTCGCGCCGGGCGTGCTCTGGGGTATCTTCACTTTCTCGGGGCTCCTCGGACTGCAGCGCTCGTTCGGTATCGAGCAGGCCGATCGCGCGATCGACTCCCTCCTCGGCGCACCGATTCCGCGGGAGTCGATCTATCTCGGCAAGGCGATTGCAAATCTCGCTTTCGTCGTCGCCGTCCAGCTCATTGCGATTCCCGCTGTGCAACTGTTCTACGGCGTTCCGCTGCTCGAACACGCCGGCACGCTCGCGATCATCGCGCTGCTCGCGGCGATCGGGCTCGTTGCGGTTGGTACGCTGTTCAGCGCGATGGCGGTGAACACGAAGCTGGCCGAGATGCTGCTTCCGGTGCTCTCACTTCCGTTTTTCGTGCCCGTGGTGATCCCCGCGGCCCAGGCGACGGCCAGGCTTCTCGCCGGCCGACCCACGGATGAGCTGGTGGGTTGGCTTAAATTACTGATCGCTTTCGATATAGTGTTCGTGGCCGCGTGCACGCTCGCCTTTCCGTACACCATCGAGGAATGAACAGTCCCGCTTCAGCGACACCCGCGTACGACGCAACGCCGCCGAAGAGCGCCGGCGGCATCGACTGGCTCTTTCTCATCGCTGTGCTCGCGATCGCGGCGGCGCTCGCGCGTGTGATCTACTACACGCCCTTCGAGGCGGTGCAGGGGCCGGCGCAGAAGATCTTCTATCTGCATCTCCCTGCCGCGCTGTGCGCATTCATGGCATTCGGCGTCGTCGCGCTCGCCGGGATCGGCCACCTCTGGCTCGGTGATCTGCGCCTCGATCGCGCGGCCGAGAGCTCGGCCGAGGTCGGCGTGATCTTCACGACCGTCGTCCTGATCACGGGGCCGCTGTGGGCGCGGCCGGTGTGGGGCACGTGGTGGACGTGGGACGCGCGCCTCACCCTGACGCTCTTTCTCTGGTTCATCTACGTCGGCTACCTCGTGCTGCGCGGCGCGATCGACGACCGCGCCCTGCGCGCGCGCTATTCGGCCGTGCTCGGAATTCTCGGCTCGCTGCTGATTCCGTTCATCCACCTCAGCGTCTATCTCTTCCGCACGCTGCACCCGCGGCCGATCGTGATCAAGCCAAGTGCGCCATCGTTGCCACCGGAGATGCTGACGACGCTGATCATCTCGTTCGTCGCCTTTACGCTCTTCTACATCGCGCTCGTGCGCCAGCGCTATCGCCTGGCGGCCGAGAGGGATCTGCTCGAGCTCGAGGAGGGCCGTTGATGCCGCACAACGAGAGCTACTACTACGCCGCGTACTTCGCGGCGATGAGCATCTACCTGCTCTACACGATCAGCGTGATGCGCCGGCGGTTGAGCGTCGCGAAGCGGCGGCTTGCGCTGCGCCGCGAGCGCTGATCGTCGTCGCCACTCTGGAACGAAGGCAGTCGTGAGCACCGGCCTGGTGTATCTCGTCGGCGCCGGCCCCGGCGATCCCGGGCTTCTCACCGTGCGCGGGCGCGAGCTGCTCGCCTCGTGCGACACGATCGTCTACGACGCGCTCGTGAATCCGGTGCTCGTCGACGACG
This sequence comes from Gemmatimonadaceae bacterium, assembly GCA_013697785.1. GTDB lineage: Bacteria > Gemmatimonadota > Gemmatimonadetes > Gemmatimonadales > Gemmatimonadaceae > FEN-1250. The sequence continues at coordinate 33,034 of JACCWE010000101.1, forward strand.
CGTGGATCGGGCGCGCGAGCGAGGCCGAGCGGATCTTCGTCGGAAAGCGCGGGGGTGCGCCGTCGATGGAGCAGGACGCGATCACCGCGTTGCTCCTTCAGCTCGCGCGCGACGGAAAGAACGTCGTGCGACTCAAGGGCGGCGACCCGATGGTGTTCGGCCGCGGCGGCGAAGAGGCGATCGCGCTCGCTGCTGCGGGGCTCGCGTTCGAAGTAGTCCCCGGAATCACCGCGGGCGTCGCTGCACCTGCCTACGCGGGAATTCCGGTCACGCATCGCGGAGTCTCGACGTCGGTCACCTTCATCACCGGCCACGAGGATCCGGGGAAGGATCGCGATCAGACCGACTGGTCCGCTCTCGCGCGCGCCGGCGGGACGCTCGTGCTCTACATGGGCGTGAGCCGCCTCGCGAAAATCGCTGCTGCGCTGATCGCCGGCGGACGCTCGCCCGAAACGCCGACGGCGATCATCGAGTGGGGCACCTATCCGCGCCAGCGCACGGTCACCGCCACGCTCGCGACGCTCGCCGAGCGCGCGGCGCAGGAGAAGGTCATCGCACCGTCGATCGCGATCGTGGGCGACGTCGTGAAGCTGCGCGCCGAGATGAGCTGGTTCGACAGGCGCCCTCTCTTCGGCCGCACCATCGTCGTCACGCGCGCGCGCGAGCAGGCGTCGCAGCTTCGTTCCGCGCTCGAGATCGCGGGCGCCACCGTCATCGAGGCGCCGGCGATTCGCATCGAGCCGCTCGACCAGGCGCCCCTCCGCGCCGCGCTCGGCCAACTCCCAATGTACAAATGGCTCGTCGTCACCAGCCGCAACGCGGTCGATCTCCTCTGGGCAGCGCTCCGCGAGCTCGGCCTCGACGCGCGCGTATTCGCGACGATCAAGCTCTGCGCGGTCGGCCCCGCCACCGCGGATGCATTGCTCGCGCACGGGCTCGCGGTGGACGTCATCCCCGACCGATACGTGGCCGAGGGCGTGATCGAGACGCTGCGCGAGCGCAGCGATATCCGCGGGGCGCGCGTGCTCTTCGCGCGCGCGGCCGGTGCGCGGGAGCTCCTTCCCACCGCGCTCCGCGAGATGGGCGCGGCCGTCGACGAGATCGAGATCTATCGCGCCGTTCCCGACCTCTCCGGGCTGGACACGCTCGTCGAGGCACTCGACGAGAACACCGTAGACCTCGTCACCTTCACCTCCGCCTCCACCATCCGCCACTTCGTCGACGCGCTTGGACCCGATCGCGCCCGCACCGTTCGCGGCGCGTCGATCGGTCCCGTCACCAGCGATGCCGCGCGCGCTCTCGGCGTTCCCGTCGAGATCGAGGCCGCCGAGTCGACGATCGCGTCGCTCGTGCAGGCGATAACGACCCACCTCGCGCGCTAGCCAGAGCGGCCGTTGCCGCTCAGCTTTCGATCATGACCGCCACCGTCCGAATCGCGACGCGCGCCTCCGAGCTCGCGCTTCGGCAGGCGCGTATGGTTCAGGCGGCGCTCGAGGTTGCGGGCACGTCGTCCGAGCTCGTCACCTTCAAAACGGTCGGCGACAAGAAGCTCGATGAATCGCTCAGTGCGATCGGTGCGAAGGGGCTCTTCACGAAGGAGCTCGAGGATGCGCTCTCGGCCGGCAAGGTCGATTGCTGCGTGCACTCGCTCAAGGATCTGCCCACCGACATGCCCGCCGGGCTCGCGCTCATCGCGATGCTGGAGCGCGAAGATCCGCGCGATGTGCTCGTCGTCAACGACGGCATCTTCGCCGAATCGCTGGAGGATCTGCCGCGCGGCAGCCGCGTCGGCACGTCCAGTCTGCGCCGCCGCGCGCAGCTGCTGCATCGCCGCTCCGATCTCGAGGTCGTCGAGCTCCGCGGCAATGTGCCCACGCGGCTCCGCAAGATCGACGAGGGGCAGGTGCACGCGGCGATTCTCGCTGGCGCGGGGCTCATCCGTCTCGAGAGCGAGCAGCGCATCGACGCGTGGCTCGACGCGCCGGAGTGGCTACCCGCAGCGGGGCAGGGCGTGATTGCGGTTGAAGCGCGCGACGGTGACGATCGCATGCGAGAGCTGCTCGCGTCGATCCATCACAGGCCGAGCGCCTTCGCAGCGACGGCTGAGCGCTCGCTCCTCGCGGCGCTCGACGGCGGATGTCAGGTGCCGATCGGCGCACTGCTGATCGGCGAGGGCGCGGGCGCGGTGCTCCACGCGCTCGTGAGTGATCTGCATGGCAAGCAGATGTTGCGCGGCTCGCTCGCGGTCGGCATGCAATCCGCAGAGGAAGTTGGCGCGGCGCTCGCAGCAACCATGCGCCGCGACGGCGCGACTGAAATCCTCGCCGCCGTGCGAGCCGACTCGGCCAAAATTCCCTCGCCGCAGCCCGAATGACTGCCGTGCTCAATTACTTGACTTAGTCAACTATTCGCATAGATCACCGCATAGATGCCATCGTTCCCCGACTATCGCCCTCGCCGCCTCCGCCGCACCGAGCCGCTCCGCAAGCTGGTTCAGGAGACGCATCTCACCGCGTCGCAGCTGGTGCTCCCGCTTTTCGTGCGCTCGGGATCCAACGTGCGCAAAGCCGTCGGCTCGATGCCGGGCGTCTTCCAGCTCTCCATCGACGAGATCCTTGGCGAAGCTGACGAGGCATCCGAACAAGGAGTTGGTGGCGTCATCCTCTTCGGCCTCCCCGACAGCAAGGACGCGACCGGCTCCTCGGCGTGGGATGAGAAGGGGCCGGTGCCGACTGCCGTGCGCGCACTCAAGCAGGAATTTCCGCAGCTCGTCGTGGTCACCGACGTCTGCATGTGTGAATACACGGATCACGGCCACTGCGGCATTCTTCGCGACGGCGAAGTCGACAACGATGCGACGCTCGAGCTCCTCTCTCGCGCCGCGGTCGTGCACGCTGCCGCCGGCGCCGACATCGTCGCGCCGAGCGACATGATGGATGGCCGCGTCGGTGCGATCCGCCGAGCGCTCGATGAGCAGAAGCTCGTGAACACCGCGATTCTCGCTTACGCCGCGAAGTATGCGTCGGCGTTCTACGGGCCATTTCGCGAGGCGGCCGAGTCGACGCCGCAGTCAGGTGATCGGCGCGGCTATCAGATGGATGCGGCGAACTCGAACGAAGCGATGCGCGAAGTGTGGCTCGACATCGAGGAGGGAGCGGACGCGATCATGGTGAAACCCGCCGGCCCATATCTGGACATCGTCGCGCGTGTGAAACAGGAGACGGGCTATCCAGTCGCTGCCTATCAGGTGAGTGGGGAGTACGCTATGCTTCTTGCAGCAGCCGAGCGTGGCTGGATCGATCGCGAGCGTGCGATGCTCGAGTCGCTCATGGGCATTCGGCGCGCCGGCGCGGACTTCATTCTCACTTACTTCGCGACCGAGACGGCCCGACTCCTGTCATGAAATTCCGCTCCTTTCCCGGCACCGGCGTCAGCGTAAGCGAAGTCGGCTTCGGCCTCTGGACGCTCTCCACCGGCTGGTGGGGCGACGTCACCGACGAGCAGGCGATCGACATGCTGCGCCGCTCGCTCGACGATCACGGCGTGACCTTCTTCGACGCCGCCGACGCGTACGGCAATGGTCGCAGCGAGCGTCAGCTGGCCGAGGCTTTTCGCGGTCGCCGCGACCAGGTGGTCTACGGCACGAAGGTCGGCTACGACATCTACGACGAAGAGGCGCTCAAGGCGCGCCGCGGACAGAGCGAGCTTCCGCAGCGCTTCGAGCCGAAGTTCATGCGCCACGCCGTCGACAAGTGTCTCGAGCGACTGGAGACCGACTACATCGATGTGCTTCAGCTCCACAACATCAAGATGGAGCACGTCCGCGATCCCCAGGTGTGGGAAACGATGCGCGAGCTCGTGCGCGAAGGAAAAATTCGCGCGTGGGGCGCGGCGTTCGGACCGGCGATCGGGTGGCTCTACGAGGCCGTCGAGCTCGTGGAGCGTGAACCGGACATCAACACGATCCAGATGATCTGGAACATCCTCGAGCAGCATCCGGGCACCGCGATGCTCGACGCCGCGCGCGCACACGCGCCCGACTGCGTCTTCAACGTTCGCGTGACGCACGCGTCGGGAATGCTCGAAGGGAAGTACACGGAAGACACGGTGTTTGCCGAGAACGATCATCGCCGGCACCGCCCGCACTCGTGGCTCATCAACGGCGTGCAGAAGGTCCGCACTCTCGACTTTCTCACGAAGCGTATGACGCTCGGCCAGGCCGCGCTCAAGTGGCTGCTCGCCGACCCGCTCGTGGTGACGACGCTTCCGAACATCTACGACGACGAGCAGCTCGCGGAGTTCGCCGCCGCGAGCGATCTCGACGATCTCACGCGTGGCGAGATGGAGCGCATCGCGGAGCTCAACGTCACCAACTTCGGAGTCGCGAACGAGACGCAGAGCTACAAGGGAACGATGAAGCGTGACGATGTGCAGCAGCCGGCGGAGGCTGCACGTTGATCCATCCATGGCACGGCCTTCCTGCGGGATCGCATCCGCCGGAGAAAGTCACCGCAGTCATCGAGATTCCGAGCGGCAGTCGCAACAAGTACGAGCTCGACAAGGAGTCCGGACTCTTTCGACTCGATCGCGTGCTCTACTCCGCCGTGCACTATCCCGCGGACTACGGCTTCATCCCGCGCACGCTCGCCGAGGACAACGATCCCGCCGACATTCTCGTTCTGCTGAACGAGCCGACGTTTCCCGGCTGTCAGATCGACGCGAGACCGATCGGTGTGCTGCGCATGACCGATCGCGGCGAGCCCGACGACAAGATTCTCGCGGTGCCGAGCAACGATCCGTTCTACGAGGAATACTTCGACATCGCGGACATCCCGCAGCACTACCTGAAGGAAGTCGAGCACTTCTTCCACATCTACAAGGATCTGGAAGGGAAGCGCGTGCAGACGATCGGCTGGGAGCAGGCGCCGTCGGCAATTCAGATCATCCGTGAGTCGATGCAGCGCTACAACGAGAAGTTCGTCTTCCCGAGCGGGCCGTGAAGGGCTCGGCCGCAGACGGTTACGACCGGCGTTAGCAGGCGAGCGAGATGACTGCGCGTCGCCAGCGCGGCCACATCATCCACAGCCTTGCCGCGCTCGTGAGCGCAGATCCGGCCGCGAGAAAGCGGCTCCGCGCGCTGCGTCGCGCGCTGGCCGGCGCGTCGCGCTGCACGTTCCTCGTGCAGAACGATCCCGATCCCGACGCGATCGCCTCCGCGCTCGCGCTCCGCCGCACCCTCGGCTTCTCCGCCGCGCGCTCACCAATTGTGACCGCTGGGCAGATCACGCGCCCCGAGAATCAGCGGTTGATCGCCGAGCTGAATGAGCGCGTGCGCCACGTGCCCATCGAGCGGCTCCCGCTGCTCGCACCGCTCGTGCTCGTCGACGTGCAGCCGCCGTACTTCGGCGATGCGCTGCCCAGCGTCGCCGCGGTGATCGATCATCATCCGACAACGGGCTCGTACCGCGCACGCTTTCGCGATGTGCGCACGAACTACGGTGCGAGCGCGACGATGGCAGCGGAGTATCTCCTCGCCTCCGATGCCGACGGCGTTTCGACCCGGCTCGCCACCGCGCTGCTTTACGGCATCGTCACCGACACGAAGTCACTCTCGCGCGCGGCGAGCGACGAAGATCTCCAGATGTTCGCGCTCCTCTTCGCACGCGCTGATCACGTCGCGCTGCGGCGTATCCAGCATCCGTCGTATCGCCCGCTTGCGCTCAAACGCTTCGGCGTCGCGCTCGAGCACGCGCGCGTGCGCAAAGGGCTCGCCTACATCCACCTCGGATTGCTCCCCGCGGATCAGGAGCACATCGTCGCGCAGCTCGCCGAGTTTTGCCTCGGCATGGCGGGCGCGGAGATCTCGGCGGTTTCCGGGGTGTTCGGCGGCAAGTTCGCGATGAGCCTGCGATCGCTCTCGCCGAACGCGAAGCTCGGCGAGAAGATTCGGAAGCGCTTCGGAGCCTTCGGAAGCGCGGGCGGACATCCGATGATGGCGAAGACCGTCGTGCCGCTCCCCGCCTGGAGAAAGGAGCACAAGTTCGCGAATCAGGACGCCCTCGGCCGCAGCATCCGCCGAGAGCTCGTGAAGGCGCTCGCCTCGACGAGATGACCGGCGGCGATCGCGCAGTGCGACCGCTGGACCTCACGGCGCCCACGCGCACGCCGTGGAGCGCGCCGTCGCGAACGCAGACGAATCTCGACGTCGATGCCGTTCGCCAGCTTCACAAGCGCATCGTCATCTGCGCGGACGGCACCTGGAACAGCACGAAGGCGACCGACGCGATCGGCGACTCGGCGACGACGAACGTGTGGCTCACCTATCAGCTCGTGAAGCCGAAGGCGGATGACGGAACGCCGCAGCTCGCGTTCTATCACCCGGGCGTCGGCACCGGTGGCTTCATCGACCGCGTGGTCGGCGGTGTCACGGGGCGCGGAATCGACCGCAACATCCGCGAGTGCTATCGATTCCTCGTCGACAACTATCATCCGGGCGACTACGTCTATCTCTTCGGCTTCAGCCGCGGGGCATACACGGTGCGCAGTCTCGCGGGGCTCGTGCGCAACTGCGGCATCATCAATCCGGAAAAGCTGCCGATCGGGAAAACAGTCGACGCCGCGGTGGGCGAGGCCTTCGGGCATTATCGCGCGCGCGGCGATGCAACGGCGCCGTCCGCGCAGTCGTCGGTCGACTTCCGGAAGGAGAACTCTCATCCGGATTTTCGCATCACCTGCCTCGGTGTGTGGGACACGGTCGGCTCGCTCGGAATTCCGGTTGGGCTCATAGGGCATCTCACGGCGCATCGCTACGGTTTTCACGACGTGACGCTGAGCAGCTGGGTCGACTGCGCGTTTCATGCGGTTGCGGCGGATGAGCGGCGTCGCCCATTCGTGCCGACGCTCTGGCTTCAGCAGCCCGACGCGCGCGAGCACGGGCAGCGCGTCGAGCAGCGATGGTTCACGGGCGTGCACTCGGATGTGGGTGGCGGCTACCCGTGGCCGGAGCGTGGACTCGCGACGCTCACCCTCCGCTGGATGTCCGACCGCGTGACGAGGGCATGCCGCCTCGAGCTCGATCCCTCATCGCTCGATGGCGCGCCGCCGAGCGCGAGAGCGCTGCACGAGTCACTCACGCTGTGGTATCGCATGTGGAAGCCGGCGAATCGCACGATCGACGGCGGTCTGGGCCACCACGGCGCGCGCGACGACGGACGCATCACGTCCGAAGTCGTGGACGAATCGATCGGCGAATGGCGCGCGAAGTACGCGCATGCGCCGATGCCGCTGGTGAAGCACACCTACACACCGGACAACGTGCTCGAATACGAGGAGCGTCTCTCGGAACAGGCGAGCGAGGCCCCGGTGCAGCCGCCGGACTATCCGCCGGATTTACGGAGCTAGTCGAACGGCGTAAAGCATCCAGAGGTGTCGCGGTGCACTGTCACGTCGGAAACGGAAACGGCGCGCGATTTCGCAGTCTCCGTTTGTGGTCCGTGCCTCTTTCCGTTTTTGTCCGTATCTCCATTGTTGATGCTTGTGTTCCAGAGCTTCCGCTCTGCCCAAACGCGCCGGAACTTCATCCGCATGAGCGATCAGCTCCCCAGATATTTCTGGAGCTCGACCAGACCGAACGTCGACTTTCCGATCGAGTAGACGAGCACCTTGTCCTTGCCGACGGTAAGGATGATGCCGTGGGTGAAGGAATTGTCGTCCCTGGTCTCGACGGCATGCGGTAGTGCCTTGCGATACCAGGCTTCAACTACCGCCACCGCGTCCGGGCTCTGCGCCGTGTAGGTCTTGTAGCGGCCCGTCTTCGTCTTGACTGACGGATACTCGGAGCCCGTATTGAGCTTCGGATACATCGGAAGGCCTGTCGTGTTCGGAGCGTTCTGCTGGGCGGCGAGCGATGTTGGAGAGATCGCGAAAGCGGCGATCACGGCTGTGGCCACAAAGAGTCGGCGAATCAGGACGAGCGACGTCATTCGTACCTCGTGAGCATGGTGGTGAGTGCCGAGTAACTCAGCGGCAATCTGCTCGAGAGGCGTTTGCTGATCGTTAGCTGTCCGTCACCCCATCACGACTCTCCCGCGACTCCCCAATTACTGCGGCGCCACCTCGTGAAAGGTCAGCGTCGACTCGTGCTGCTGCGTGCTCCGTAGCGTCCACAGCTCGTCGAACACGAGGAGCGACATCCCCTTCGCGTCGTAGAGGCGCATGCGGCCGCTGCCGCGCGATGCGCGCTCGATGGCCGCCTCGGGCCCCGTCACCCAGCGCGGGTAGCGATACGGGAGCTTCTCGATTCGGCACGGCGCACCGTACTCGTGCTCGAGTCGAAAGAGCATCACGTCGAACTGCAGCATCCCGACGGCGCCGATCACCGGGTTCGGCCCGCCGTCGACCTCGGTGAAGAACACTTGCGCCGCGCCTTCTTCGGTGAGCTGGCGCAGCCCCGCGTCGAGCTGCTTCCGGCGCATCGGATCCGTGCCGATGATGCGTGCGAAGTGCTCCGGCGCAAAACGCGGAATTCCCGAATATTCCACGTCGCCATTGGGCGAGAGCGTGTCGCCGATGCGGAGCGTCCCCTTGTCGACGACGCCGATCACGTCGCCCGGCCACGCCTCTTCCACCGCGCTCCGCTCGCGCGCCAGAAACTGCTGCGGCGCAGGAAGTCGCACGATCTTCCCCGTGCGCCCGAGCTTCACCTGCATCCCCGCCTCGAATCGCCCGGAGCACACGCGCACGAATGCTATCCGATCGCGATGACGCGGATCCATGTTCGCCTGAATCTTGAACACGAACCCCGAGAACTCCGGGTTCGTCGGCTCGACCGTTCCCTTCGTCGACTCGTGCGGTGACGGCGACGGCGCGAGGTCGAGAAATTCCTCGAGGAAAGGCTCGACGCCGAAGTTCGTGAGCGCGCTCCCGAAGAACACCGGCGAAAGATCACCGGTGAGCAGCGCCGCATGGTCGAACTCGTGCCCGGCCGCATCGAGAAGCCCAATCTCCTGCACGAGCCGTGCGTGCGCGTCTTCGCCGAGCATCGCGATCAACGCGGGATCGTCGAGCTCGGAGCTCTGTTGCTCGGCCATCCGTGACCCGTGATCGGTGCCGCGCTCGAACATCTCCACACGCTTGCGCCGCCGATCGTACACGCCCGCGAAGACGCTGTCCCGATAGATGGGCCACGTCACCGGATAACAATTGATCTCGAGGTCGGCTTCGACATCGCTGATGAGCTTGAGCGGATCCTCGCCGGCACGATCGCACTTGTTGACGAACGTGAAGATCGGCATCCGCCGCCGCTTGCACACCGCGAACAGCTGACGCGTGCGATCCTCCACGCCGCGGCGGTTGTCGAGCAGCATCACCGCGCTGTCCGCCGCCATCAGCGTGCGATACGTGTCCTCGGAAAAGTCCTCGTGACCAGGCGTGTCGAGGAGATTGATCCGGAAGCCCTGATAGTCGAACTGCAGCACGCTCGACGTCACCGAGATTCCGCGCTGCCGCTCCAGCTCCATCCAGTCGCTCGTCGCATGCCGCTCGGCGCGCCGCGACTTCACCGATCCGGCGAGGTGAATTGCGCCGCCGTAGAGGAGGAGCTTCTCGGTGAGCGTCGTCTTGCCGGCGTCCGGGTGCGAGATGATCGCGAACGTGCGGCGTCGCTCGGTCTCGCGAGCGAGGAGGGCGTCGGACTTGGCAATCAGGGTGGAGTCGGGAGCGTCGGTGGAGGTCATCAGCACGGAATTTACACTTTTGCGCGTCCTGTATCATCCGCTCGACCGGATCCCGCGCGACCTTCCGCTCGAGAATTTTCTTTCTGACAAACGCCGAGCATTGCTCTAGCGCTCGAGCCCCCGGATGTCGCCTGCAACGTTCGCGAGATCATCGTGGAGCTGATGATCGCGCCCCGCAAGCCGCCGCACGCGCGCAAGCGGAATCGCCGCTGCATACAATCGCACATGTGAGATGGGTGCAGTCTCGTCCTTCTCGCCGTGATACAGCGACACCGGCACGCCCGCGGGCAGTCGCGCGCCCAGGTCAGCGTGCAGCGAAATGTCATCGCTCTCCCACCCGCCCTCGCCGACGAATGGCGCCGCGAGCAGGATTATCGCTCCGAGATGGACCCCATGCGTGCGCTCGGCCAGGGCGTTGATCAATACGGTCCCTCCAATCGAGTGGCCAACAACGATCGCTCCGCCGTCGAGTGCCGCGATCTCGCTCTCGACCGCTGCTCGCCATTCTCCGAATTTTGGATCCGCCTCATTCGGCATGCGCGGATACCGAATCTCGTACCCCGCGCCCAGCTCGCGCCGAAGACTTTCGACCAGCGTGTTGTCCCACTGATCGTGGACGTCCTTGCCTCCACCCTGAACAAAGAGAATCTGCCGCATCGTGATCGAGAGGCGTTGACTCCTCAATCCCTAGTTGTTCCGACGAAACACCAGCGCGGCGTTGATCCCGCCAAAGCCAAAGGAGTTCGACAAAATCACCTCCGGACACGACTTGATCCCGTCGCGCTTGATGTAGTCGAGGTCGCACTTCTCGTCCGCGATCGCGAGGTTCACCGTCGGCGGCAGCCAGTCGTTCGTCATCGCCAGCGCGCAGATCCCCGCCTCGATCGCGCCGCTCGCGCCGAGCGCGTGGCCGTAGTACCCCTTGGTGCCGCTCACCGGAATCGAGTACGCGCGCTCGCCGAACACCTGCTTGATCGCGAGCGTTTCGGTGCTGTCGTTGAGCAGTGTCGAGCTGCCGTGCGCGTTCACATAGCCGACTTCGTCGGCGGTGACGCCCGCGTCTTCGAGCGCGCGCCGCATCGAGCGTGCGGCCTGCGTGCCATCGGGACGCGGCGCCGTCATGTGATACGCATCGTTCGACATCCCGAAGCCCGCGATCTCGCCGTAGATCTTCGCGCCGCGCGCGATCGCGCGCGACCGCTCCTCGAGCACGAGCACCGAGGCTCCCTCGCCCATCACGAAGCCGTCGCGATCCTTGTCGAACGGGCGCGACGCCGTGCACGGATCGTCGTTGCGCGTGCTCATCGCGCGGATCAGCGCGAACGCGCCGAAGCAGAGCGGATACAGCGGCGCTTCGGCACCACCGCCCAGCATGACGTCGGCGTAGCCGTCGCGCACCTGCCGGAAGGCCTCGCCGATTGCGATCGTGCCGGACGCGCAGCTCATCGCATTCGTCGAGTTCGGGCCCATCACGCCGAACTCGATCGCGATGTTGCAGCTCGACGCGCCGCCGAAGACCATCAGCGCGAGCGCGGGGTCAACGTCCCTCACGCTCCCCGTGTAAAACACCGAGCACTGCTCCTCGGCGTAGCCAACGCCTCCGAGCGCCGTGCCCATCATCGCGCCGATGCGCTCGCGGTCCTCGGCGAGGAGGTCGATCTCGGAGTCCTCGAGCGCGAGTCGTGCCGCCGCCACTGAGAACTGCCCGAAACGGTCGAGACGCTTGGTCCGCTTCGCCTCGAGGAAGTCTCCTGGAACGAAATCGTCGACTTGCGCGGCGAGACGGCTGCGAAAGAGCGAGGGGTCGAAGCGCGAGAGCTCGCGAACCTTCGACCGCTGCGCGCGCAGTCCATCCCAGAGTCCATTCGCCGTGAGACCGATGGGCGTGATCGCACCGAGTCCGGTGATGACGACCCGACGTCTTTCCGTCATGATGCTATCCTCTCGAGGTTCCCGGCCCGCGCTCGGCGACCGCTGCGAGGCCCGCAAGCGTACGCGATGCGATGCCGTGAACGAATACAGGTCCGATTACCGCTTTCGCGGCGACGATGCCGACGAGTGGCCATCGTGGTCCATTCCACAAGTGCACGATGCGTACGCGCGTGGTGTCGCCTTCACGTGCAAAGCTCCATTCGACTTCCATTCCCTTCGTGATACCCGCTACATGTCGAAAGCGCACGTTCGGCGCGCTGTCGCTCACGGACATCTCCGACTTCCACCACGTCGGCCACCGTACTGAACCGAAGGGTCGCCACGCCGCCATCTCGACGATACCGCCCCCATCGCTGGCGCGGCTCTCGAATTTCACCCAGCGATAGTGCTCGAGATGCTCGGGCCAGCGGTCGACTTCCCGCGCGTATTCGAAGATGCGGGGGAGCGGAGCACGAACGAGCAGCTCGTCCACAGTACGCATCCGGCGCGTCTGTGGCATCGCGCCAAGGTCGAAGGGCGCTACGGTGGAGCGAGTGGTGCCTGTCATGCGGCGAGCGTTCGGGGTGTCCACGACGCCGTCGTACGAAAGCCGATGCGACGGCGGGCCGCGGGCGTCTGTCGAGTTGCGCGCTGAACGAGCTGTGTGAGCTCGTCGGGCGTGAAGCCGCGCAGAACGGAGACCACACCATCGTGCCGGCTCACCGGGTGGAAGCCGAGCGGATACGAGGCGAGCCAGATGCCTGCGGCGGCGAGCCAGCTGCGGCGAAGGTCGCTGATGATGACGCGCTCGCGAGCGACGCGGTCGAGCTCGCTGAGGACGACGATCGCGTCGGCGGCCTCGAAGTGGTGAAGCGTCTGGGAGCAGACGACGATGTCGATGCTCTTCGAGCGAAGCGGAAGCGCGAGCGCATCGGCGCACATGGGGATGAGGCCGCTCGTGCGCGCCTCGCGCAGGAGCGATGCGCTGATGTCGATCCCGAAGGCGTTGATGGTGAGCCCGCGCGCGCTCCACGTCTCCGTCACGCGCGCCGGGATGTCGCCGATGCCGGTGCCGACGTCGAGGAGCGAGAGCGAGCGTTCCTTCGACGATGCGATTGCGATCTCGAGCTCGGCCTCGACGGCGCGCGAGCCGCCGAAGATCGTGTTGGATCGGGCGACGTCGGAAAGTGAGCGCGCGCGGAGCTGGTCGTCGACGAGCGGGTCGTCGAGGATTTCGTGGCCGCGCCGGCGCTGTGGCGTGAGGAGCGAGCTCATCATCGAGTCATCGTTGGAGCGAAGCGTAACCGCCGCGATAGTAGAGCAGTGGGCTTCCCTCGTTCGTGGCCGTGCCAATCACGGTGCCGATGACAATCGTATGATCGCCGGCTTCGTAGCGGCTCTGGACCTCGCATTCGATGACATCCAGGCACTCATCGAGAATGGGCGCGCCCGTGACGCCGCGCGTAAAGCCCACACCGTCGAAGCGATCCGGATGCTCCTCCGCGAAGCGTCGTGCGAGAGGCTCCTGTTTCGAGCTCAGGATGTTGACCGCGAATTGCGACGCGAGATTCCCCGTGCCCAGCACGCCGTGAAGCGACGCTGCCTTCCCGATGGAGACCTGCACGAGCGGTGGCTCGAGGCTGACCGAGCAGAACGCGGTGACCGTCATGCCGTGATCGTAGTGCTGGACATCGCGCACGGTGACGACGGTGACACCGCTGGCGAAGCGGCCGAGCACGCTGCGGAATGTGGCTGGATCGATCGTGGAGAGGGGCATGACTATGGCGCGAGTGGAAGCGGGGAGTGTCTGGACTTGAGTACGTTGCCGAAGATCAGCTTCGCCAGATAGCCCGGGCGCAGCACTTCGCGCGCCGGAACGAAATCCCCGGCCACTCCGACGAAGAGGTCGGCCATCGCGGGGCTGGCCTCGAGGGTCGAGGCGGCGCGGTCCAAGAGCGCCGGTGCGCCGACCGCGAGCGCGACGAGTCGCTCGATCGCCCATTTGCCTCGGAACGTCCGGCGCCTCGCGCGATCATATTCCCGGAGCGCCGCGTCCGCATCTCGCGGGCGGTCAGCGGCCAGCGACTCCAGCGCATAGGGAGCGAGCAGCTCGCCCCCCCGAAGCGCCGCATAGATCCCCTCGCCCGTAAAAGGGTCGAAGAAGTCGGCGGCATCGCCCACCAGCGCGACGCCGCGGCCCCACGCGCGCGAGGCATGCACCGCGAAGGGACCAGTCACGCGCACCGTGGTGGCGCGCACAGCGCTCGCCATGCGGGGGGCGAGGTGCGGACGCGCCGCGAACCAGCGCTCGAGGAAGGCGGCCGGATTGCCGGCCACTGCGTCGCGCACGCTCGCGCGCGGCACCACCACGGCGACGTTCGTGAGCCCGTGCCCGACATCCGCGAAGCCCGCATACCCCTCGCGCTCCACGTGCATCTCGCCGAAATCCGTGATCCCGCCGACATCGCGATAGTGTCCGATGAAGGCGAGGCGGCGGGGCCCGAGCGCGTTGCGCGCAACACCCATGCGGCGCGCGATGGTGGAGCGGAGCCCGTCGGCGCCGATGACGAGACGGGCGCGGATCTCCCCGTCGCCACTGTCGCCCTTCTCACCACCATTCCCCCGCACACGCACCCCGCACACCGCGCCGCGGGAATCTCTTAGTACTGAGATAACTTGCCTCCCCTCGCGAACCTCCGCGCCGGCTGCCCGCGCGCGCTCGAGCAGGATCGTGTCGAGCACCGGCCGCCGGAGCGCCAACCCGCGATCTCGAAAGGCGTGGAAGCCGTGCGCTGCCGCGAACTCGCCGCGAATGCGTGAGCCGTTCGGCGAGCGAATCACCATTCCCGAGAGATGCGCGGCACCCGCCGCTTCACACGCTTCCAGCGCGCCCATCACCGACAAGATCCGGGATGCCTCAGGACTGAGATATTCGGCGCACGGTTTTTCGCGCGGAAATTTCGCGCGGTCCAGCATCACCACGTGCGCGCCCTCGCGCGCGAGATGCCACGCGGCCGAGCTCCCGGCGGGGCCGGCGCCCACCACCAGCACATCGATCTCACCGCGAGAGCTCACGAGGCGCTGCTCACGAGAACGAGCGGGAGAGCCGCTGAAAGACGCCCATGTATCTCCAGTGCGGACGCGGAAGTCTCAACGCCGATGCGAGGCGCGTGAGATGCGGAAGCAGTGCAGAGCGAGAGTCGGCGGAAAACATGAACCGCGGATACTTCGCCGCGAAAGCGCGCAGGCGCACCAGTGTCGCCTCCATGTTCAGCTCCGAGGAGAAGTAGAACTTCGGCACGAGCAGCGGATCTCCGCGCGGTACGACCCCCTCGTCCATCGCTATGTTGTGCAGCGTCGTCCCGGGATACACGCGAAGCCCAACCGTGAGATAAACGGCGTCGCCCTGGTCGAGTCGCCATGCCGCGAACTTCAGCGTCTCCTCGAGCGTCGCCGGCGTTTCGCCCGGCCCGCCGATCAGGAAGATCCAGAGCACGCCCATCCCGGCGCCCTCGACGTTCTCCGCCACCTTCCGCAGCTGCGCCACGTCGAAGCCCTTCTGCAGCTTCTCCAGCACCGGATCGCTCGCACTCTCGGCCGTGATCCCGAGCCACTTGAAGCCCGCGTGGCGCATTGTGTCGAGCAGCTCCACACTCGCCGTGGCTGGCGTGAAGTTCGTCGTGTCGAGATGGACCTTCAGATTGCGGCGTGCGATCGCCTCGCACACCGCCATCGCGTGGCGCGGCGGCGCGTTGAACGTCGAGTCGACGAACTCGAAGTGTCGGATGTGCGCCTCGGTCGCGAGTTCCGCGATCTCGTCGGCTACGAGCTCGGGCTCGCGCAGGCGATAGCCCCACCCCTCCACGTTGAGATATGTGCAGTAGATGCACTTGAACACGCAGCCGCGCTTCGTCTGGATCGGCACCGTGCCGCCCCGTCGCTCGTAGCGCTTGAGATCGAGCCAGCGATGCATGTGCACGGGCGGCAGAGAGTCGAGTGCGCCATCACCGCCTGGCGGCGTGAGCACGCGGCGTCCGTCCACGCGTCGCACGACGCCCGGAATCGCGCCCGGCGTACGCCCGGCCGCGAGCTCGGCGATCAGCGCCGGCGTCGCGCGCTCCCCATCACCCGCCACGGCGTGCTCGACTCCGAGCTCATCGCTGAGCGCCTCCGGCGCCACACCGAATGCCGCGCCACCCGCGATCACCTGCGCGCTCGGCGCGCTCGCCCGAAGCGTCGCCAGCAGCGATGCCGCTGCGGGCGTGTAGTGCTGCAGCGCGACGAGATCACTGTTGTCGATGTTGCGAACCGAGAGCCCGATGACATCGGGCTTGAACGACTGCGTCGTCTCGCGCGCCATGCGGTGCGGATCGCGGGCGAAGCAGAGATCGAGCACGCGCACATCGTGACCCGCGTGATCGAGAGCGGACGCTACGCACGCGACGCCGTTCGGCACGACGGGCATTGGCTGGCGCTCGCGATTCGCGCTCACGAGCAGCACGCGCGGACGCGTGCTCAAGCGGCGCCCGCTAGCGCGCGAGCATGAACGCGCAGGCCGAGACGAGCGCTCCGATTATGGTGCTGGCGGCGTTGACGCCGTCGTTGTTCAGCCATTTGACTCCTCCCGCGCGCTCGGTTCGCGTGCCGCAGTCGTGCACCACGCGTTCCGTCGCGCTACTGCACGTCGCGCAATATCGTCGCGACTGCGCAAGTGCGCCGACCAACGAATCCACGAGTGAACCGACGATTCCCCCGAGTGATACTGCGATCGCGACGCGTGCGTTCCCGTAGTTGCCTTGCACCAACCACGCCGCGAGCGCGATGAACAGCGTGCCACTCGCCATCGCCGCGAGACCGAGTGCGCTCACCCCGCCCGAAGTACCGGTTGGCACGACGCGCCACGTCGTAATCATGCGGGGGGGAGCCTTCGCGAGCATTCCGATCTCGGTGCCCCACGTGTCCGAAGCGGACGCTGCGAGCGCGCCGGCGCCGGCGGCCAGCCACGTGTCGGAGGGCAGGATCAGCTGCGAGACTGCGGCGAGAGCGAAGATGGCGCCGTTGGCGAACACCTGCGTCGCGTCACGCGCGCCGCCCTTCTCGACGATGCCGATGCTTCGCTCTGCCTTCACGCGCGCTCCCACGCGGCTCAAGAGCGATGAGGAGGCGAAATAGATGATGAGCAGCTCACCCCACGCCCATCCGGCCGCGATCGCCAGCGTGCCAGTGAACAGAGCTGCCACGGCGCCGGAGCGGGTGAGTGAGCCCGCGCGCCAGGCGGCAAGCGCGATCGCGGCGGCGACGAATGCGCCGGCAATCGCCCGACCGATCACTCCTGTGTGCGAGCGACCTCTTCGTTCATCAGCGCGGTGAGAATCTTCCGCCTGAGCGTTGGCGGGGCGCGCTCGATAACCGCGCGCTTCTCCATGAATCGCAGGAACACCCGCTCGTATTCGAAGTGCGGAAAGCACCCGCGGCACTCGGCCAGGTGTGCGCGGATCTGCTCATCCACATCGGGGGTGAGCTCGCCGTCGAGAAACTCGTAGAGCTTCTCCATCGTGCGTTGGCAGGGCGACTTATCGCCTGAGGGACACTCATTCATGAACGGCTCGTGCTGAGATGCTGGAGCGCGCTGGGCGCGGATCAAGTCGCGGAGCAAATCCCGGATGAAATTGACCTCCCGGCTGCTATGAAATGAAGCCCCGAAAACGGCTCCCGGTTCCCACCGGACTGCTTGAAGGGACCCTGCCGGGAGATTAGCTTCTTCGCAGCCCTCCGTCGCCCCTTCCCAACACATGTCTACGACCGTCGACGCGCTCCTCCCGCTCAGCTTTCTCGAGGCGGTGCGCAACGTCGATAGCCCCGATGGCGATCTCGATGCGGAGTTCGTACCCGAGCTCCGCAACAAACGCCTCGGCCTGAGTGATACCGTGTACGCGCAGATCAAGCGCTACACCGACGCCGCGCGTCGTAAAGAGCGCCCGGTCTTCGACGAGGCCGTGGGGCTGGCGCGCCTCATCGGGCGCCGCCCGGACGCGGAGGCCGTTTTTCGCGCCGCCGGCCGCTATCTGGCCATGCAGACCTATCTCAGCATACCGGCCGCCACGCGTCGGATGATAACGGTGCTGCCGGCGATGCTGTCGCGTCCAATCGCGCTTCGGCACGTTCAGCGGATCGCCGGGCGCTTTCTCAACGGGAAGGTTCGACGCAGCGGCTCGTATCTGACTCTCGAGGTAGAACGCTCGGCCACCCTCGACAGCGCGCCCCGCGGTGCCGGCTGCGCATACTATGAGGCGGTGCTGCAGGAGCTTCTGCGCCTGCTCGGCGCGAGCGGCGGCGCCGTCGACCACGTGCGATGCGCGGGGAAGGGCGAGGGTCTGTGCGAGTGGCGCGCCGAATGGCGGTCGATCAGCCACTGACTTCGCGAGAGATCTCCGACGAATGCTGACCCCCGACACGCTTCCCGCTCTTCAGAAAGCCCTCGCCGACGCGAAGCTCGACGGCTGGCTTCTCTACGACTTTCAGGGCGCGAATCCGATCGCCGCGGGCGCGCTCGCGCTCGACGGGATGGTGACGCGGCGCGTCTTCGGCTGGGTGCCGCGAGACGGTGTGCCGGTCGCGGTGACGCACGACATCGAGCAGGGGCCGTGGCATCGCTGGCCCGCCGAATGGAAGCGTGTGCGCTACGGCAGCTGGAAGGTCCTCGAGGCGACGCTGCTCTCCCTCGTGCAGGGCAGGAAGATCGCGATGGAGTATTCGCCGGGCGACGCAGTGCCATATCTCGATCGCGTGCCGGGCGGGGTTCTCGAGATGGTGCGCGCAGCGGGGGCGGAGATCGTGTCGTCGGGCGAGCTCGTCTCCCAGTTTTACGCGCTCTGGACGAGTGCGCAGCTCGCATCGCACCGGCGCGCGGCGAAAATCGTGGCGGAAACTGCGCGCGCGGCATTCGAGGAGGCGGGGAAGCGGAGCCGCACGAGCAAGCCGATCACCGAGTACGAGCTGCAGCAGTGGATCGCCGCGCGCTTTCATGCGGCAAAGCTCGAGTTCGACCACGATCCGATCGTCGGCGCGAACGAGAACGCCGCGAACCCGCACTACGCGCCGAGCGCCGACAATCCTCGCGAGATTCGCCGCGGCGATCTGCTCCTCATCGATCTCTGGGCGCGCGAGCACGATGGGATCTACGCGGACCAGACGTGGATGGGCTCACTCGGCGAGCCGACTCCGCGCATGCTCGAGGTGTGGACTGCTGTGCGCGATGCGCGCGACGCGTCGATCGCTCTCCTGCGCGAGAGAATTCCGCAAGGCGAGGTGGTGCGCGGAGCCGAGGTGGACGACGCAGCGCGCAACATCCTCACGGCGCGAGGCTTTGGGAAGGAGTTCACGCATCGCACAGGTCACTCGATCGACTCGCGGCAGCTGCACGGCGCAGGGCCGCACATCGACAACTTCGAGTCGCGCGAAGTGCGCGAGCTGATTCCGGGGCTGGGATTCTCGATCGAGCCGGGTGCGTATCTGACGGGCGAGATCGGCGTGCGCGCCGAGGTGAACGCGTTCATCGCGCCCGGCGAGGTCATCATCACGCCCGAGGACTATCAGCACGACTTGATCGTGGTGTAGGCGGGTCGAGCGAGCACGCGACCCGAATCGGATGTAAGCAAATCGAGCGAAGCAAGCATCCAATCGGGTGAGGGAACACGCGTCACCCGTCAAATCGGAGGAATCCATGCTTCGTCTCGTTCGCTTCGCATCGCTCGCCGCCGCGCTCTTCGTGATGACCGCCGCCGCACCAGCTCATGTGAAATGGCCGCCCTGGCTTTCGTTCGAGTCGCCCGTGAATCCGTACGATCGGTCGCTCGACGGCTCGGTCCTGCTCGTCCACGCCGCCACGCGTGACGGGACCCCCACGATCTCTGACGTGAGCGGCTCAGCCGAGGGAATCGTGAACGGCGTACGTCGCTCGATTCCGCTCAAATTCGACGCGACGTCGCGACCGGGCGTCTTTGCGCTCCGGAAGCAGTGGGCGAATGAAGGCACCTGGCTGCTGCGCGTGTCGCTCCACGAGACCACTGCGCTCGTGACGCTCGACGCCCTGGGCCGGGTGTCGGGCGTGAACATTACCGCGACGTTCGCCGAGGGGAGACCGATTCCGCGTCCCGTGGCGGCGCGCGAAATCGATTCGACACTCACGGTTGCGTCGGCGCACTGACGCTTGCGAGTGCGAGCAGCGATGAAGCCACCCAGGAGCGGTGTCGCCGTCGTGGAGCATGACGACGGCGATGCCGAGCGGATGGACGCGCTCGTGCGCCGGGCACAGGCGGGTGACGTCGACGCATTCGAAGGGGTGTATCGGGCGCATGCGCGGGCGGTCTTCGCGCTGTGCAAGCGGATGTGCGGCGACGATGTGGAGGCGACGGAGCTGGTGCAGGATGCATTCGTGCGCGCGTGGGAGCGGCTGCCGGGCTTTCGCGGGCAGAGCACGCTCGCGACGTGGTTGCACCGGCTCACGGTGAACGTCGTGCTCGAGCGATGGCGATCGAAGAAGAGAGATGCGATGCGAATGCTCGATGACCCCGAGGGCATCGCGCTGAACGCGCTGGAGCAGCGTGCCGATCCCGACGCAGAAATGGACATCGCCGCGGCGATGACGAAGCTGCCGATGGGCGCTCGCACGGTGTTCGTGCTGCACGACATCGAGGGATATGCGCACGATGAGATCGCAACGATGACCGGGATCGCCGCGGGAACATCCCGCACGCAACTCTTCCGTGCGAGGCGCGCGCTCGCTAGGCTGCTCGAACCATGACCCAGGCGCATCTCACCGAAGAGCGGCTGCAGGGCGCAGCCGACGGCTCGCTCGATGCGGAGCAGATGCGCGCGGTCTACGGGCATCTGTCCGAGTGCGAGAGCTGCGCTGCGGAAGTCGCCCGCCTGAGGACCGTGATGACACGCGCACGAGAGGCAAATACCGGTGCGCCTTCGCTCGACGATCTCTGGCCGGCGATTCGCTCGCGCATCGAAGAGTCGAAGGTAGTCGCGCCCAAGGCGTTCGCGGGCCGCGCGTCGGGCGCGAGCGCTCGCCGGCCATGGCTGGCGATTGGCTCGACAGCGGTGGCGGCGGCGCTGCTCATTGCGGCATTCACCCAGATGCAGCGATGGACGCCGCACGCGAGCGAAGCGGTGTCGCCCTCGCGGGACGTCGCCTTTGCGAGCGCGGTCGACTCCACGCGCTTCTATGAGGACGAATCGCGACGGCTGCTCAACGATCTCGAGATGCAGAAGGCCATGATGGGGCCGTCCGCGTCGGCGTCGCTGAGCGGAGATCTCGCGATCATCGACAGGAGCATCGCCGAGCAGAAGGATGCGCTGGCGCGCGATCCGCACAACATCGCGCTGCAGCGTCTGCTCGCGGCCGCGTATCGGGAGAAGGTCGATCTGCTGAGGCGGGCGAACAATGCGGGTTAGCGTGCGAGTGTTCGCGCTGCTGTGCGCGTGCGTCGTTGGCGCGCTCGTGCCGTCACGGGCGCACGCGCAACACGCAGGCGCGACCGACCCCGTCCTTCGCGCGCGCGCGCTGCGTGCGGGCTCGCCGCTCAAGATGTTCATCCCGTCCGGCACGGTCCGGATAGTCGCCTGGGATCGTGACTCTATCGTGGTCCGCGGGCGCGTGCCGTCCAGTGGGACGTTGATGTTCGGCGGACGCGACACGTCGGGCTACAAGCTCGTGATCGAGCAGCGCGATGGCGGAGAGCTGCCCGAGTCGCATCTGCTCATCTACGTGCCCCGCCGGAGCCAGCTCTCGCTCAAGACCGCCGACGCGATCGTCGATGCGACCGATGTGAGTGGCTGGTTCTATACGGTCTCGGGTCGCTACCACATCGATGGAGCCGCGAGCTCGCTCGACGTCGAGGCGATGAGCGGCGACATCGATCTCGAGGCCACAACGCCATTCGCGCGCGCGAAGACGGGGAAGGGACATCTCGTCGTGCGTGGCACACCGCAGGACGTCGATGCGTCGACGATCGGCGGGACGCTCGACATCGCGACCTCATCGATCATGCACGGCCGATTCACGTCGGTCACCGGAGACATCCACTACGCAGCAGCGATCGCCCCGCACGCGCTGTTCGAGCTCTCGACTCACAGCGGGACGATCGATTTGCTCCTGCCGCACGACGTCTCGGCCCGGCTCGAGCTCTCGACCGTGGACGGCGAGATCGACAACGGCTTCGCGTCGGTGCGCCCGGCCGCTGCGGGAGTTCACAACCTTCGGCTCTCACTCGGCGCCGCGTCCGCGGACATTACCGTGCGGACGTTCAAGGGCAAAGTGATAGTGCGGTCGCGCTGAGCGCGGCCGGTTTGATTGCGGTGCGCGATCGGTCGCCCGATCATGCTCCCTATGCCGTTAGACTCAATCCTGCTGCGCGATGCAGCCGGGAGTAGAGACCGCCGCTCGCAATGAGCTCCTCGTGGCTTCCCTCTTCCACGATGACACCGCCCTCGAGCACGATCACGCGATCTGCGCGCCGGACGGTGCTGAGCCGGTGCGCGATGATCAACGTCGACCGGCCTCGCAACAGTTCCTCCATCGCCTGCTCGACGAGCTGCTCGCTCTCGGTGTCGAGGCTCGAGGTCGCCTCGTCGAGAATCACGACCGCCGGGTTCTTGAGGAAGACGCGAGCGAGCGCAATGCGCTGTCGCTGTCCGCCCGAGAGCTTTACGCCGCGCTCGCCGACGCGCGTGTTCATGCGGTCGGGAAGGCGATCGATGAACTCCATCGCATGCGCGGCGCGCGCGGCTGAATCGACTTCGGCGTCGGTGGCATCGGCGCGTGCGTACGCGATGTTGTCGCGCACCGTGCCGCTGAACAGCGCAGGCTCCTGTGGCACGATGCCGATCGCGCCGCGAAGATCGCCGAGCGAGAGCGCGCGCACGTCGATGCCATCGAGAGTGACGAGGCCCTGCTGCACATCCCAGAAGCGCGGCACGAGCGACGCGATGGTCGTCTTCCCCGCGCCCGACGGCCCCACCAGCGCCACGATCTCGCCCGGCGCGATCGAGAAGCTCACGTCGTGCAGCACATCGGGGAGCTCCGCGCCATAGCGGAAGGTCACGTTCGTGAGCCGCACGTCGCCGCGCACCGGCTTCGGCAGCGGCTCGTGCTTCCCGGGATCCGCGATCGTCGGCCTCGTCTCGAGCAGGTCGAACACTCGTCGTGCCGCGCCGATCGCCTCCTGGTACGCGCCGAACAGCTGCCCGAGCGCGCCGACCGCAGCGGCGACGAAGAATGCGTAGAAGAGGAACTCGACGAGCGCGCCGCCGGTGAGCTGGTGCGCGAGCACGAGCCGCCCACCCTGCCAGAGCACCGCTGCCACACCTGCAAAGCCCGCGAAGGTGATGACGCCAAAGAACACGCCGCGCACGCGCGCCCGGTAGATCGCCGCGTCGACCACGTCGGCGAGCTGCGCATCGTAGTGCGCGCTCTCCGCACGCTCCCGCGTGAAGCTCTGCACGATGCGGATCTGCGAAAAGGCCTCTTCCGCGGTGCCCATCGCATCGGCGACGCGGTCCTGCACGATCGTGCTCGCCTTCCGCATCGCGCGACCAAAGATGAACGCAGCGCCGACGACGACCGGCACCACTGCCAGCGTCGTCACGGTCAGGCGCGGATGTGTGATAGTCAGCATCGCGAGTCCGCCGACGAGGTACACGAGCTGCCGCATCAATTCCGTCGACTGATACGTCATCACGCTCTGCAGCAGCGTGAGATCGGTGCTCAAGCGGCTCGTCAGCTCGCCTGTACGTTGCTCGGCGAAGAATCCCGGCGACAAGCGAATGAGGTGCGCGAACAGCTCGCTTCTGAGCTTCGCGATCACCCGCTCCGCCACCGAGGTGATGAGCCACACCTGCAGGAAGCTCATAGCCCCCTGCGCGGCGAAGATCACGACGAGCAGCAGCGCGAGCTTATTGAGGAGCTCTCCGTCGCCTCGCACGAAAGCGGCGTCGAGCAGCTCGCGAACGATGAGCGGGAAGGCGAGCCCGATCGCGGAGCTCACGAGCAGCGCGAGCGTGCCGAGGATGAGCGGGCGAACGTGGGGCCTGAGCCGCGCCAGCAGTGGGCGCAGCGGTACCGGTGATGGGAGCGAGCGCCTGGGTGCTACTGGCGCAACGGGAGCGCTCAGCGAGCGCTCCCGGCGATCCAGCTCCGCACCGTGCGCACATCGGGCTCGATGCGCTGCCGTTTGGCGACGATCGCCTCCAGACGCGCGATCAGTGCGCTCGCGCTCACCACACTCTCGCTCGGCCCCTTCGACCAGTTGCCGCCGTGCCACTCGCGCACGCGCACGTTCGCCGCATCGCGCGCGAGGAGCAGCACGTGGTCGTGCGCGCCACCTTCGCTCACGACGTGCACTGCGAGCTCGCCATTCTCCATCTCGGGCGGCACCGGCCTGTCGATCACCGGGACACGACGCGGTCGATCATCATCGCCGCGAAGAGGAGCGCGAGATAGAGCAGCGAGAACTTGTAGAGCCACCACGCCGTCGCATTCCACACCGGCTTCCGCAGCACCTGAATTACGCCGCCGAGCAGAATCGCGTCGAGCACGATCGCCGAGACGACGTAGATCGGGCCGAATGCGCCGAAGAGGGCGGGGAGGAGTGTGAGCGCGATCAGGATGAACGTGTACCAGAGCATGTTCCACATCGTCTCGCGCTCACCCCACACGAGGGGCGCCATCGGCACGCCGGCGCGCTGGTAGTCCACCTGCTTGTTCAGCGCGAGCGCCCAGAAGTGCGGGGGCGTCCAGTAGAACACGATCAGGAAGAGATAGACCGCCGCGAGATCGACATGCCCTGTCGCGGCGGCCCAGCCGACCAGCGGCGGGAACGCACCGGCCGCGCCGCCGATAACGATGTTCTGAGGCGTGCGTCGCTTGAGCCAGCTCGTGTAGATGAAGACGTAGAAGTAGAAGCCCGCGAGCGCGAGCGCCGCGGACGTGACGTTCACCTCGTACGCGAAGATCCCCGTGGCCGTCGTCGCGCAGAGAGTTCCGAATGCGAGCACGGCGCGGCGATCCATCCGCCCGCTCGGGATCGGACGAAGCCGTGTGCGCGCCATCGTGCCGTCGATGTCGCTGTCGATGAACATGTTCACGGCATTCGCGCCGCCGGCCATGAGATAGCCGCCGAGCAGCACCCAGAGCACGAGCGTCAGGCTCGGGCTCGCGGCGATGTACATGGGCGCGATCGTCGTCACGAGCAGGAGCGAGATGATCCTCGGCTTCGTGAGCATCACGAGATCGCGACCGAACGAATTGGTGCGGCTGGAGACGGCGGCGGAGGTCATCATCTTGCGACGGACGCCGCGAGTGGCTGCGTCGGCGCGCGGCCGGTCGCCGACTCGCGAGTGCCGTGCGCGTTCGGGAAGCGCGAGAGCCAGGCGAGCGCGAAGAGCGTCAGCCAGATCGCGATGCCGTCGGCCTGGTGCAGCGAGCGCATGATCGGCGGCAGATGCATCTCGACCATCCCCGCCGCTATCACGATCTGCACGAGAATCAGCGCGAAGGCTATCCGTACGGTGCGCACGACTACCAGCGATTCACGTCGCTTCGCGAAGCCGATCATTAATCCGAGGACGTGAAGGAAGAGCAGAAAGGCCAGCACACGATGCGTGAACTGTATGTGCTGCGCAGGGGCCGGAAGAATCGTCCCGCGACAGAGCGGAAATCCCTCGCACGCGCTGTTCGCGCCCGGGATCTTCGCGGTGAGACCGCCGAAGAGCACCGTCACCAGCGCGATCGCCGCGGCGGCCGCCGAGCCGCGCGCGGCGCGAGTTCTGGTGGGGAGCGTGCCGAGAGTCGACGCACCCCCGAGGCCGCCGGCGCGCAGTGCCGTCGTTGCGAGCGCGGCGAGCAGGAAAGCCCCGTTGAGCAGATGCGCGACCGTCGCCCACGGCGTGTTGCCCATGCGCACGGTGACCATCCCCAGCAGCGCCTGGAGAACGACCAGCGCGCCTGCCAGGATCGCTGCGCCCATGACGCCGCGTCGACCGGAGACACCGGGCTCACGGCGCTTGAGATAGGCGAGGAGGACGAGCCCCACCACCATTGCGACGGTGATCGCCGCCAGCAAGCGATGCGTCCACTCGATGACGAGCGTCGGCTGGTCGAGCGGCGGGAACCAGCTTCCGAAGCAGCGCGGCCAGTGATCGCCGCACCCCATTCCCGACCCCGAGATGCGCACGATCGCCCCGAAGACGATGAGCGCGTACGCCAGCGTGAGTGTCGCCAGTGCCATTCGTCGCAGTGACTTCACGGGCAGCGCCTCACGGGGTGATCTGGAATTGCGGCACCGGATGCAGCGTGCGCCATGTGAAGAAGAGCACCGCCAGGAGCATCACGGCGGGAAGCACCGTCCATGCGACCTCGATCGCCCGCGGAGGAGCCGCGGTGCCGTCCGGACGCTGCGCGCGCGCCCGCAGCGCAGAGCGCACGATGGCGGCCTGCGACAGCGCGCAACACAGCGCAGCGAGCCAGAAGATCACGTCGGATACGAGGGTCGGAATAATCCGCGAAAGTTGACCGCGCTGCGTATGACGGGCAAGACGGGTGGTTACGGGGTGTCGCCGGGCCGTCGGGGCAGTATTATGGGCAATGGAAGCTCCCGCCGTCTCCAACGATCCCGCCTCGCGCCTCCCCCGCCGCCTCGGCCTCTTCAGCGCCGTCGCGGTGCTCATCGGGTCGACGATTGGCTCGGGGATTTTCCGCTCGCCGGCCGGCATCGCCGATAAGCTCCCCGGCCCGCTCCCACTACTCTCGGTGTGGCTCTTCGGCGGCGTCTTCGTGATCTGCGGTGCGCTGACGCTCGCCGAAGTCGCGAGCGCACTGCCCGCAACGGGCGGCCTCTACGTCTTCATCCGGGAAGCGTGGGGCCGGCGCGCCGCATTCCTCTTCGGATGGTCGGAGCTGCTCCTCATTCGCGCCGCATCGCTCGGCGCCATCTCGACGACGTTCGCCGAGTATCTCTTTCGCGTGCTCGGGCACGAGCCGAGCGTCGAGCCGTATGCGACGTACGTGCACTGGGTGGCGGCGCTGGCGATCGCGCTGACGGCGACGTTCAACTACGTCGGTCTCAAGTGGGGATCGCTCGTGCAGAATCTCACGACGGTCGCGAAATACGGCGGACTGCTGTTCATCGTGATCATCGCGATCGCGTTGGGGCTGCCGCACACTGGCGGGCACTTCACGCCGGCCGCGCCGCCAGGGAGCTTCTCGCTCGCGCCCTTCGGGCTCGCGCTGATCTCGGTGCTCTGGGCGTACGATGGATGGGAGGACGTGAGCCTCGTCGGTGGCGAGGTGAAGGACGCTCGGCGCACGCTGCCGCGCGCGATCATCATCGGGACGGTCGCGGTGATCGCGATCTACGCGCTCGCGAACATCGCGTATCTCTCCGTGCTCGATGTCGAGACTATTCGCCACTCGCGACTCGTGGCTGCGGATGTTGCGTTCAAGGTGATCGGCTCGCCCGGAGTCGTGTTCGTCGCGGTGACCGTGATGCTGTCGACCTTCGGCACGCTCAACGGCTCGATCATGACGGCGCCGCGCATCTTCTTCGCGATGGCGGACGACAAGCTGCTGTTCAAGCAGATCGCCGCGGTGCATCCGCGCTTTCAGACGCCGTACGTCGCGATCGTGCTCAACGCCGCGATCGGCGTCGGCTTCGTGCTCACGCGGGGTTTCGAGCAGCTCGCGGATCAGTTCGTCATCGCGATCGTGCCATTTCTCGCCCTCGCGGTTGCCGCCGTGTTCGTGCTTCGCCGGCGGCCGGGCTACGAGACGTCGTTCCGCGTACCGGGCTACCCGGTTGTGCCCGCGATCTTTATCGCGTCGACCGTCGCGCTGCTCGTGAACGCGCTCATCAGTCCGTCGAGCCGCATCGCCACACTCGGTGTCTTTGCCGGCATTCTGCTCGGCATCCCCGTCTATGCGTTCATCACGCGACGCATGGGTTCGTCAGCAGCTGCATGAGTCGTGACTGATCTGTTGCGCGTAATTCTTGACTCGCGCGCTGAGTGACCTAGCTTTTTGGACTCGGTCGGGATCGCTCGCTGCACACACGAGGAATTCTTTTACATGCAAATGAGTCGTGAGCTTCGTAAGACTCTCTGGGTCCTCGTGGCCTCGGGAGTTGTTGGCGTTAGTACGCTGGCAGCGCAGGGAATCACTACGGCGGCCGTCAGCGGCGTCGTCACCGATTCGGTCGGGCAGCCGGTCGAGTCCGCACAGATTCAGGTGACGAATCAGCAGACGGGTGTAAAGAGCGGCTCGCTCACACGCGCAAATGGAAATTTCTACATTCAGGGCGTCGAAGTCGGCGGGCCATATGTGGTCACGGTGCGCCGCCTCGGCTTCGCGCCGGACAGCGTCACCGGAGTTCGCCTCACTCTGGGCCAGAACTTTCGTGTGAACTTCAAGCTCGGCACGCAGGCCGCACAGCTCTCCGTGGTGACGGTGCGCGCGACCTCCGACACGCTGAGCACGCAGATCTCCTCGTCGCGCCGCGGCGTGCAAACCGACATCTCCGACAGCGCGCTCCGCCGGCTTCCCACGCTGAATCGCAATTTCACCGACTTTCTGTCGCTGACGCCGCAGGTGACGCAGGCGCAGAACGCCGGGCTCTCGGGCGGCGGCCAGAACAATCGGTTCAACAACATCCAGATCGATGGCGCGAGCGAAAGCGATCTGTTCGGACTTGGCACTACCGGTCAGCCTGGCGGGCAGGCTCGCGGGCGCTCGATCTCGCTGGAGGCTGTGAAGGAATACCAGGTGCTGCTGTCTCCGTTCGATGTGCGCCAGGGAAATTTCACAGGCGCGCTGATCAACGCGGTGACGAAGAGCGGCACCAACGAGTTTCACGGGTCCGTGTACTATTACTTCCGCAATCAGGATCTCGCGGCCGACGTGCCGCTGCTGCGGGCGAGTGAGTTCCAGCAAAAACAGTACGGCTTCTCGATCGGCGGGCCGATCGTGAAGGACAAGATTCACTTCTTCGTCTCGCCCGAGTGGCAGGACGAGGCGTATCCGGCGCCGGGTCCGTATCCGGGCTCGGCGGGTGTCGCCTCCGCCGCCGATGCTGCGACCATCCAGCGCATGACGGACATCCTGCGCGACTCGTATGGGCTCGACGCTGGGGCTGCCGGTGCGGTGTCGAACAAGAATCCGCTGACGAACGTCTTCGCGCGTCTCGA
This sequence comes from Gemmatimonadaceae bacterium, assembly GCA_013697785.1. GTDB lineage: Bacteria > Gemmatimonadota > Gemmatimonadetes > Gemmatimonadales > Gemmatimonadaceae > FEN-1250. The sequence continues at coordinate 61,923 of JACCWE010000101.1, forward strand.
CTTCGTACTGCCGTACAACAGCCGACTCGTCATTCGCGACAACTACGGCAAGGCGGAGCTCGACACGCTCTTCCGCCTACCGACTTCGTTTCGCTTCGGATCGAACGCGTACTCATTCAACAACAAGAAGAACGCGGCGGTCGCGCAGCTATTCACGAACTGGAACAACGGCGCGAACAACGAGCTGTTCCTCGGATACACGACCATTCGCGACTTCCGTCCGCCGAATGCGGACTATCCGTCGATCACGGTCAACACTGGGATTACGGGCACGCTGATCGCTGGAGCGGAGTCGAACTCGCAGGGAAACTCGCTCGACCAGGACATCTTCGAGATCACGGACAATTTCACGATCCCGGTCGGCGCGAAGCACCGGATCAGCGTCGGCACGCACAACGAGTTCTACAAGATGGACAATCTGTTCGCGCGCAATTCGCAGGGCGCGTATACGTTCGCGAGCCTCGATTCGCTCGAGGCGGGGAATCCGAACGCGTACACGATCGGTCTGAATCTCGGACAGGGTTTCCATTCGAAGTTCGACGCTGCGAACTACTCCGTGTATGCCGAAGACCAGTGGACGATCAACGATCGATTCAACGTTCTCTATGGTATACGCCTCGACGTGCCGTCGATCAGCTCGCACCCGGCCACCAACCAGCTCATCGACAGCCTCTTCAATCGCGATACCCACGAACTTCCGACCGGCAACGTGCAGTGGTCGCCGCGCGTGGGCTTCAACTGGGATGTTACCGGGAAGCAAACGGACCAGCTGCGAGGCGGTGTCGGCGTATTCCAGGGGCGTCCCGCCGCGGTGTGGCTCGAGAACACGATTGCCAATTCGGGCTTCGGACTCGGGCTGCTCTCCTGCGGCGCCGGAGGGCTCGGCCGTGCTCCCGCCTTCAATAGCGACATCAACAACCAGCCTCAGACCTGTCTCGACTCAGCGGGCAGTCCGATCGGCGCCGGCGCATACAGCGAAGTGGATCTGCTCAACAAGAAGCTGAAGTATCCGCAGACGCTGCGCGCGACGTTGGGCTTCGATCACCAGTTCAGCAACGGCTTCGTCGGAACGCTCGAGGGGATCTACACGCGCGGGCTGAACTCGTTCTTCTATCAGAACCTCAACGTCGGTGATCCGACGGGTGTCGACCGGTTCGGTCGCGTTATCTACGCGACGTCGTTTGCGACGAACGGAACGCCGACCACGAATCTCGTCAGCAAGCAGTTCAAGGCTGGCGGCGTCTACGATGTGAAGAATCAGTCGAAGGACTATTCGTATCAGCTCACGGCGCAGCTGAAGAAGCGATTCTCAGACGCGCTCGAGGCGAGCGGTGCGTTCACGCATGGTCACTCGTACACGGTTTCGGACGTGACGAGCAGCACTGCGGCGTCGAACTTTCGCTTCGGCCGTGAGCTCGCCGGCAATCTGCTCGGGGAGAACACCGGTATTTCCCAGTTCGACATCCCGAACAAGGTGCTGATCGCCGGCACGTACACAGCGCCGTGGAAGACGTGGGCGACGACCTTCTCCATGATTTATGTCGGAGTCTCCGGAATTCCGTTCGACTATGTGGCGACGGGGCGCGGAGCCGTGGGTGACCTCAACGGCGACGGCGTAAATGGAAACGATCTGCTCTACGTTCCGCGGAACGCGCGCGATCCGAGCGAAATGTTGTTCGCGAACGAGATCGTGAACGGGCAGGTCATCACGGCACAGACGCAGGCCCAGCTCTTCGAGCAGTTCATCGATGGGCAGAAGTGTCTGAGCGACCATCGCGGCGAGATCATGCCGCGCAACGCGTGCCGCTCGCCGTGGCAGAACAACATGAACGTGACGGTCGAGCAGACCTTGCCGAGCGTGATGGGAAAGACGCTGTCCCTCCGCCTCGACGTGTTCAACTTCCTGAACATGATCGACCACGACTGGGGCAAGGTCAAGCTTCCCTCGATCTCGCCGAGCTTCAACAATCAGCCGCTGGTGACAGAGGTCGGGCAGACGACGGGAGACGTGCTCGACACCCAGCCGATATTCAACTTCGTTCCGGCGAGCGCGGTGCGATGGACGTCGAACGTGATTCCATCGTACTATCAGATCCAGCTGTCGGCACGGCTCGGATTCTAGAGCGCGGCGCAGGGTGGAGAGAGCAGGGCGGGACGGCCGATCACTCGGCCGCCCCGCTTTGCGTCATGGTGAGAGCTCTGCTCCAATCGCACGAGCAATGATCTTGAAATCCGCGCCGGAGATCTCGAAGATCCCGCGACGAAACGGCATCCCCCAGTGTTGCTTGTCGGGAAGAAAGCTCAACTCCGCGATGAGGGGCCGAATCGGTGCTTCGGTGATCGGGAGGAACTCGATCCGTCGCCGCCAGGTGCGGAAGGTCGGCGTCTACTGCTCTTCGTACGGCTCATCATCGGCGACGCGCCCGAGGGCGGTAAAGCGCTGCAGCGACTCGCCGCCCTCGAATGCGGTCTTCGGCGAATAGAAGACGACCAGATCACCGCGCTTCAGCTGACGCTACCCGGTCGCTCGTCCGTGATTCGCCTGCGTGAAGCCGCCGGCAACGCCGCGCAGCAGATGATCGCGCGAGACCGTGTTCACCCAGTAGCGGCTCGCCGCCGTCACGCGCCGCCGGGATAGATGTTGGCGGAGATGAAGCCTGGAAGACTTCTCTTCCGCTTCTCCGTCGCTTCGGCGAGCATGTCGCCCCAGCCTCCCCTAGAACACCTTCACGTTGATGTACCGCTTCGGATTCGCCTTGATATCCGTCACCAGCGAGTCCATGCGACCGAGCAGCTCGTGCAGATTGTTGTAGACGCCGGGATCGTTCAGGAACTTCGCCGCGGTTCCGTTCCCCGTCTGCAGCGTGGTCATTACCGCGCCGAGCTTCTTCGTCGTCGAGTCGAGACTCGCCGTGAGCGTCGACAAATTGTGCGTCGTCGATTGCATGTTGCGCACGGTGGAGTCGAGCGCCAGCGAGTCGATCGCCGTCACCCGACTACGCACCGCGTTCATGGTGAGCGTGAGCCCCCGCGACTGCTCCGCCGCGACGGTGTTGAGCTCCTGGACGAGCGCGTTCGTCGACGCGATCGACTTGCGGAGATCCTGGATTCCACCCTGCTGCACGAACTCGATCTTCACCGTCTTCGCCACGTCGGAGAGCGCGCTGCTCACGCTGTCGACTCGCATCAGCAGCATGTCCATCGACGGCGCCGCACGCCCTGCCGGGATCGTGTCGTTCGCCGTCATGAAGCCGTTGAAACGGCACGTCGACGTCATTGGGCGCGCCGCCGTCGGCGTCGATGTGTCTGCGGACACCGGAGCCGGTGCAGCCGTACACGGCGTGAGCGAGATCGACTTGTCGCCGAAGAAGCCCTCGTTCGTCACCGTGGCCGTCGTCCCCGACGGAATCTTGCGCTGCTTGTCGATGGACAGCCGCACGTTCAGATAGCCGGTCTCGTCGAGATCCACCGCATCGACGTAGCCCACCTGCACGCCCGCGAGATTCACGGGCTGGCCGGGCTTCACGTTCTGCCCCCACGCGAAGCGCGTGTACTCGTTGTACGACTTGCTGAAGCCGCGCCGTGCGAGCCAGAGCGTGCCGCCGATCGCCACGACCACCGCGATCAAGGTGAAGATGCCGACGACGACTTCGTCCCGTTGTTTGGTCATTGAATCTCTTTTGCGAGATAGAGAGCCGTGAGCGCATCCAGGAGCAGGATCACCACGGAGGAGATGACGACGGCGCGCGCGGTCGAGCGGCCCACACCCTCGGCCCCCGATCCGGTTATGAATCCCTCGTACGAGCACGTCATGGCAATGGCGCCGCCGAAGAGCGTCGCCTTGATGAGCGCGTACCAGATCTGGAACGTGTTGAACGTGAGATGCAGCCCCGCGGAATAATCCGCGAGCCGCACGTTCGTCGCACCGACGACGGCCAGCCCGCCGGCGCAGATTCCGACGAAGATCGCGACGATCGTCAGCATCGGCACCATCGTCACTCCCGCGATCACGCGCGGCACCATCAGATACGCGACCGGATCGTACGCGAGCGTCTCGAGCGCATCGATCTGCTCGGTCACGCGCATCGTTCCGATCTCCGCCGTCATCTTCGCGCCGATGCGCCCCGCGAGCACGAGCGCCGTGAGCAACGGCCCGAGCTCGAGCACGATGCTCTGGCGCGTGATCCATCCAACCACGGAGAACTGTACTCCGGGAAAGAGCTGGTATGTGGTCTGATACGCCGTGACCGCGCCGATGAACGCCGACACCGTCGCCACCAGCGGAACCGAGTCGACGCCGATCTGTCGCATCTGCGCGATCGTCAGCGGCAGATACGTCTTCGGCTCCATCAGCGCACGGATGAAATCGCGGTGGAAGAGGACGCGCTCGCCGAGCTGGCCGAAGAGCGAGTTCGTCCCGCGCCCGAGCGCGCGAAAGAACCCGCCGAACGGGCCGAAGCCCGTCGTCGCCGCCGTCGTCTCCTCAGGAAAGAGCGTCGAGCTCACGTGCGCACCCGCGCGAGTAGCACCACGCCGATCGCGCCGAAGATCATGTTGGGTATCCACGCCGCCAGATACGGCGGAATCGCGCCACCCTCGCCAATCGCCTTGGTGAGCTGGATGAGCATGAGGTATATGATGGTGGTGGCGAGGCTGATGCCAATGCCGAACGCGGTGCCTCCCCGCTGCGTGCTAGTGGCAAGGGGCGCGCCGAAAAACACGATGATCACGCACGCCACCGGGATCGCGATCTTGAGCGAGAGCTCCACCTTGATCTCGTTCGAATCGGCCCCCGAGCGCTCGAGGGACCGGATGAACCGCTTCAGCTCTCGAAAACCCATCTGCTCGGGGCTCTTCGGGGCCGACGTCAGGTCGATCGGCGCCTCCAGGAAGTCCGCGTCGCGTACGCTATCGAATTGAATCGCGTAGTTGCGCGTCGAGTCCGGAAGGATGTGCAGGTCCCCGGCCTTGAGTGTCCACCGCTTGTGCGTGGTGTCGTAGTTCGCCGTGCGCGCGGCCAGCAGATACGTGGGATAGTCCGGCCCGCGCCCCCGCCGCTCCACCTCGAGATTGTCGATCAGCCGCCGCTCTACGTTGAGCGCCGCGATCTTGTAGACGCGCCCTTTCGGCGCGCTGTAGGCGAAGTTGTAGCGCTCGTTCCCCGGCTTGTAGCGCCCTTCCTCGAGCAACTCGTTGCGCTTGATGTCGGAGATCGGCACGAGCTCACCGAGCGCGAACGCGAACAGCATCACGATCGCGGCGCCGCCGAAGATCGGCACGAGCAATCGATAAAAGCTGATCCCCGACGCTTTCGCCGCCGTGAGCTCCGAATGTCGCGTCAGCGATCCGATCGTGAACACGGTCGCAAACAGCACCGCGGCCGGCAGTACCATGTAGATCGATTCGGGAAACCAGTAGACGTACGCCATCGCGATCTGCTCGGGCGTCAGATGGCGATTGAGATATTTCCCGAGACGGTCGGTCAGGTCGATCACGATCACCAGCAACGGGAAGCCGAGCGCGGTGATGATGAAGATTTTCGTGAACTCGGTCGCGACGTAGCGATCGAGCGGGCGGAGTATCCTCACGCGGGCACGCGGCTGCGCCGATCCGCACGAGTACCCACTCGTCGTACGTGCTTTGCGACCCAGCTACGCACCGTGTCGAAGAGCTCCGACGCATCGCCACCGCGCGCCGAGCCGCCACTTCGCTGTACCCGGATGATCCCGAAGACGCCGACCACCGTGAACAGCGCGTTCGCCATCCACATCGCGATCACGGGATCGAGAATCAGCTTGTTCGCGAGATCTTCGCCCACGATCAGTCCGACATAGTAGAGCGCGAACACCGCAATGCTCACACCGATCACGAGCCCGACACCACCGCGCGGAAAACGAATTCCAATGGGCGCGCCGAGCAGCACGAAAACCACGCATGCGGCCGCGAGCGCGAACTTCTTCTGAATCTCGACTGAGTAGCGGCTCATCGTCACTTCGGAATCGTGCACCCGCGCCTTCATGACCTCGATCTGCGCCGCGGAGCTCAGCAGATACGCCGGGCTCGTGAACGGACTCGGCGCGTTGGCCGGTGCATCGAAGCCGCGGCCATGCGCACCATTCGCGCCGGGAAGCTGCGGAATCGCCTTCGCCGCATCCTGCTGCCGGCGAATGGCCTCAGCCGCGGTCGTCGGAGTGAGCCCACTGCTCGGTGCCACGCCGATTCCCTGAGCCATCGCACTGCTCGGCGGATAAATCTTCTCGGGCGCACCCTTGGGCGACCTGTTGCCCTTCGCCGCGGCCTTCCCCTTGGCCACGGGCTTCGCGGGCGGCGCGCGAAAGCCGCCGCGCACGGGAGCCTGCCCCGGTGCACCGAATTGCGGCATGCGCGCGGCGCCGCTCGATGGCGGCGCGCGAAAGCCTCCGTTCGCGACGCCACCGCCCGCGCTCGGCGGAATCGCAGCCGCGACGGCAGTGGTCTCCGGTTTCACGGGGGTAGCCGGTGCCGGCGTCGCAACCGCAACCGACGCGCCCTTCGCGCCCGCGGCTGCAATCGTCGATTTCTTCGGAGCCGTGACGGTGGTGTCGGTGTCTGCGATTGCGGCGTTGCCGAAGATCGGCATCACCAGCTTGCAGTACAGCCCGCCCGTCGTCATCCGCACCTTCGGCTTCGGCACCTTCACCGCCGCGATCTGCTCGCCCGTCGCGAGGTAGTGCGTCGCCGCGACGAGCGTGTTCGCCAGCGTTGCGCGCGCCTGGTCGAGATCCTGATTCGCATCCTCGAGCCCCTTCGCCATCTCGCACACCGACATCTCGCGCTCGGACTTGTAGTCGTCCTTCTCCGTCTGCTCGAAGCGATTGCCGACGCCACGCACGCGCACGAGATCCGTGCGGAAGTAAAGCCTCGTGAGCTCGCCGAGGTTGTCGCGGGGAATCTGCTGCATGTAGCCATCGTGCAGCGTCATCTGCAGATCCTTCTGGTCGGGCGTCATCCCCATCTTGCCCGAGTCGGAGTAGATCGTCTTCCTGCGCTCCGGGTCATCGAAGTTGTAGATGGTGACCTCGCGCATGCGATCGGTCGACTCGTCGATGTGACTCGTGCGCAGGAAGAGCTTCCCGGGCATGACCTCGTTGATCACCTGCTCGCGCAGCGCGAACGTCGGCTTCTTGCGCGCAATGTCCGTTTGCAGCGTGCGGAGCCGGTGATTGCTCCTCGGCAGCACCTGATCATTGAAGACGAGCATCAACAGGCCAAGCGTCGCGCCGAAGAGAATCGCGGGGCGCACGAGTCGCATCACCGAGATCCCGCTCGCGCGGAGCGCCGTGATTTCGTTCTCCGATGTGAGCCTGCTGAACGCGTAGAGCACCGCTACGAGCACGCCCATCGGCATCGTCATCGCGATGATGAACGGGATCGAGAGCAGGAAGAACTCCCCGATCACGTCCCAGCCGAGCCCTTTGCCCACGAGATTCCCGAACTGCTTCGCCACCTGCTGCAGCAACAGCAGCGCGGTGAGCGATGACAGCGCAAAGACGAGCGGGCCGAACTGCTCGCGAAGGATGTAGCGGGTGAGGAGCTTCAAGGGCTCGCTAGCCGGAGGGTAGCACGAGGGCGCGGGCGCCCCGAATCGAGAAATCTAAGCGCCCCGCCGGCCCCTGGCGCCAGAGCCGAAGCTCAGAGCCCCTACTATCTTACGACGACTCCAACCCGTCTCTGCCAACTCCACGTGCGCACCACACGCTCGATCCTCGCCCTTATGGCCGTCGCCACGCTCGCGCTCGCGTGTCATGGCGATCGCTCGCAGACTGCCTTCGACGGCACCGTCGCCCTCGGCTACGCCAAGACGCAGCTCGACTTCGGGACGCGCATTCCCAACTCGATCGGGGCGCAGCGCACCGGCGACTGGATCGTCGCGCAGATGAAGAGCCGGGCGGACTCGGTGATCGAGCAGAAGTTCGATCATGTGACGGCGAAGGGAGACACGCTGCATCTCCGGAACATCCTCGCGCGGATTCACCCCGCGGCTGCGCAGCGGGTTCTGTACCTGACGCACTGGGACACGCGGCCGATGTCCGATCTCGCGAGCGACCCGGCGCGAAGGAGCTTGCCGATGCCCGGCGCCAACGATGGCGCGTCCGGCGTCGCGCTCCTGATCGCGGTGAGCGATGCGCTCAAGAAGTCTCCGGCGAATGTCGGCGTCGATCTCCTGTTCGTGGACGGCGAGGACTACGGCGAGGATTTCAGCGGGCCGGATGTTCTGCTGGGCTCGAAGTACTTCGCGACGCATCTTCCGTCGCCGGGCTACAAGCCGCTCTACGCGGTGCTCTGGGACATGATCGGCGACAAGGATCTGGGCATCTATCAGGAGCCGATCTCGCTGAACCGCGCGCCGGAAGTCGTGTCGCACGTGTGGAATCAGGCGCAGGCGCTGGGCTACTCGCGCTACTTCATCAACAGCCCGTCGAACCAGGGCGTCACCGACGATCACGTGCCGCTGCTCGACGCGGGGATCCACACGATCGACGTGATCGACTTCGACTACCCCGCGCACCACACGCCGGACGACACTTTCGACAAGATCTCTGCGCACTCGCTGCAGATCGTGGGCGATGTGGCTACGGGACTACTGACGTCGAAATAGCTCGGCGCGACTCAGCGCGCGTCGACGTCAGGGGTGAGTAGTTAACTGCAATTTGAAAACGATTGAACGGACTGGCACGGACAAAAAACGGACAATTCGCCGCGTTGCCCTTTCCGGTTTTGTCCGTGCCAGTCCGTTTTGTCGCTCCTACAAGTTGTTACGACTCGGGTCGCGCGACATCTGCCGATCAAACGTATCACTTTCGTCATAGCTCGGAATCGTTCGATGACCGTCGCCCGCGGAGCTTCAGCGATCTTCGCGCATGCCGACACCAGCCGAAAAGCGCGCCCTCGTGTTTCTCTCCGCCATGCTCACGCTCGGCGCCGGGGTTCGCGCAACCAAGGCGCTCAGCGCCGAACCGCCGCCGCCCAGCGCCGCGGCCCGAGTAGATCTTCACCGCCAGATCGTTGCCGTCGACTCGGCAGACTCGGTCGAGCGGAGCGGCGGTGGGAAGCGACATCGGTCGAAGCGACCGGTCTCGATTGGGATTTCGACGTCGGATGGCTCCGACGCGGCAGTGCGGATCGACAGCGGAGTAACATCGTCGCGTAAGCGCAGAAAGGGGACGAAGATTGTGCCGCAATCCACCGAACAACCGCGCGATATCGGTGTCTCATCAGCCGGGCCCGTCGATCTCGATCGAGCTCAGGAGTGGGAGATTGTCGCTCTTCCAAAGGTCGGGCCCACACTCGCGCGGCGGATTCTCGCGAACCGGGACTCACTCGGCCCGTTTGGATCGCTAGTCGAGCTCAGGCGGGTAAAAGGGGTTGGCGAGGCAGTGGTGGACGCGATCACGCCCTACGTGACGTTCTCCCAGCAACCGCGTCAATCCCGTGAGAAAGAGGGTGATGGAGTGACCGTTCAGCGCCTTAAAAAGCGCCGTAAACGTCAGACACCATCACAATAGTAGGTAGGCAGCTAACAACGACCCCCGCCCGGGTGGCGTCGCCGACGCCCCCGGGCGCTGTTCCCCCCTCCGAGAAACATGGCCGTAGCTCCAGCAGCTCAAGCCGCGGGTGAGCGCATCGGTGATCTCCTCATGCGAGAGGGGCTCATCACGCGCGAGGCGTTGGACCGCGCGCTGCAGGAACAGAAGACCACCGGCATGCGTGTCGGCTACAACCTCGTGAAGCTCGGCTTCATCAACGAGGTCGAACTCACGCGCATGCTCGCGCGGCAGTTCCGCATGCCCGCCGTCGACCTCACGAACTTCGAGGTCGATGCACGCATCGCGAAGCTGATTCCGGCCGAGCTTGCGCAGCGCCACCTGGTGCTCCCGCTCAAGCGCGAAGGGCGCACGCTCACGGTCGCGATGGCGGATCCGTCGGACCTCGGCGTCATCGACGATCTCAAGTTCATCACGCGCTACGACATCTTCCCGGTCATCGCCGGGGAGTACACGCTGCGCAACGCCGTCGACAAGCACTACGGCGAGAATACCGACGACGCGCTCCAGAACATTCTCGACGACATCGACGACGATGGTGATGTCGAAGTCGTCGAAGAACGCGAAGAGGAAGTCAACGCGAGCGTGCTCGCGGCGGCGATCGACGATGCGCCGGTCGTGAAGCTCATCAACGGCATTCTGACGGACGCCGTGAAGAAGGGCGCGTCCGACATCCACTTCGAGTGCTTCGAGCACGAGATGCGTGTGCGCTACCGCATCGACGGCGCGCTCCAGGAAGTGATGAAGCCGCCGATGAAGCTCAAGGCCGCGCTCATCTCGCGCTTCAAGATCATGTCGAACCTGAACATCGCCGAGCGACGCGTGCCGCAGGATGGGCGCATCAAGCTCAAGATCGGCAAGAAGGTCATCGACTATCGCGTGTCGACGCTGCCGACGCTGTTCGGCGAGAAGATCGTGCTCCGAATTCTCGACAAGGGAAATCTGACGCTCGATCTGGAGAAGTTCGGCATCGAGCCGCGCGCAGAAGCGGATCTGATGGAGGCGGTCGCGAATCCGTACGGCATGGTGCTCGTCACCGGCCCAACGGGATCCGGAAAGACGACCACGCTCTACTCGGCGCTGTCGAAGGTCAACAACATCGACGTCAACATCATGACGGCGGAAGATCCCGTCGAGTACAACATCTTCGGGATCAACCAGGTGCTCGTGCGCACCGACATCGGACTCTCCTTCGCGGCATCGCTGAAGGCGTTCCTTCGTCAGGACCCGAACATCATCATGATTGGAGAGATCCGTGATCTGGAGACCGGTGGTATCGCCATCAAGGCGGCACTCACGGGCCACTTGGTCATGTCGACGCTGCACACGAACTCCGCGCCGGAAACGGTCACGCGTCTGATGGACATGGGGCTCGAGCCGTTCAACGTCGCCTCCGCGCTCAATCTGGTGCTGGCGCAGCGTCTCGTCAGAAAGATCTGCAGCACCTGCCGGGCGCAGTACCAGCCGGACGCGGTCGAGATGAACGCCGCGAAGCTCAAGCCCGAGATGAGCTTCCGCGACCTCGCCTACACCGAAGAGGCGATTCAGAACATGAAGCGCATGGCGACGAAGGAGGCCGCGCCGATCGTGAAGGACTTCAACCTCGATACCACGATCGCCCAAATGCCCTTTTTCCGCGGGCGTGGGTGCGATACGTGCGCCGGAACGGGGCTTAAGGGGCGCCAGGGCCTCTACGAGGTCATGATGATGACGCCGAAGCTGCGCAAGCTGGTCATGCAGAGCGTCGGCGCGGCCGAGATTCAGAAGGGCGCGGTCGAGGAAGGGATGCTTACCCTGCGCATGGACGGGCTGCTCAAGGTCATGAAGGGGATTTGCACCCTGGATCAGGTCATTCGCGAGACCGCCGCCTAGGCTCCGAAGGGCAGCGCGGGCGCCCGTTTCGGTGCCCGACGGTGCCACCCTGCAACGCTCGCCCTATTCCCTCGTCTATAGGGGTATCCTGTTCTGCCGGATACCGCCACCTCAGCAGGAGCTACATGACAGCCCCAGTCGCCAACACCGTCAACCTGCGCGCGTTGCTCGAGGAAATGATCGAGCGTGACGCGTCCGACTTGCACATCACTGCGGGTGACAAGCCGAAGATGCGCATCGACGGTGACATTACCGACGCGAACGTGAATGTGGTGCTGACGCCGAAGGACACGCTGCAGCTCGCGTACTCGATTCTGACGGAAAATCAGAAGAAGCGCTTCGAGACAGAGGACGAGCTCGACTTTTCATTCGGCATTCAGAATCTCGCGCGCTTCCGAGGCAACTGCTTCAAGCAGCGCGGCTGCGTTTCTCTCGTCATTCGACAGATCCCGTTCAACATCCGCACGTTCGAAGAGCTCGGCCTGCCGAACGCCGTGTCGAAGATGGCGGATCGCCCTCGCGGACTCGTGCTGGTGACGGGCCCGACAGGCTCCGGAAAGTCGACGACGCTCGCCGCGATGATCGACAAGATCAATCGCGAGCGTCGCGGCCACATCATTACGGTGGAAGACCCGATCGAGTTCATTCATCGTCACCAGAGCTGCATCGTCAATCAGCGCGAAGTCGGAACGGACACCAAGAGCTTCTCCAACGCGCTCAAGTATTCGCTTCGTGAAGATCCCGATGTCATTCTCGTCGGCGAAATGCGCGATCTGGAAACGATGTCGGCCGCGCTGACGATCGCCGAAACGGGACACCTCTGCTTCGCGACGCTCCACACCAACTCCGCGGCCGAAGCGATCAACCGTATGATCGACGTCTTCCCGAGCCACCAGCAGGGCCAGGTTCGCGCGCAGCTCGCCTTCGTGCTCGAAGGGATCGTGACGCAGACGCTGCTGCCCCGCGCGAAGGGACGTGGTCGTGCGATGGCGGCGGAGATTCTCGTCGTGACGCCCGCGATTCGCGCCCTGATTCGTGACAACAAGATCCACCAGATCAATTCGTCGATGCAGGCGGGTAAGAAGTTCGGCATGCAGACGCTCAACGATTCGCTCTACAACCTGTACATGTCGCGCGAGGTCGTGCTGGACGAGTGTCTGCGAGTGTCCGGCGATCAGAACGAGTTCCTTCGCATGATCGGTGAAGCACCGCTCGAGGACGTTGGCAACGGTGATCCGCCGAAGCTCGCGGGACAGCACGCGAAGTACGCCGCCGCGGGCAAGCGGTAATAAGAAACGTCTGAGGAGATTACATGCCAACTTATGCCTATACGGCACGCACGCTGAGCGGTGAGCTCAAGAACGCCACGATGGAAGCCGCGACGCGGGATGAGGTCGTAGCGAACCTGCGGCGCCAGAAGCTCATCGTCGTGAAGGTCGATGAAGAGACGAAGAAGAAGAAGGGCGGGAAGGTCAAGACGCGCGATATCGTTATTTTCACGCGTCAGTTCTCGACGATGATCAATTCCGGCCTTCCGCTCGTGCAGGCGCTCGACATTCTCTCTCGTCAGAGTGAGAACAAGGCGCTGCAGGACGTGACGCACCAGGTGGTCTACGACGTCGAGTCCGGACACACCGTCGCCGACGCGCTGCGCCGGCATCCGAAGGCGTTCACGGATCTATACGTGAACATGGTGGCCGCCGGTGAGGCGGGTGGTATTCTCGACACGATTCTGATGCGACTGGCGACGTTCCTCGAAAAGAACGATGCCCTCGTCGGAAAAGTGAAGAGCGCGATGATCTACCCGGCCGTCATCATGAGCGTGGCCTTCATCGCCATCGTGACGCTCTTGATCTTCGTTATTCCGGTCTTCGAAAACATGTTCGCATCCGTGAATCTGGCGCTTCCGCTGCCGACGCGAATCGTGATCATGTTGTCGAGCTTCCTGAAGCATTACTGGTGGGCGGTCGGCGGCGGCGCGTGGTTCACCGTCGTGTCGCTCAAGAAGTACTACAAGACGTCGAACGGCCAGCTCAACATCGACAAGATCCTGCTGAAGGTGCCGGTGCTTGGCGACATGCTCCGCAAGTCGGCCGTTTCGCGCTTCACGCGTACGCTGGGAACGCTGATCTCCTCCGGTGTCTCGATTCTTGATGGTCTCGAGATCACGGCGAAGACGGCCGGTAATCGAGTGATTCACGATGCGATCATGGAGTCGCGCTCGAGCATCGCGGGGGGTGACACGATCTCGGCCCCGCTCGCGAAGTCGAACGTGTTCCCGCCGATGGTCATCTCGATGATCGCGGTCGGTGAGCAGACGGGTGGTCTGGACGAAATGCTCACGAAGATCGCGGACTTCTACGACACCGAGGTCGATACGGCTGTCTCGGGTCTGTTGAGCTTGATGGAGCCGGTCATGATCGTGTTCCTGGGTGTGATCGTCGGAGGAATGGTGGTGGCCATGTATCTGCCGATCTTCGACATGATCAACGCGGTGCAGTAAGGGGCGAAGTGCTCCCGATCTGTCAGCCGATGTTGAATTGAATCTGGCCCCGGGCGATGTTCTGCTCGGGGCTTGATCTTTTTACATGTGCATCGAATGCCGCACGACAGTTCGCCGCTCTCCCGGCGAGGACGAGCCGACGCATCGCGCTCGACGTCGGCATCCCGATCCGGTCGGCAGCGCCGGCGAAAATTTATCTACCGTTAAGCGCGCGTGCGATCGCGGCGACGCCAGTCGAGAACATGTCCAATCGTGCGCTCGTTGGTTCATATATTGCGCACCACGCTCCGATCAATCACCTGCATCGTTCGACGCAATCCTGGCGGTGAACGTCGGATGATGTCATCCGCTCATACTCGCTCATACTCATCGATTCCTTGCAGTTGCGCATCCTCGCAGCATTCTCGGCCGTTGCACTCTCGAGCTTCGCATCCGACGCTGGGGTGCACATCGCGTTCGCCGCGCCGGCGCAGCTGGGTGCCTCGGCTCACGTCGACGTCGCACGGCTGTATGACCGATCGTATCGCGGTCGCGGCCATGCACCAGAGACCGGCGAAGAAATCTTCCGCGCCACCTGCGCAGGCTGTCACGCCGCCGATGGCAAGGGAGCACCAAAGAGCACCGTGGCGTTTGCCGTTCCCGTTCCCGACTTCACTGATTGCAAGGCAACGACCCCCGAGTCGACGGTTGATTACACGGCAGTCATTCGCGACGGCGGTCCGGTGCGCGGCTTCAGTCGCATCATGCCGGCATTTCGCGACCTGCTCACGCCCGAACAGATCCGCCGTGTCGTCACGTACATGCGCACGCTCTGCCCCGAGCCTTCATGGCCGCGCGGCGAGCTCAACGTCTCGCTCGCGCTGGTCACCGAGAAAGCATTTCCGGAAGACGAGGTCGTGCTTACGAGCACGGCCTCCACACGAGGACCCGCCTCGATCGAGAACCATTTCATTCTCGAGAAGCGCTTCGGAAAACGCGCGCAGCTCGAGGTCGACGTGCCGTACGGCTTCGTCGAGCGGCCCGGCAAATCCTGGGTCGGCGGCCTCGGCGACGCGTCGATCGCCGCCAAGCGCGTGCTCTACTCCTCCAGCGGCACGAGCGGTACGATCCTGAGTGGACTGGCCGGCGTCGTGCTGCCCACCGCAGACGCGCGAACGGGACTCGGCACCGGCACGACATCATTCGAGGCAATCATGCTCGGCGCGAAGCTCCTTCCAGCGCGAAGCTTTTTCCAGTTCGAGGGCGGCGTGAACCTCCCAACCGATGTGTCGAGCGCGCCACGATCTGCGTTCTGGAGCGGTGCGCTCGGCAAGACCGTAGCCTTCAGCTCGATCACACGCATCTGGTCACCCGCGATCGAGGTCGTGGGCTCGCGTGATCTGGTGAGCGGCGCACCGGTCGACTGGAGCGTGGTGCCGCAGTTTCAGCTCTCGCTCAGCGCCCTGCAGCACGTGCGCGCTGGCTTCGGCGTGAACATTCCGCTCACGCAGCGAAAGACGCGCGACTCGCAGATCATGGCCTACCTCCTTTGGGATACCGCCGACGGTCCACTACTTCAAGGCTGGAAAGGGCGGTGCACCGGATGCGAGCACTGAGATTCATTGGCATTGCCGCCGCCTGCATCTCGACGACGGCGGTTCTCGTGGCGGCGGCCGGCTACGGCACCGCGACGCGAGGCAGCGTCGCGCCCGGTCCTGCGCACTTCCTCACGGCCGATCGGTGCATCGCATGTCATAGCAGCCTGTCGACACCATCAGGGAAGGATGCGTCGATCGGCTTCGACTGGCGCGCGTCGATCATGGCCAACGCGTCACGCGATCCGTACTGGCAGGGGTCGGTCCGCCGCGAGGTGCTCGATCATCCGGCGAGCCGAGCGGCGATCGAGGACGAGTGTTCGACGTGCCACATGCCGATGCAGCGCTTCGCAGTGCACGCGGCCGGCGGCCAGGGCAAGGTGTTCGCCCGCTTCCCCACACTCGGGGGAACCGATCCGCTCGACAGTTTGTCCGCCGACGGCGTGTCCTGCACCATGTGTCATCAGATTCAGAAGGACCGCTTCGGAGAGCGCTCCAGCTTCAACGGCGGCTTCGCGGTCGATACGACGACGCGCGTCGGCAAGCGGCCGATCTTTGGTCCGTACGAAGTGGATCGTGGACACACGACGGTCATGCACTCCTCCAGCGGCTTCGTTCCGACGCAGGGTGCGCACATTCGCGAGTCCGAGCTGTGCGCGACCTGCCATACGCTCTACACGAAGTCGCTCGATTCGGCCGGTAAGGAAATCGGCGAGTTGCCGGAGCAGATGCCGTTTCTCGAGTGGAAGCACAGCGCCTACCGCACGGAGCAGAGCTGTCAATCCTGTCACATGCCGCGCGTCGTTGCAGAGGGCGACAGCGTTCCGATTACTGCGGTTGAGGGACAGCCGCGCGCAGATGTGCGGCGACACTGGTTCCCCGGCGGAAATTTTCTCATGCTGGGAATGTTGAACCGTTACCGCGGTGAGCTCGCCGTCGAGGCGCTCCCCGCGGAGCTCGATGCCGCAGCGCTCGAGACGCGTCAGCTTCTCGCGCGGGCTGCGCGACTGCAGGTGACTGCGGGTCCGGCCGAGGCGGGACGTGTCGTGCTGGATGTGCTGGTGACCAACTTGAACGGACACAAGCTTCCATCGGCCTATCCGTCCCGCCGCGCCTGGCTGCACGTCACGGTACGCGATCGGTCGGGCGCAGCCGTGTTCGAGTCGGGCGCGATGACGTCGGCGGGCCGAATCGTCGGGAACGACAACGATGACGATCGCACCAAATACGAGCCGCACTATCGCGAGATCACGCGCCCCGACCAGGTGCAGATCTACGAGTCTATTCTGCAGGACCAGCACGGCGCCGTGACCACCGGACTGCTGTCGGCCGTCAGCTATGTGAAGGACAACCGCCTCCTCCCGCGCGGCTTCGACAAGACGACTGCAGGCCGCGACATCGCTGTGCAGGGCGATGCAGCACGCGACCCGTCGTTCGTCGGCGGCTCGCACCATACTCGCTATCGCATCGACGTCGCACGAAATCGGGGTCCCTTTCAGATCGACGCGGAGCTCTGGTATCAGCCCATCGGTTATCGCTGGGCACACAACCTCAGCCTGCAGCCGTCTCCGGAGACGAACCGGTTTGTCGACTACTATGAGTCGATGGCCGGCGCCTCGGGGATCGTGCTTGCGCGAGACAGTGTGACCGTGCGCTGAGCCTGCGGTCGGGCCATGATCTGTATTAACTTGACAGTGAAACGTTGCACTGTCATATTGCCGCCATGTCTCCCGACTGCTACGACCTCCTCGAGCTCTGTGATCTCGCGGACGTCACCCCGCGAACCGTCCGCTACTATATCCAGCAAGGGCTCCTTCCTTCGCCGGACTCAAAGGGTCGCGGATCGCGCTACGACCGCACCCATCTCGAGCGAATTCAGCTCATTAAGCGGTTGCAGGGCAAGCACTTGCCTCTCGCGGAAATACGGACGCAACTCGCCGAGCTGAGCGACGCCTCGGTGGCGGCTCTCGTCGCGCAACCGGCATTCCCGGAGAAGTCGGGCTCAGCGCTGGCGTACGTGCAGGAGGTGTTGGCGAACAGCAAGACACGCCTCTCGCTTGGTGGGAACGCAAGCTCACCGCAGGCGGTCCCCCCAGCGCCATCGCCGCGATCCGCTTCCACTCCCGCTGCGGCCCCTCCGCCATCACCGCCATCGGCATCGCACCGGGAGAGCGTCACGGTCCCGCCTCCCGTCGCACCGGAGGAGATCGCAGCAACGACGTCTCTCCCGTCGCAACCGCGCTCCACCTGGGAGCGCATTCCGCTCACGCCCGACATCGAGGTTCACGTTCGAAGACCACTGTCACGGCTGCACAACAAGTTGTTGGATCGCCTGCTCGAACAGGCTCGCAATCTCCTCTCCGACCAAACGTAAGGATGACGAACATGTCGACGTCGTCGCCGCTCGATCCGAACAACAATTCCAATGTGCTCGCGCCAACGCTCACCGTGCAGGTCGATCGCACGCTCGTTCGCGCCGAGTCGCGCAGCACGCGCTATGCGCTGGTGAGCGTCGCCGCTCCAACCGCGATGCGAAACACACTTCGCATTCCCGTGAATCTCGCCATCGTGCTCGATCGCTCGGGCTCCATGGCCGGCGAGAAATTCGTGCTCGCCCGACGCGCGGTGGAGCAGGCGCTCGCTCAGCTGCAGTCCGGCGATCGCTTCGCGCTCGTCATCTACGATGACGCCGTAGATGTGCTCGCGGAGTCGACGCTCGCGACCACCGACGCGAAGCGGGCCGCGCTGGCGAAGCTCGCGCGTCTCGAGCCGCGCGGCTCCACCGATCTCTCCGGCGGATGGATGCGCGGCTGCGAGCAGGTCGCTTTCACGATGTCGTCGGACGCGCACACCAATGGCGCATCGATCAGTCGATGCCTGCTTCTCACCGACGGCTTGGCGAATCGCGGCATCACCGATCGCGATGAGCTCGTCATGCACGCCTCGGCGCTGCGCGCGCGTGGAGTGCAGACGTCGACGTTCGGAGTCGGCGCGGACTTCGATGAGCGGCTGCTCGCCGGAATGGCCGATGCCGGCGGCGGACACTTCTACTTCCTCGCCGACGCCCGTCAGATCCCGGAGCTGATCGCGAGCGAGGTCGGCGAGGCGCTCGAAGTCGTCGTGAGAGGTGCGATGATCGAAGCGCGCTTGCCGCGCGGGATGACCGGCAAATCCCTGGGCCGCTTCAAGTCGCGGAGCGTCGAGTCAGAAGATGGCGTCACCACCCTCACGATCGACGTCGGCGATCTCGTGTCGGCGCAGGAGCTGGAGATCGTCATCGCACTCGCATTTCCGAAGGCGCCGGAGCGTGAGGCGATCGACGCACAGATTCGTGTCACCGGCGGTGGTCACTCGTCCGCGGCCGCCGAGCGTCTTCGCTTCATTTTTGCCTCGCATGCAGAGAACGACGGCCAGCCGCGTAACCGCGCGGTCGACCGGCGCGTCGCGGCTCTGTTCGCCGAGCGTGCGCGGAGCGAAGCGCTGGAGTATCAGCGGGCGGGGCACTACGAGCGCGCACGTGGCGTGCTCACCGCGACCGCAGCACGAATCAGGCAGTACGCGGGCGACGATCAGGGGCTCGATCGCATCGCGGCCGAGCTTCGCCGCGACGTGGCGTCGCACACGGACGCGCCCATGCCGGCCATGGAAATGAAGGAGCGATACTTTCGGTCGTACGCCGCGGGACACAGCAGGGCGCCGAGCGGGAGGCGAATCGGAAGGGGTAAGGTAGCGGCGGCCTCGCCGACACATTCTATTGATTCCTTCCATCACCCAACCACGCAGACCGGAGGTTCAGTTGAAGCGAGTCACTGGTATTGGCGGCATCTTTTTCAAGGCGAACGATGCGCCCGCGATGCACGCCTGGTACAAGCAGCATCTCGGCATCGATGTCCAGTCATGGGGCGGTGCTTCCTTCGACTGGGCGGACTCGGATGGCAAGCCCACCGGTGGAACGACCGCCTGGTTGGTTGCTCCGGATAAGAGCGACCAGTTTGCTCCAAGCAAAGCCTCGTTCATGGTCAACTACCGCGTTGATGACCTTCTCGCCCTGGTGACGGCGCTCAAGGCGGAAGGGTGCAACGTCCTCGACAAGATCGATGACTCCGAATACGGCAAGTTTGCCTGGGTCATCGATCCCGAGGGGAACAAGGTCGAATTGTGGCAGCCGCCTGCCGGCCAATGAAACGTGCTCGTACTTGCTCGCCCCTCTCACATCATCGGGTCAACCAACCGCCCTCGCCAGCCAGCTCAACGCCGCGATCAGCCCCACGTACGTTCCCGTCGCCTTGAGATCGCCCGGGCCCTGCTCCTTCTGCACCGCGCGCCAGACGGCGACGATTCCCACGAGAAGCAGCAGTCGCTGATTCGTTAGCAGATACGCGATTGCGATCGCGCCGATCACCGCAATGCGCTGCGGCCTGTCGAGCGCGTGAAAGCCGCGCGACCCATCGAGCTGCCACACGGGCGTGAGGTTGAACATGTTGATGAAGCCGGTCAAATGCGCGATTGCCGCCCAGATGGGGATGCGCGTAATCCAGAACACCACGATCGATGCGAGTCCCGCGCCCAGTCCCCAGATCGGACCCGCGAGCCCGATCTCCGCATCGACGTGCGCATCGGCCGGATGCTCCTTCAGCATCACGAGCGCACCCACGCCCGGGATGAAGAGCGGCGCGCCAGCTCCAATGCCGAACTTCTTCAGCACCGAGACATGGCCCATCTCGTGAATGTAGATCGACACTACGAGCCCTGCCGCCAGCGGCCATCCGTAGATCTTCCAGTAGACCGCGAAGAAGCCGAGCATCGAGAAGAACGTGCTCGCCTTGGTTAGTCCGAGAATCAGGAACTTCAGCTTTCCAAGAAGCAGCAGAAACCCAGTCGCCGCGGCACCGAGCGCGCGGCGCCAAGCGGGGTGATCGGGGTTGGTTGGTTTCTTCCCCGCCGCGCGAGGGTTCGCCGCATCGATGCGCGTCGTGAGCTCGGCGATGCGCTCGTCGATCGTCGCGTGCTGCTGCGAGTCCGGTGGCAGGAACTGAAGCGCCTCACGCCACTGCTCGCGCGCGATCTCGAGATTGCCCGCGATGCGTGCCGCCTCGGCTCTCGCCGCGATGGTCTTCAGCTTCTCCGAGAATACGAGCGTGCCGCACGCGGGACATGCGACCGCGTGCGGCGCGAGCTCGGTTCCGCAGTTCGCGCATTGTCCTCGACGTTCACCTGGCTGAACGCGAATCGATTCCAATCAGACCTTCGCCGCCGATGCGTTGCCGCCGATGCGATACGGGCCGGACACCTCGAGCACCGGCGCCGCCGTCATGGTCCACGCCTGACGCAGGCCGATGAAGATGATGAACGCGCTGATCAACCCGGTCGGCATTGCGCCCACGCTCACCACGATCGGCAGCGCTGGAATCAACGCGGTCGCCGTCAGGAGCGATCTCTCCGTGCCGGCGGCGTAATACAGCGGAGCGTAAGCAAGCCCCACCGCGAGATAGGTGAGCGCAACGGCCAGAATCTGGAAGCGCCGCCCGCCTTTCCCCGCCGCTCCCTTTCGCACACCCCACCCGACCATCCAACCGATCAAAATCGCGACGATGCCGATCTCGAAATTCGTGATCGCGATGACGGCGTAGTACACGGCCGCGCCCGCGAGCGCCGCTCCGATGCCGAAGAGAGCGGCGAGTCCGAGCGCACCCGCTCCCGCGGGCGGAGCAAGCTGCGACTGGATCGCCTTGCGGCAGCTGTCGCACGCGACCTTGCCATTGAGATGATAGTAGTCGCTGTCGATCGCCTTCTTGCACACGACGCACGTCGCTACCGGCGGGCCGTTGGATGCGCCGCCAGACGCGCTGCTCACCACTCGATCGAACTGCAAATCCTCGTTTGCGGTACGAGCGTCGTCGGCGGTCATCGATCCTCCGGATACGGTCCGACACGTTGCCTTCGCCCGATCTCATGCGAGTCGGGCGCGCACTACTGTAAAAGATGACGAGTTGCCGGGCCGGATGGCATTCTCGGACACGCGCGGAAACAACTCTCTCCCCACCTCCGTACTGTCCACTACGAAGCATCGCTGCTGCCCATGCTCCTCATTCGTTGGAGGCATCATGATCTGGTGGATCTGCGTTGGGCTCGTGGCCGGTTGGGCAACGGGCAAGTTGATGAAGGGCAGTGGCTATGGCGCCCTCATGGACGTCGTCATCGGAGTCGCGGGCGCCGTCATGGGCGGCTTTCTCATGCGCACGCTGGGTTTCGCGGGCGCCGGCGGCTTCATCTACACGGTGATCGTTGCCGTCATCGGCGCGGTCGTACTACTCTGGCTCATTCACGCGATCACCGGCAAGCGGCCCAACCCGTAGCTCGAGGGCGAGCTGCAGGGCGGAGAGTGAATGCGCGCTCGTGCTGCACCACTCTCCGGCTTCACATCACGGCTTCACTCCCACCGTCGCGTACAGCTCCTTCGGATCGAAGCGAATTCCATCCTTCACGACCATCAAATGCCGATGGGGCAACGAAATCCGTCCCACCCTACGTCACAAATGGATGGTGTTTCGCACGAGCGAATGGCACGGTCATCGTCTCGCATCGAGCGTCCGCGCGCCGTAGTTTAGGATCGATATGACGAGCCCCGCCGATCTCTCCCGCCTGCGCATCAATCGCGACGCGCCCGCCGCACCAGTCCGCCGTGCGCTCGTGCGAAAGCTGATCATCCTCGGAATTGTGATCGCCGTGATCGCCGCGGTGGTGCTCCTGCTCAAGGCGCGCGCAGTCCCGACGGTGCAGGTGGTGACCGCCGCTGCATCCGGTACGTCGAGCGCCGCGGCCGGTGGAGCGACCAGCGTCACCGCCAATGGATACGTCGTCGCTCGCACCAAGGCGTCGGTGTCCGCCAAGATCGCGGGGCGCCTCGCCTCTCTCGGTGTCAGTGAAGGATCCTTCGTCCACAAGGGCGACATCATCGCGCGGCTCGACAACGCGGACCTCCTCGCCGCCGTCTCGCAGGCGCGCGCCAATGTGTCGTCCGCGCAGGCGAGTGTGATCGAGACGGCCGCCGATCGCGACCAGCTGGCGCGAGAAGCCGCGCGTGTCCGCGACATTCGGGCGAGCAATCCCACGCTCCTCTCGTCGCAGGATTACGAGTTGGCCACCAGCCGCTCGGCGCAGGGCGATGCGCGGAGCAGCGCAGCGCTCGCGCGAAAGCAGAGCGCGGAGGCGGCGCTGGAGCTCGCCGAAGCGACGAACGACAACACGATCATCCGCGCGCCCTTCACGGGCACGGTGCTGCGAAAGGATGCGGAAGTGGGCGAGGTCGTTGCGCCGTCGGTTGGCGGAGGGCTCACGCGCGGCGCCGTCGTCACGATGGCCGATCTCACCACGCTCGAGGTCGAGGTCGATGTGAACGAAGCCTATATCGGTCGCATCAGCAATGGGCAGGCGGCGCGGATCACGCTCGATGCCTATCCCGATACGTCGTTTCGCGGCGTGACGCGACAGGTCGTCCCCACCGCGGACCGCCAGCGCGCGACGGTGCAGGTGAAAGTCACGATCTCCGATCACGACTCCCGCATTCTTCCGGAGATGGGCGCGAAGGTCGACTTCCTCGCGCCGGAAGCGGCGCACGATGACAAGTCCGTGATTGCACCGCGCGCGCTGATCCGCGTACCGGAGGGGGCGGTGAAGACGGACAGCGGCGCGACGGTCGTGTGGATCGTACGCGACGGTCACCTCGTGCGGCGTGTGGTAACGACGGGACCGGCGAGCGGCGGCTACTTCGAGATTCGCTCCGGACTCAATGGTGGCGAGCAGTTGCTCACGGGTGGCGTCGATGGGCCCGTGACCGGAATGCGCGTGAAGGTGCCGTAGGCATCTTCGCTGCGAGCTCATTTCTCAAACTTCAACGACGGAATTCCCATGGCGCTCGTCGAAATCCGCAATGTCTACAAGTCGTTCAAGCGCGAGGCGCAGACGGTGGACGTCTACAGCGGTCTCTCGATGGACTTCGAGGAAGGGAGCTATACGGCGCTCATGGGGCCGTCGGGCTCGGGCAAGTCGACGCTCCTCAATCTCATCGCAGGGCTCGACAAGCCAACGAGTGGAACCGTGCGGGTCGAGGGCTCCGAGGTGAGCTCGATGACGTCGGCGCAGCTCGCGCCGTGGCGTGCTCGCACGATCGGCTTCGTCTTCCAGTCGTACAATCTGCTCCCGGTGCTCACCGCGCATCAAAACGTCGAGCTGCCGCTTCTCCTCACCAACCTCGGCAAGAAAGAACGGGCCGAGCGCACGGAAATCGCGCTCGGTGTGGTGGGGCTCGCGGATCGCATGGATCACTTTCCGCGGCAGCTCTCCGGCGGGCAAGAGCAGCGCGTCGCCATCGCGCGAGCGATCGTCGCCGACCCGACGTTGATCCTACTCGATGAGCCGACGGGGCAGCTCGACTCGAAGAGCTCCGAGGAGGTGCTCGAGCTGCTTCGCCGGCTGAACGATGAATTTCACAAGACGATCATGATCGTCACGCATGACGCCAAGGCGGCTGATCGCGCGAAGGCCGTGTTGCACCTCGAGAAGGGAGTGCTTCTCGAGCGATCGCAGCTCTCGGGCGCGGGAGTGGCGACATGAAATTTCTTCCGCTCGTCATAGCAAACCTCAAGCGTCACAAGCTGCGCACGTTGCTGACGACGCTGAGCGTGACGCTCGCGCTCTTCCTGTTCGCATCGCTGCGCAGCGTCGTGACGACGCTCAGCGCCGGCTCCGAAGTGAGCAGCGCATCGCGGATGGTCGTGCAGAATTCGACCGCGTTCGTGATCCCGCTTCCGATGAGCTACGCCAATCGGCTCTCGTCGGTGCCGCACGTGAAGGCGGTGACGTGGGCAAACTGGTTCGGCGGCAAGTACGGCGACGGCAAGAAGTTCTTCGCGCAGTTCGCGATCGATCCGGCTAGCTACCTCGCGATGTATCCGGAGATCCAGGTCGCCGAAGATCAGAAGCAGGCCTTTTTGAAGGAGCGAGCGGCGGCGATCATCGGCGAAGGGCTCGTACGCTCCTTCGGCTGGAAGGTCGGGGACAACATCACGCTGCAGGGAACGATCTTCCCCGGCGACTGGACCTTTACCGTTCGCGGGATCTACCACGCGACGCTCAAGGAGTATGGCGACGATCAGTTCATGTTCCACTACGACTATCTCTACGAGAAATACCCCGACCGCGTCACGCCGGGATGGTTCATCATGCAGATCGATGATCCGACCGCAGCGCCCGGCGTAGCGAAGACAATCGACGACCAGTTCCGGAACTCGAACGCACCCACGAAGACCGGAACTGAAAAGGCGTTCGCTTCCGGCTTCGCCAGCATGTGGGGGAACGTGAAGCTGCTCATGAGCACGATCGGCATGGCCGTCGTGTTCGCGATCCTTCTCGTCACCGCCAACGCCATGATGATGAATCAGCGCGAGCGCACATCCGAGGTGGCGGTGATGAAGACCGTTGGGTTCTCCGATCGTCGGGTCTTCGGTCTGATCATCATCGAAGCCGCCGTCATCTCCCTCACCGGCGCTCTGCTCGGGCTGGGCGCCGCGGCGCTGCTTCCGATCGTTACGGGCTTCGGGCAGGGCGGATTTCTACCGGGATTTCACGTCACCATCGGCACGATGCTCTTCGGCATCGCCGTCGCGTTGCTGCTGACGATCGCGAGCGGCGTCTTTCCCGCCTGGCAGGCCGCACGGCTGCCGGTGGTGCAGGCGCTACGGAGAGTCGAATGAAGATCCCGTTCGTCTACAATTTGCGCAGCGTGACGCAGCGTCCGGTTTCGACCGCGCTCACCGCGCTCGGCATCGGGCTCGTCGTTGCGGTATTCGTCGCCATGCTCGCGCTCGCGAACGGCTTCATCGCTGCACTCACGAAAACCGGATCCGCCGACAACGTGCTGCTCTTGCGCCGCGGCTCCGACAGCGAGCTCTCCAGCGGAATTCCGCGCGAGGCCATCAACATCATCGGCGCGTCGCCGCACATCGCCACCGGGGCGGACGGCCGCCCGCTCATGAGCCCGGAGACGTACATCGTCATCAACATTCCGCGCATCGGTGGCGATGCCTTCGCCGTCGCGAACGTGGTCGCGCGCGGAGTATCGGACAAGGCGTTCGAAGTTCGGCGCAACATCAAAATCATAGAGGGACGCCGCTTCACGTCAGGTCAGAGCGAGATCTGCGTCGGCGCCAAGCTCGCCGGCCGCTTCAACAACGTGAACGTCGGCGACGTGCTGCGCTTCTCCAACCGCGATTGGAAAGTCGTCTGCCGCTTCACGGCCGACGGCTCGAGCTTCGAGTCGGAGATCTGGGGAGAGAACGAGCAGTTCCAAGGCGTCTTTCGCGGCAACGTTTTTCAGGATGTCGCATTCCGGCTGAAAGATCCGGCCGGCTTCGAGGAGGCGAAGCGCGCCTTTCTCGCGGACCAGCGCCTTCAGGTCGACGCGCACCGCGAGTCCGATTTCTACGCGGACCAATCGCAGCTGCTCGGCAACATCCTTCGCTTCCTCGCGATCATGATCACGTCGATCATGGCCGTCGGCGCCGTGTTCGGCGCCGTGAACACGATGTACGCCGCCGTGAGCTCGCGCACGCCCGAGATCGCGGTGCTGTTGACGCTCGGGTTCCCACCGCGCAGCGTGCTCGCGAGCTTCCTCGCCGAGTCGGCGGTGATCGCATTCATTGGCGGGATCATTGGCTGCCTGCTCGCACTTCCGATCAACGGCGTCGTGACGAGCACGACGAACTGGGCGAGCTTCAGCGAGATCGCTTTCGCCTTTCGCGTGACGCCGCAGCTGCTCGCAGCGGGGCTCCTCTTCGCCGTCGTCATGGGACTCGTCGGCGGATTCTTCCCCGCGCGACGCGCGTCGAGGCTTCCGGTAATTGAGGCCCTTCGTTAGCGAGTTTGCCAGACTCTGGACCGCCGTACGACCCGGCGCCTAGCTTGCCTCATCATCGTGCACGGTGATGTCGTCCACTCCTCTCGACCAGCAAACGTATGATCTCGATTCGAACGCTCGTTCTCGCCGCGATGATGGCGGCCCCGCGTCGCGCCCATGCGCAGGGTGCGAACGCGCGCCTCTCCGCGCTGGTCGACTCGATAGCCGGCGCCGTTCTCGCGAGCACCGGCGTGCCCAGTGCGACGGTGGCCGTCGTCACGCACGGACAGCTTGCGTATGCGCATGCGTACGGCGCGGCGAAGCTCGAGCCGCAGCTCGCGGCGAGGCCGGACATGCGCTATGGCATCGGATCGATCAGCAAACAGTTCACGGAGGCGTGCGTGCTGCTCTTGCAGCAGGACGGGAAGCTCAAGCTCGATGATCCAGTGTCGAAATACCTCCCCGGTCTCACGCGCGGGAACGAGGTCACGATTCGCCAGCTTCTCTCGCACACTTCCGGCTATCAGGATTTCTGGCCGCAGGACTATGTGCCGCCCGCAATGGAGAGGGCTATCACCCCGCAGGGGATTCTCGATCACTGGGCGAAGCAGCCGCTGGACTTCGATCCTGGCACGCGCTGGCAGTACAGCAACACGAACTTCGTGATCGCCGCGCTCATCGTGGAGAAGGCGAGCGGCAAGCCGTTCTTCCAGTTCGTTCGCACGCGTATCCTCGATCCACTCGGTATCACCACCGCCGTCGACTTCGATGCCCTCGGCCCCTCCGCCGTACAGCCCACCGGCTATCTGCGCTACGGTCTCGGTCCGCTGCGCCCCGCGACCTCGACCGGAGCGGGGTGGATGTACGGGGCCGGCGAGCTCGCGATGACCGCGAGTGATCTCGCGAAGTGGGACATCGCGATGATCAGGCAGTCGCTGCTCGAGCCCGAGTCGTACCGCGCACTGCAGACGACGGTGCTGCTCAAGAGTGGCGTCAGCGCGAACTACGGACTTGGCGTCGATGTCGACATGGCGGGCGGGCACCGCACGATCGAGCACAGTGGAGAGGTCGCCGGCTTCACCGCGGAAAACATCGTGTATCCCGACGACAGCGCCGCCGTCATCGTCCTCACCAATCAGGACGCCGTTCCGGCATCCGCACTGATAGCGAGCGCGATCGGACGCACGCTCTTCACCACCGAGGACGCCGACACGCAGAATCGCACGGCGCGAGCGCGCGCGATCTTCGACGGCTTGCAGCACGGAACGATCGATCGCTCACAGCTCACCGCGGACGCCAGCGCCTACTTCAGCGCCCAGGCACTCGGCGACTTCCACAGTACGCTCGGCCCTCTCGGCGCGCCCACCGCCTTCGTCCAGACGGCGCAACGCGAGCGCGGCGGGATGCTCGAGCGGATCTACCGCGTCACTTTCGCCGGTCGTACGCTACGCGTGTGGACGTACGAGCTGCCGGACGGGAAGCTCGAGCAGTATCAGTTGGCCCCAGCGGGGTGACGTCGTCGACGGCGCCCGCCTTCGCGATCCCGCGCAGCATGCCGCCGAAGATGAGTCCGTGCACGGGAAGGAGCGCATACCAGTAAAGAAGGCCCGCGAGACCGCGCGGCTCGAAGATCGCCGTCTGTCTTATCGTGCTGCCGGTGCCGCTGCCGCACACCTCGAACTGCAGCCACGCGCGCCCCGGCACCTTCATCTCGGCGCGTAGGCGAAGCAAATGGTCCGGTTCCACGGCCTCGACGCGCCAGAAGTCGAGTGCATCGCCCCGGCGCAGCGTGTCGGGATGACGTCGACCGCGCCGCATCCCCGCGCCTCCGAAGAGAAGGTCGACGCCGCCTCTCGCCTGCCACATCCAGTTTCCGTAATACCAGCCGGCCTTCCCGCCGATGCGCTCTATGGCCTTGAACGCGGCGGATGGCGTCCTGCTCACATACGTCTCCCGTGTATCGATGAGGCGTGAGCTGGACTCAACGTCGACTTGCGTCGGAGTGCTTCCGAGTGACGAGGATGCGTCCGACCACCGCGTCTCTGCGAACTCGCGATCCTCGTTCCGCATCGCCAGCGCGATCGCATCCGACATTCCGCGCGGATGTATCGAGGGAAACAAAACCGAAGCATCCTGCGACTTGACGACGGTCTCGTTGCGCACGCTGTCGATCAGCTTCGCGCCAACGCGTGCATACACGGGCGTGATGAGCCCGAGCCAGCGACTCGAGAGCCACGGCGTGAGCACCGGCACCTTGAGAAACCATCGCCCGAGCCCGCGCTGCGCTGCGTACTCGCGCATCAGATCCAGATACGAGACCTGCTCCGCACCTCCGATCTCGACCACTCTGCTCTCGGCCAGTGCCACATCGGCGGCAGCGAGGAGATAGGCGAGCACGTCGTCTACCGCGATCGGCTGCGTGCGTTGAGCGACCCAGCGCGGAATCAGCATCACCGGCAGCCGTTCGACCAGCGCGCGCACGAGCTCGAAGGAGAGGCTCCCTGAGCCGATGATCACCGACGCGCGCAGCTCGACGGTGAGCACTCCGCTCTCGCGCAGGATTCGCCCCACCTCCTGCCTGCTCTCGAGATGCTCCGAGAGCTCGGCGCTCCGACCAAGACCGCCGAGATAGACGATTCGCTCGACTCCAGCCTCGGCCGCCGCTCGCGCGAAGTTGCGCGCGCCTTCGCTCTCTTCGCGCGCGAAATCATCGCCTCCCGCCATCGCATGAATGAGGAAGTAGGCTGTGTGAACCCCATCCAACGCGGAGGTCAGCGAGGCGGGATCGTTGACGTCGCCGCAGACGATCTCGATGTCTGACTCCGCCTCCCCACGCGCATCTTCCGGACGCCGCACCATGCAGCGAACGCGATCGCCGCGCTCGTGCAGTGCGCGCACGAGCCGCCCGCCGATATATCCCGTCGCGCCCGTCACCAGACGCAGGGGCTTCGATTCGAGAGTGTCGTGCGGCTGGGGGTTCACTCCGCGTCGCTGTCCGACCGAAGCTCGGCCAGAAGGCCCGAGACGCTCGATTCGACACGCACACCGATCGCGGCGAGCTCTCTGCCGAGCATCGCGGCGCCAGCGCCGCCTGCGATCAGCGTCACGTCGCCAGGGATCTGCGCGCGCAGATTGCGCATCTCGCCGACGACCCGCGCGCTGTCCTCGACGTAGACGATGCTCACCGCGACGAGCTGTGCATCCGACTCTTTCGCGGCCCTCGCGATTTCCGCTGCGGGGAGGTTGGCTCCGAGGTAGAGGACGTTCCACCCTTCGAGCGCCGCCGAGGCGCCGACGAGCGATGCGCCAATGACGTGTCGCTCACCGGCGACGGTCGTAACGAGAACCGTCGGAGCGTCGGGTCGGCTGGTGAACGCG
The DNA here is from genome assembly GCA_013697785.1 of Gemmatimonadaceae bacterium. GTDB lineage: Bacteria > Gemmatimonadota > Gemmatimonadetes > Gemmatimonadales > Gemmatimonadaceae > FEN-1250. The sequence goes on from JACCWE010000101.1 coordinate 91,728, forward strand.
CGCATCATCGCCATGATGATGTCATGCAGCGCAGACGTGACGAGATGCTCGTGTGCGGGGGCGAGTCGCCCGGCATGCCACTCGTCACCGATGCGGCGCAGCAGCGGCGCAGCGACGGTCTCGAGAAACGCAGGCATCCCCATGACGACCGCCGCACGCCTGAGCGCCTCGTCGAGCGCCGACGCGTCGAGCATTCTGGCGAGCGATAGCGATGCGCCGACGACATCGCCGGGCGCGTAGGCGATCGTCTTTGCGGGTGCGCGCTGCTTGCGCGCGACGCTGTCGTCTTCGACGAGCGCGGCCAGAGTTTCGTTCGGCAACCTCGCGACGCGACCGATGCTGCGGCCGCCACGCATTGCGGTTTGGATCAGGACGAGGCGATGGACGTCGTCATCGGTATACAGGCGAAGCCCGGAAGAGGCCCGAACCGGCGAGACCGCGCCGTATCGACGTTCCCAGACGCGCAACACGTCCTGCGAGAGCCCCGTGCGCTCGGAGACGACGGCAATGGGGTGGCGCTGATCGTGGTCGAGAGGCGAGATGAACGTTTCCATGGGCGTAATCTGGCATCATGTCCAAGGATTGTCAAGCAAATTAGCTAGACATAATATCGACAACGGCACCGCCCTTGCTCTAGTAGCCCCACACGATCGGAACCCACCATGAAATCACTTGCGGCCGTTCGATGACCGCTTTTCGCCTCTCTCGGAGCACGACAATGAAGAATCTCGACGTAGTAGCCGCAGTCCTCTTGGTCGTTGGTGGCCTGAACTGGGGACTTGTGGGCGCAGCGAATTTCGACCTGGTTGCGACGATCTTCGGCGCGATGTCGCCGCTCAGCCGCATCGTCTACATCCTCGTCGGTCTGGCCGCGATCTATCAGGCGCTTCAGTGGAAGGCGATCCAGCGCCGCTGGCTTTCGACCGCACGCGCGCACGCGTAATGGGTAAGTGAGGGAGCAACGCTCCCTTCGAGGTTGCGAAAAAATGGCCGGAGAATCCTCGACGCATCTCGCGTCGCAGATTCTCCGGCCATTTCGCATCTCCGCCTCGCACCGCGCATGGCGCGCGGTGCGAGCTTCATCAACTACGGCGTGCCGACGATCGCGAAGATCCCCGTGCTGCTGACCGGCGCGAAGACGATATGCGACGTCGTGTTCACCCCTCCGTTCGGAATCAGCTGCCAGCTTCCAGCAACGTACCGGTAGAGGCGCAGCGTGCTCTGACTGACGCCAGACGGCAGCGTCGCGGGATCGTAGTTGATACCCAGCTCGCCGGTGACCGCGAACGTCACCACGGGCGAGACGACGTACGCCGTGCCGCCGATGAGACCCGGCAGCGGGGTCGGAGCCGGCGTCGTCCACACGAAGAACGTCGTCGTCGAAGACAACGCACCCTGCGGGAAGAAGAGTGACAGGTGACACGACTCGACGCAGAGCGAGCCGCCAGCCGATCCGATCGACTGGCTGAACGCAACCGTGAAGCTCATCGTCGCCGTCCCATGCGCGCCCTTGGAATCGGTCGCGGTGAGCGTGATGATGTGGGGTCCGCCCGAGAGAGTCGCGAGTGGGAACGACGTGCCCGTTCCGATCTGACCCGAGACGTTGTCCGTCCACACGAGAGACGCACCCGAGAGCGTGCCGTCCTCCGGGTCCGTGCCCGTACCAGCGAACGAGATCGACGCGCCCGGTAAGATCACCGCGCCGCTGCTCGGCGACGTGATCTGCGCGGTCGGCGCCTGATTCTGTGCGGGCGCAGTCACCGTGATCGTGACCGATGCAGTTCCCGTCTGTCCCTTGCTGTCCTTCGCGGTCAGCGTGATCACGTGCGAGCCGACGGCGAGAGTCGTGAGCGAGAACGACGTCCCCGTCCCGATCTGCGTGGCGCCATCCGTCCACACGAGTGACGCGCCTGTGAGCGTTCCGTCTTCCGCATCGTGGCCGCTGCCAGCGAAGCCGACCGACGCTCCCTGCACGAACGATGCGCTGTTCGCCGGAGACGTGATCGTCGCCGTTGGATGCTGGTCGACCGGAGCTCCGGTAATCACGATGGTGACGGTCGCCGTCCCCTTCGCGCCCTTGCTATCCGTGGCCGTGAGCGTGATGACGTGCGTGCCGACTGCCAGCGTCGAGAGCGAGAACGACGTTCCCGTCCCGATCTGCGTCGCACCATCGGTCCACACGAGCGACGCGCCCGTGAGCGTGCCGTCTTCCGGATCGACACCCGTGCCCGCGAAGCTCACCGTCGCACCCGAGACGAACGACGCATTGTTGGCGGGCGAAGTGATCGTCGCCGTCGGCTGCTGGTTGAACGGCGGCGGTGCATCCGCCTGCGCCGACACGAGCGACTGCGAGACCGTGCGCGATCCGCCCGGCGTGAGTACGATGGCGTTTGCGGTGCTCGATCCCCAGAAGTAGAGAATCGCGTTGTCGTTTACGCCGCTGGCGGGATCGGAAACCGTGAGCGTGGGCGTTACCGTGTACGCAAATGGCGAAGAGACTGCATCCGGCCAGGAAACATTCTCCAGAAGATCGGGGGCAACTGGTACCGGCGTAATGGTACTCGGTTGCGTCACTGTACCAAAGACGCTGAAAAGCGGAGAGGGGATGTTGCCGTCGTTGTCCTGAATTCGGAAGAAACCAAACGAGGGGGACGTGTACGACTTCTCGGTGAACACCACAGCGGCGTCCGGGCTAAGCTGCTGAAATGTCGGCCCGTCGTCGTCTCCGATCTGCATGTCCCACAAGTAGCGAATTCCAATCGACACGTTCGACCCGCCGTTGTTCATCACCTTCGTCGTGACTTCGACCGTCGACGTTTCAAAGGTCGAACCGTGGGTGTCGACGTCCTCGACGATGGTGAGCGCATCCGGGGTGTTCGGCGGACCGGAGAGCACATACGTAGTGCGAAAGCCTGTCGCTCCAAGGGCGACAACAGTCGCGGTGACGCCAGCATGCGTCGGATTCAGAAGGAATGTCGCTGCTCCGCGTGCGTGACTCCCGTCGTCATTGACGTAATCGGTATTCGTGGTGAACGAATGGATCGTGTTGTAGGAGGTTCCGGGAGCACCGAAACCGAAGAGCACATCCTGCGGTGTGCCTATCGAGAGTGTGACCGGATGACTTGGCCCGGTTCGCACCGTGTACTGCCCTACGCCTGCACCAGCGAGTTGATTGACGAATACGGAGTAGAAGCCGTTCGTCGCGCTTCCGACCGCATCGGCCGAGGCATGCACTCGTGCTTTCTCGGCCATCTTGTTCTTGCCGTTGTTGCTCGGCGATGTTCCCTCGCTGCACGCCGCGAGGGCGAACACCATTGCCAGCCCGATAACCACTGTGCGCTTCATGAGCTCCTCGTCGACGCTGCCAGAGTGCAAAAGCGGAGGCGATGGACGCCCCCGTCGGTAGATCATCGCGGCACATGTTCGGACGGCTGCTCGTCGCGAAACGGGCCCACCGCCGGCACCTCGCGATGATCTTCCACAATTAGAATTTGCCCAGAATGTCGATGTCCGCTGCAACTATAGCAAGAGGATTTTGCATCCGGGCGGTAACGATGACTCGAACTGGAACACATCTTTACGGAAGGCGGCTCAATCCGTACGCCCGGGCACCTTCGACATGCCTTCGGTAAGCGGGATTAGTGCTATGGGGTACGTAAAGGGAGTACGTACAGGGTGTGCTCACGGGACCGACGACGCGGTCGCGCCGCTCGCTTCGAGGGTCGTCCGAAGGGGTGGAGTTTCTCGAGGATGAGAGCCCCACTTCGCAGCTCGTGGATAGCGGTGTTCATCGCGGCGGCGGCAGCGGCGCCCGCGCTCGTAGCCCAGGCGTCATCGCTCCCTCACCGGCTCACGATTCTCGATGCGAAGAAGATCGAAGCCGTGGAGCGCGGTGAGGCCGTGGCGGTCACGATCGACGCGCCGGAGAAGACCGAGATCGTCACGCTGGGCATCGTGCGCCTCGCGGTGCCTCGCGCATTCTACCTCGAGCGCGTGCGCCCGCTTACCGGCTTTCTCTCCAACGGCTCCACGCCGCTGTCGGGAACCTTCAGCGAGCCTGCGAGGCTCGAGGATGCTTGGCGCTGCGCTCGTGCTCGACGCCGCAGACTCCAGGATGCTCGCGAAGTGCAAGCCTTTTCGTGTGACGTGAAGCCGCGGCGAACGAGTTGGAGAATTTTCGCACAGCGCTCGCGAAATCGCCGAACGCCGCCGCGCGTGCTGACTCGCTCATCGGCCTCGAGGTGGTCGAGCGCTCAATTTACTCGTCTCCATCCCATCCCGAGGAAAGCTGGCTCGCGAGCAAGCTCCTTTACGCGTCACACTACTTCGAGTCACAGATCGACTTCATCACGATCGCCGACGCCCCAGCGGAAACCGGCAGGAGCGGGATGTACTTCGTGATCCTGCGTCGGTCGAAGTTCGACGATCTGCCCAGCGGCGGACTTTCCAATATTCGCGGTAAGGCAGTGAAGAAGCTGCGCGACGCACTCATGGTCATCCTCACGGGCACGCGCGCCGAGGTCGAGAAGGCGTAGGCGCGTACGGCACGCGCCATCCGAAGGGGTACGCGGTTTTCCTGCGGCTGCGCTCGGATCGAATGCATACAGCGGAAGGGATGAAAGGGATGTAAGTGCGACTCGTCGAATCACGGTTGTGGGAGAAACACCGGAGTCGCGGCCGCCGTAGGGGTTGGCACCGCCTCTTTCCGGAAATCGAATATTCTTTCTCTGCTACCGCTCCTCGTCGCGCTCCAGGGCGCAGTCGCGACTCCTGCGCGCGCCGACACCGGCATCACCGCGCGCAGCCATCGCGATAGGGTCAAGGCGCGCGATGCCCAGGATTCGGTTCGCCTTGCGCAGTGGCGTGAGCGGCGCAAGATCCCGCTCACGCCGGATCTCGAGGCGAGCGCATTTCGCGACCCGGTCGCTCGCGAGATAGTTCTCCATGCGAGAAGCGCGCGGCTGTCGCAGGATTCTTCGCTGACGGCGTACGATGCGATGGCGCACGAGCGCCTCACTGTCGGGCTCGGCGTCGGAAGCGTCGGTCGCGAGAAGCTCTTTCTTCGTAACGAAACTGCGTCGCACGTTCGGTGGCAGCGCGGGCGTGGCGCTGTCGTAGATGTCGTGGGCGCACGATCGGCGTTTCCGATGGTCACCCCTGGCGTGCATGTCATGACCGACATGCTGCATATCGATGCGATCCCGTACTACCCGGGGCGCGAGAGTCTGCTTCGCATTGCGGGCGTCAATCGCTCGAGCGATACGGAGAACAACGAGCAGATTCTGATCAACCCTCTCGCCTCCGGAGGCGAGGCGTACTACCGGTATCAGAGCGGCGACTCCGTGTCCTTCCTGCTCCCCGATGGCACCAAAGGACGGCTGCGCGAGGTGAAGGTCGAGGCGCGCCAGCCGCGCTTCGATCTCATCGTCGGCTCCCTCTGGTTCGATGTGAAGACCGCGCAGCTCGTTCGCGCGGTGTATCGGCCGTCGCTCCCGATGGACATCGTGAAGTTCGTCGAATCCGTGGAAGAGGATCCCTTCGACGATGTGCCGAGAGCGGTCAAGCCGCTCATCTTCCCCATGTCGCTCGACATCACATCGCTCACCGTGGAATACGATCTCCACGAGCAGCGCTGGTGGCTTCCGCGACTCGAGACCGTCGAGGGACGGATGCGCGTCGGCTTCATGCGCGCGCCATTCTCCGTGGAGCAGAGCTACCGGTACGCGAGCGTCAACGGTACCGACGCGCTTCCGCCGATCTTCGGCTCGGCAACCGACTCGCTCGCATCGACGGAGCGCGACTCCACGCATCGCATGCGCCAGGACGCGCGCCGCGAGGCAATGGGAGACACCATCACGATGACGCGCGCGGAGCGAAGGGCCGCGCGCGCGAAGAGGCGCGAGGAGGGAGGCGACCGCGAACTGCAGGACTGTGCTCCGGGCGACACGATCACGCATCGCTCCGTACGCTACGGCGGCGCACTTCCGATCGCGGTGCGCATTCCCTGCGACACCGCGAGCCTCACGCACTCGAAGGAATTCTCGCCGTCGATCTACGATCCCGGAGATGAGCTCTTCGGCACGAAGGATCGCGAGGCGCTTCAGAAATCGCTCGACTTCGGCCTTCAGCCGGGATGGAATCCACAGCGTCCGACGATTCACTATGGAGTCGATCATTCGATGCTGCGCTACAATCGCGTCGAGGCGCTGTCGGCTGGAGTGTTCGTCGAGAGCACGCTCGGCAGCGGGAACACCGCGAGTGCGTCGGCGCGCATCGGTCTCGCCGACTGGATTCCGAATGTCGAGGCGCATCTAATTCGCGGCAACGGCGATCGGATCTACTCGCTCGGCGCCTACCACCGTCTCAACTCGGCGAACGACTGGGGCGACCCGCTCAGCGTCGGCAGCTCGATCTCCGCGTTGCTCTGGGCGCACGACGAGGGATTTTATTTTCGAAGCGCTGGCGCCGAGCTGTCGTCGACGACACCGCGCAATGGCGCGTTTACATGGCGAATCTTCGCTGAGCGACAGGACGACGCGGAGAAGCACACCAATCTCTCCCTGTGGCACACGTTGGGCGGCGCCGGCTTCATCCCGAACATCGGCGCCGAGGATGCGACGGCGTTCGGGATAGGCGCGCAGTATCACCGGTCGTTCGGCCTCGATCCCGAGAAGCTGCGTGGAGCGATCGATGTGCGCGGCGAAGGCGCGACGGGAACCTTCGACTACGCGCGCGCCTCCGCCGAGGCAACGGCCACCCATGGCCTGGGCTCGAAGCTCGATGGCGCGCTCACCGTGAGCGCTGGAAGCTCGGCTGGCGACGTGCCCGTACAGCGCGCGTGGTTTCTCGGCGGCGTCGCGACGGTGCGAGGGCAGGAGCCCGGATCGCAGGCGGGGGACGCGTACTGGCTAGGTCGCGTGGAGCTCGGTCGCAGCTTCTCGGGAGTGCGCCCGACGATCTTCTACGACATCGGCTGGGCGGGCGATCGCGAGAATTTCGCGAGGTCGCTTCGCCCCATCTCCGGCGCGGGAATCGGCGCGTCGATCCTCGATGGGCTGTTCAGATTCGACATCGCGCACGGGATCAATCCCAACCACGCGCTGCGAGCGGATCTCTACACTTCGGCGAGATTCTAATGCGCGCCTGACGGATCCACCGCGGGGATGAGCTCGTCGCGAGCGGGAGTCCTCCCAACGGCACAACGCGTGCGCTAACGTTGGCCTAACACTCAGTTACGAAATCACGTCACGCACCCCGGAATGTCCGCCGCATGTCGAGTAGCGACCGCACCCCTGGCAGCTCCGCTACGAACACGCCCGAGCTCGATTATCGAGCGATCTTTGCCGCTTCACCCACTGCGTACCTCCTCGTTCGCGCCGACGCTCCCCGCTGGACGATTCTCGCTGCGAGCGACGAGTACTGCCGCATCACTCGCCAGAAGCGCGAGAATCTGGTCGGCCGCGGGACGTTCGAGGTATTTCCCGAGAGCCACGGCACCGAGAGCAGTCACGGCAAGCACAATGTGCGATCGTCATTCGAGGTTGCGCTCTCGATGAGCGGCCGCATCGTTCTACCGATTCAGCGCTACGATCTCCCCCCGGCCGCCGATGGCGACGGCTATGCTGAGCACTACTGGCGCATGTCGTCTGCGCCGGTGCAGGGCGCGCACGAAGGCGCCGTCGCCGTGCTCCACGCCGTCGAGAACGTCACCGAACAGATTCTCGCGTCGCGCGCGCAGGATGAAGCGATCGCCGCGGCGCGCACGGCCGAAGATCGGCTGCGGACAGTGTTCAGCGATGCGCCTGTGGGGATAGCGGTGCTGCGCGGGCCCGAGCACCGCTTCGAGTCCGCGAACAAGAGCTACATCGACGTGGTAGGCCGAGGGTCACTCATCGGGAAGACAGTGCGCGAGGCGTTCCCCGATCTGGAGGGGCAGGGGATCTACCCCGCGCTCGACAAGGCCTACGCGACGGGGACGCCGTTCGTCGCCGAGGAGATGCTCATCAAGCTCGATCGAAACGACGATGGCGTGTTGCTCGACAGCTATTTCGACTTCGTGTACCAGCCGCTGCGCGACCCATCCGGCAGCGTCGAGGGAATCGCCGTCATCATCACCGACGTGACGACGATCGCGCTGGCGCGAAGAAGCGCCGAGCAGCGTGAGCGTTCGACGTCGGAGCTCAACGAAGCGCTCGTCTCGCAGCAGACAGAGCTCGAGACGCTCAACGCGCATCTCCAGGAGCAGGCCATGGAGATGGAGCAGCGGACGGAGGAGGCGCAGACACTCAGCGAGGAGCTCGACGCCGCGAACCAGGCGCTCCGAACGAGCGCCGAGAGCGCGAACGTCGCTCGCGAGGCGGCGGAGAGCGCGAACAAGACGAAGGCGGACTTCCTCGCGGCCATGAGCCACGAGCTGCGCACGCCGCTCAATGCCATCAGCGGCTACGCGCAGCTCATGGAGATGGGGCTGCACGGACCGATCACGGACCAGCAGCGCACCTCGCTCGAGCGCATCAGGAGGAGCCACATGGTGCTTGCGCGCCTCGTGGAGGATGTGCTCAGCTTCGCGCGCATCGATTCGGGGCACGTCGAATACAATCTCACGGACGTTCCACTCGATGCGCTGCTCGACGGCGTCGAGGCGCTCGTCTCGCCGCAGCTCGAACTCAAGAGGCTCGGCTACTCCTACTGCCACATCGACTCGCACGTGACCGTGCGCGCGGATCGCGACAAGGTCGAGCAGATCATGCTCAACCTTCTCTCGAACGCGATCAAGTTCACCGATGCGGGGAGTGTCGTCGTCGAATGCGACATGACGGCGAGCGAGATAAAGGTGCGCGTGCGCGACACCGGGCGCGGGATTCCCGCGAACAAGCTTCAGTCGATCTTCGAGCCGTTCGTGCAGGTGGAGTCCGGGCTCAAGCGCGGCGCCGGAGGGACCGGACTCGGTCTCGCGATCAGCAGGGAGCTCGCGCGCGGAATGTCGGGCGACATCATAGCCGAGAGCGTCGAAGGGGATGGCGCGGTGTTCACGCTCGTGCTTCTCCGCCGCAACTAGTCCATGAAGGCGGTCGTGATCACCGCGCCGGGCGGTGCCGATGTGCTCGAGCTTCGCGAGGTCGCGCGGCCGTCGCCATCGTATGGGCAGGTGCTCGTGCGCGTGCACGCGACGGCGCTCAATCGCGCGGACCTCATGCAGCGCGAGGGAAAGTATCCGCCGCCGCCGGATGCGCCGAAGGACATCCCCGGAATGGAGTTCGCGGGCGAGGTCGCGGAGCTCGGCCCGGGAGTGCAGCGCTGGAAGGTGGGGCAGCGCGTGTTCGGCATAGTGGGCGGCGGCTCGTACGCCGAGTATCTGGTGTCGCACGAGCGACTGCTCGCGGCGATCCCCGATTCGCTGAGCTACACCGAGGCAGCGGCGGTGCCCGAGGCTTTCATCACGGCCCACGACTCGCTCGTGACGCAGGCATCGCTCCGCGCATCGGAGACGGTGCTGATCCACGCAGTGGCGAGCGGCGTCGGCCTCGCGGCGGTGCAGCTCGTACGCGCGCTCGGCGCCATTCCCTTCGGTACCGCGCGCGAGAAGGGAAAGGTCGTGCGCGCGAAGGAGCTCGGCCTGGAGGATGGATGGGCGGCGACGGCCGACATGAGCGAGATGGTGTCGCTCGCGAAAGGGTGGACCGGCGGGCGCGGGATCAACGTCGTGCTCGACCTCGTCGGCGGCGCGTACTTTCCCGCGAGCATCGAGCTGATGGCGCCGCTCGGGCGCTTGATGGAGATCGGCACGCTCGCGGGGCGCGACGCGCAGATCCCGCTTGGCCGCGTGATCGCCTCGCGCATCACGATTCGGGGAACGATGCTCCGCGGGCGCGCGCTCGAGGAGAAGATCGCGGCCACACGGGCTTTCGAGGAGCAGGTCGTGCCGATGCTCGCGCGCGGGATCGTGCGAGCGGTGGTCGATCGCGAGTATCCCCTCGCCGAAGTCCGTGCGGCGCACGTGCTTCTCGAGTCGAACGAGACCGTCGGCAAGATCGTCCTGCGCGTCGCATGAGGATCGGTCGCGCCACGCTGGTGGTTGCCGCGACGATCGTCGCGGCCATGATCGTGGCATGCAGCGCGGCGATCCTTCCGGAGTATCGCGGGCCGCGCAGCGACCACTTCGACGGCCGGCACTTCTACAATGAGGAGCCATTCGCGGAGCAGCAGCCCACGGAGCTCACGCGCTGGCAGCTCGGTCGGCATCGCGGCGCGTGGCCAGACAGCGCCGCGATCGCCGCACCAGCGCCGCCTCGGCGTGTGAGCGGCGGCGAGGTGCGCGTGACGATGGTCAATCACGCGACGGTGCTGATACAGCTCGACTCGCTCAACATCCTCACCGATCCAGTGTGGTCCAGGCACGTCGGCTTCGAGGGGCGGATCGGCGTGCGCCGACACCGGCCTCCGGGAATTCCGTTCGACTCGCTTCCAAAGATCGACGTGATCCTGATCAGCCACGATCACTACGATCACATGGACATGCCGACGCTGCTCCGGCTGCAACGCCGATTTCATCCCCGCATCGTCACGGGGCTCGGCAATCCGGGCTATCTCGCGTCGCAGGGAGTGCAGGGGGCGGAGCAGCTCGACTGGTGGCAGTCCGCACCGCTCGCGCCGGGCGTGCGCGTGACGGCGGTTCCGGCGAGACACTGGTCCGGACGTTCGCTCTCCGATAGATACGAGCGGCTATGGGAGGGCTTCGTCATCGAGGGCGCGCGCGACACGATCTACTTCGCCGGCGACACGGGATGGGGGAGGATGTACGAGGAGTTGCACGCGCGCTGGAGCCGCTTCACGCTCGCGCTGCTTCCGATCGCGCCGTTCCGGCCGCGGTGGTACATGGCGCGCAAGCATCTGAGTCCGGACGACGCGGTTCGCGCGGCGATCGGGACGAGAAGCGCGACGGTCGTCCCGATCCACTGGGGAACATTCGAATTAGGCGACGACGGCGAGAGCGAAGCGGTGGACACGCTGCGCGCCGCGGTCGCAACGCTCCCCGCGCGCTGCCGTCCTCACCTCGCCATCTTACGGAATGGCGAGTCGGCTACCCTCAAACCTCTCGACGACAGCGATTCGTTGACTTTGTCAACTATTTGTCTCCGCTCGCGTTGACCGACGCGACCCACGCCCCGCGCGACCAGGAGCGTCGCTGGCCGGATTGGCTGAAGCACCTTCGCCGTCGCACCACGACGGGGCGCTTCATCGCGGAGGTAGATGGACTGCGCTTCGTCGCCATCGCACTGGTCGTGCTCTTTCACGTGCACGATTACCTCACGACGAAGTTTCGCATTCCGGCGGGGACCGCCGCCAACGAAGACTGGCTCGATCGCTTCGCCGCGACCGGCCACTACGGCGTTCATCTCTTCTTCATCATCAGCGGCTTCGTTCTCGCGCTGCCGTTCGCGGCTCACCGCCTGGGTGCCCGGCCGCCGGTGACGCTTCGCGCCTACTTCATACGCCGCCTGACGCGCCTCGAGCCTCCGTACATCATCGCGATGCTCGGACTCACGGCAGCGCTCGTGCTCACCGGCGCCGCGCACGGTCCGCTCCTCCCGCACCTGCTGGCAAGCCTCGGCTACGTGCACAACATCGTGTACGGCGCGCCGAGCACGATCAACGTCGTCGCGTGGTCGCTCGAGATCGAGGTGCAGTTCTACATCCTCGCGCCGGCGCTCGCGATCGTATTCACCATACGCGATCGCTGGGTGCGGCGCGGCGTCATCATCGCCGCGGCCGCGGCCGTACTCGCGGCGCAGAGCTGGCTCGCGCCCGCCCCGTGGGTGCCGCTCTCCGTGGTCGGCTTTCTGCAGTTCTTCCTCTGCGGCTTTCTCATCGCCGACCTGTACGTCACCGACTGGAAGGGAAAGCCGTCGCACTCGCTCGGCTGGGACGCCATCTCTCTCATCGGATGGCCCGCGCTCGCGTGGCTCTGGATGCAGGACGCCCAGTATCCGGCGATCTTCATCGCACTCGCATTCGTGCTCTTCTGCGCCGCCTTTCGCGGCACGATCACCTCTCGCGCGCTCGGCACTCCGATCGTCGCGACGATCGGCGGTATGTGCTACTCGATCTATCTACTGCACTTCGCGCTGATCTCGATCATCGGCCGGCACACGTTATCGGTCGGCTCCAGCTCCGCGCAGTGGATCCATCTGCTCGTGCAGACGGCGATCATCGTGCCGCCGGTGCTGCTCGTCTGCGGAGTTTACTTCGCGCTGATCGAGCGGCCGTGCATGGAGCGCGACTGGCCCCAGAAGCTGATGGCGCGACTTCGCGGCAGCGCGCGGGCAGCATGAGCCCGAGCGTCGCCGTGGGCGCGCCTCCACACCTCTCGCTCGTCGTCCCCGTCTACAACGGCGCGGACCGTCTTCCGTCGAGTCTCGAGCAGCTGCGCACCTTTCTGCGCGCGCAGCCGTACACGTCGGAGCTCATTCTTGTCGACGACTGCTCGAACGCCGAGACCCGAACGGTTCTCGAGGAGTTCGCGAGCTCGATGGACGAGGTGCGGCTCATTCGCAACGATGAGAATCGCGGCAAGGGGAGCGCGGTGACGCGGGGGATGCGCGCCGCCGTGGGGAGCTATCGCGTTTTCACCGACGCCGATCTCGCGTACCCCGCGAGCGAGGTCGGAAAGATTCTCGCGGATCTCGAAGGCGGAGCGGAGGTCGCGATCGCATGCCGGGTGCTCGCGGAGTCGCGCTATCTCATGAGCCCGACATTCTTCTCGTACCTCTACACGCGACATGTGATGAGCCGGGTGTTCAACGCTATGGTGCGTTGGACGCTCATTCCGCACGTGCTCGATACGCAGGCGGGGCTCAAGGGCTTCACGGCGCACGCGGCGGAGATCGTCTTTCCGCGGATCACGATTCCTCGCTTCGGATTCGACGTCGAGGCGTTGTTCATCGCGAAGAAGCACAAGCTGTCGCTCATGCAGACGGCGGTTTTCTTCCGCTACGACGAGGAGCCGACGACGGTGCGCTTCGCCGAGGACGCGCTGCGGATGATGCGCGACCTCGTGCACATTCGGCGCAACGACTGGCGAGGGCGATACGCCTGATCGCAAGCGACTCATCATCAACGCCGACGATTTCGGATTCTCCAGCGGCGTGACGCGCGGGATCGTCGAGGCGTTTTCGGCCGGTAGCGTAACGTCGACGTCGATCATGGCGAACGGTCTCGATTGGGAGAACGCGGTGCGCCTCGCGCGGGCGAACCGGAAGCTCGGCGTGGGGATCCATCTCAACCTGGTGCAGGGAAGGCCGCTGCTCCGCGTGCCGACGCTCACCGATCCCGCGACGTCGGAGCTCTACCCTCTCGGCGCCCTCGCGCGCCGCGCGATACTCGGCCGCATCGATGCCGGAGAGCTCGAGGCGGAGACGCGCGCGCAGATCGAGCGCGTACGCGGCGCAGGAATCGGTGTGACGCATCTCGACAGCCACCGGCACGCGCACGCGATGCCGGGGATTTTCCCTGTGGTCGCGCGCGTGGCGGCCGAGTCGGGGGTGAGAGTGATTCGTATTCCGCGCGAGCCGCTTGGCATCAACACGCTCGACGCGGGCGCGACGTCGCGTAAGGTCGTGCTCGAGTGGGCGGTCGGCGCGGCACGCGCGCTGCCGCTTCCCTCTCCGCTCGTGACGACGGACCACTTTCGCGGGATCTCGCTCCAGGGCGGGACGCACTTCGCGAGCCGGCTCCGACGCGCGCTCGACACACTCGAGCCCGGGAGCACGGAGCTCATGGTGCATCCGGGACACGTCGACTCATCGCTGGCTGCCCAGGATCCGTACACTGCACCCCGCGAGATCGAGCTCGCGGAGCTCCTCTCAGCTGGCGTGCGCGAGCGCCTCGCGCGCGGGGACATCGAGCTCGTGAGCTTCGCCGATCTCTGAGGGCCGATAGGCGATCAGCTCACACATCATGGTGAGCCACGCGAGCGTGCAGGGGAGCGTCTTGAGCCGGTAGTGCACGAAGAAGTTCTGCTGCCAGCTCTTCGGCGTGATATCCGTTGATGAGATCGAGACGATTAGGATCGTCAGCACCATGATCGTGGTGTGCCACCAGCTCCGCGGCGTGGCGACGAACCAGATCGCGATTCCCGTCACCGCGATGACGAACGACGGGGATTCGGACTGGTGGTTGAAGATCACCATGTATACGAGCAGCGCGCACAGGAAGCGTACGCGGAAGGTCGCGAATGCCCAATTTCTCCAGCGCGCGAGCGGGGACATGAGCAGCACCGTGCCCGCGAGCTGCACGGGCCAGTTCGGCCAGCTCACTCCGAAGATGAGGCGCAGCTGCTGCATCACACCGCCATAGAGCCCGCCGCCACCGCCTCCGCCAACCGACAGCGCGTCGACCGCCTCGACCGCGCGCCACGACTGGTACTGCGCCGCGAGCTCGCTCGCGGACACCACGAGTAGCGGGAGGGCGAGCACGACGGAAGTGGCGAGCGCCATCATGAGCGCGAAGCGGAACCGCCTCGGATAGATGACCGCGAGCGCCAGTGCCGCGAGCGGAAATATCTTCACCGCTGCACCGACCGCGATCGCGAACGCCGCGCCGAGCTCCTGTCGCTTCTCGAAGCAGAGAAAGGCGAGGATCACGAGTGCAGTGACGAGCGAGTTGCTCTGCGAGCGCTGCATCGATCTAAGCGCTTCGAGGTAGATGAGCGCGAGAGCGATGGTTGCCTGGCGCGTCGGGAGGAGCTTCTCGACGGCGAAGAACAGCAGGAGCGTGTTGAGCGCATCCCAGAGCGCGAGCGACAGTGCGAACGGGAGCAGGGCGAACGGAGCGAACAGCACCGCGAAGCTCGGGCTGTATTTGTAGAGGTCCGCGTGATGCTGCAGCTGGGCGGCGTACATGTCCGCGCCTGAAGAAAGATTCAGAAACGACCAGCGAAAGATCAGGAAATTGTTGTCCGGTCCGCGATGTCCGTATGCCTTCCCGGCCGCGACTACGATGATCGTCACGACGTAGAGTGCGAGCAGCCAGCTGCGCGCCGAAATGCGGTACGATCGCATGCGGAAGTCTCGCTATCGCGGCTTCTCACCGGAAGTCCGCCAGTTGACTCACCTACAGCTAGCGCCCACTCTTCGCCATGCGCCGAGAACATCACCTCCCCGTATCGAGAACCGCCCGCTACTTCACGGTCGGGGAGCCGCACGCATCGCTGACCGAGCTTTGGTTCGTCTGCCACGGGTACGGTCAGCTCGCGGGTCGCTTCGTGCGCCACTTCGAATCCATCGAGGCGCCGAGCCGCCTGATCGTCGCGCCCGAGGCGCTCTCCCGTTTCTACGTCGAGGTGCCCGGGAAGACGCACGCGGACACGCACGTCGGCGCGAGCTGGATGACGCGCGAGGATCGGCTCAGCGACATCGAGGATTACGTCGAGTATCTCGACGCGCTCCACGCGCACGTGACTGCGCAGCTGAATGGCGCGAGGGTGCGCTTCACCGTTCTCGGCTTCTCGCAGGGGGTGGCCACGGTCGCGCGCTGGCTCGAACGCACGAAGGTGCACGTCGATCGCGCGCTGCTTTGGGGCGGACTCATGCCCACGGACATCGATCTCGCCGCAGCAACGGCGCTCCGCGGCGCGCGCATCACCTCGATCGCCGGCACCGCGGATGAGCACGCGACCGCCGATCTGCTCACCGAGCAGAGCGCGCGCCTTACCGCGAGTGGGATCGCGAGCGAGCATGTGAGCTTCGACGGAAGCCACCGCATCGATCGCCAGGTGCTCGCCCGACTCGCGAGCGAGCCGGGCTCGTGACGGCGGCGGAGCTCGCGGCCGCCCGCGCGCGCATGAACGTGAGCGCGCTCGCTAACGAATGCTCAGTGCGCCGGTAGCAACTGTACGACGACATAGCGCGATGTGTCGAAGTATTTTTTCGCAGCCGACTGGAGACCGGCCGAGCTGAGGGCGCGTACCTCGGCGTCGTACTTGAGGATGAGTGCCGGATCCCACGAGTTGACGTCATAGCTCGCGAGGAGGCTCAGCCAGGTGCGGTTTTGACGAAGGCTCGTCTCGCGCGAACGCAGATCGGCCTCCCGGATCTTCTGCAGATCCTTCTCGGACACGCCGTTCGCCTTCACACTGTCGATCTCCGCGAACACCGCCTTCTGCAGTTCCGCCGCGCGCTCGGGCGCCGAGCCGAAATCGATGCGCAGCGAGTAGCTCTCCTTCGGAAAGTGCGATGGACTCGCGCTCACACCCACGCCGTACGTCCCGCCCAGATCCTGGCGCAGCCGCTCGCGCAGCTTGATCTCGAGCAGATCCGCGAGCGCGCTTATCTGCTGCACGTTCTCCCAGGTGAACTCGAAGGGGCCCGTGAAAACGATCGCCGTTTGCGCCTTCGGCTCGATGCCGCGCTTCACCTCGCGCGTGATCACGCCCGTGGGATACGACATGCCGATGTCCTTCCACTTCTCGCCGGCGTGCGTGGACGGCAGGCTCGCTATGTATTGCTCGACGAGCGGCTTCAGCTTGGTGGTGTCGATCGTGCCGACGAAGACGAAGGTGAAGTTGCTCGCATCGGAGAAGCGCTGTTTGTAGATCGCGATCGCGCGATGCAGGCGCACGTACTCCATGTCCTGCGCGGTCGGTGCCTTCGCTCGCGGATGATGCTGCGCGAGCGTCAGGTCGAGAGTGTCCGAGAATGCCGCCGATGGACTCGCCGCCCGATTCGCGAGCAGCACCTCGATCTTGTTTCGATATGCCTCGAAGGCGGCGCTGTCAGCGCGCGGAGCGGTGAAGGTGAGATAGATGAGCTGCATGAGCGTCTCGAGATCCTTTGGCGAGCCTCCGCCGGAGACTCCCTGCTGAATCGCCCCGATGTACTCGCCTACCTGTACCGACTTCCCCGCGAGCACCTTCTGAAGCGAAGTCGCGTTGAAGGTGCCGATACCGCCGGCGTCCACGGCTCCGGTCGCGATGGTCGCGTCGAGATAGTTGGAGTCGCTCACCACCGACGTGCCTCCGGGGGCATACGCGCGAAAGAGAAGCTCGTCGTCCTTGAAGTCGGTTGGCTTGACGAGCACGCGTGCGCCGTTCGACAGCTTCCACTCGGTGACGCCCACGGACGCGATCTGACTCGACGACACGACCTTTCCCGGTGTGGGAGCTGTTGGAATCAGCGGAGCCGAGGAGACCGAGTCCGTATACGCCGCGACATTCACCTTCGCAACGCTGTCGAGCACCGCGCGCAGCGCCTGCTCGCTCGGCAATCCCGCTGCGGCTTTCTGCGGCGCGTTGACGACGATCACGCGGCTGCGATTGCTCAGCCACTTGTGAGCGAGGGCATTTACCTCGGCGAGTCCGATGCCGGGGAGAAGCTGCTGATAGAGCTTGTATTGCTGCGCGATGCTCGGCGTCGCGGTCTTCTCCAGAAATGCGCTCTCATACTCCGCCACGAATGACGCCGACGGCGTCTTGTCACGCTCGGCGTACGCGCTCTCCATTCCGCGCAGCATCTCCTTCTTCGCGCGCTCGAGCTCGGTCGCGGTGAAGCCGTGCTGCGCCACGCGCTCTCCCTCGGTGACGGCCGCGCGCAACCCGATCTCGACACCGCTGTCGGGAACGAGCGCCGTGAGCACGTACACTTCTTTCGAGCGGATCAGCCGTCCCTGATTCGAGAAGGCGCCGATGAACGGCGCTCCAGGTCGCTGTGCGATCTCCTGCAGCCGCGCATTCAGCATGTCGTTGTAGAGCGAGCCGAGCATCTCCGTGCGGAAGTCGCCGACGCTCTTCTGCGGCGATAGCGGCTGGAGGTAATAGACAGCGACGGTCGAGCGTGTCGCCTCGCTGTCCGTCGCGATCGTGACGAGCGTGGAGTCGTGATCGGGAACGGGAAAGGTCGCGCGCGGCTTCGCGCCCTTCTTCGCAGGCCAGCTCGCGAACTGTGCCTTGATCATGCGCTCGACCTTGACCTTGTCGAAATCGCCGACGGCGACGATCGCCATCAGGTCCGGGCGATACCAGTCGTCGTAGAAGCGCTTCACCGTCGAGCGCGGCGCGGTCTCGAGGATGTGCTTGTCTCCGATCGGCAGTCGCTGTGCGTATCGCGAGCCGCTGAAGATCACGGGAAACTGCTTGTCGCGCATGCGGGCCGATGCGCCGCGCCCGAGCCGCCACTCCTCGATCACGACGTTGCGCTCGCGTGCGAGCTCGGTGGAGTCGAAGGTGAGGCCGCGCGACCAGTCCGCCAGGATCTGGAATCCCTTGTCGAACAGCTTCGTGCTGTCGGTCGGCACCGTGAGCTCGTACACCGTCTCGTCGAAGCTCGTCGACGCGTTGAGATCGGCGCCGAAGCGCACGCCGGTGGACTCGAGGTAGTCGACGAGCTCCTGCTTCTTGAAGTGCGTGGTGCCGCTGAAGGCCATGTGCTCAACCATGTGCGCCAAGCCGCGCTGCGTGCTGTCCTCGAGCACGGAGCCCGCGTTGACGACCAGGCGAAGCTCGGCTCGCTTCTCCGGCTTGTGATTCACACGGATGTAGTAATGGAGCCCGTTTGGCAGCACGCCGGTGGTGACGGCCGGATCGACCGGAAGCGGTGTGGCGAGCTTCGGTGGCGGCCCCACGTGCGCGCTGTCCTGCGCAGCGAGAGGAGCAGTCGAGAAGGCCGGGAGCGCCAGCAGCGCCAGCGCGCAAAGGCGCACGGATGCGTATGAATTCATGGTGTTGGATCGCATTCGATTCATGGGGGAACGGATGCCTGAAGATAGTGGCCGGCCCCTCTCACCGCTCTGGACAGCAACGCCGCCGGCACCAAATTGCGGCATGAAGAAGCTCGCTGTGCTTTTCGCCGCCGTCGTGGCGGCGATCGTGGTCGTCGTGATCGTGCGCACGATGCGCTTCAACCCGGTTCACGGCGCAACACGTTCCGACGTGGTGCTTGCGCCCCAGAACGACACGCTGCTCGCTGCCCATCTCGCGGGCGCGATCAGATTCGCGACGATCTCGAAGCAGGACTCGGGTCCGGAGCTCGTTCCCATGCGCGCGCTGCACGCCTATCTCGCGCAGACATTCCCGCGCACGTATGCGACACTCGCGCACGAGGTCGTTGCGCCGGCGAGCCTCCTCTTCGAGTGGAAGGGAAGCAACGCCTCGCTGGAGCCGATCGTGATGATGTCGCACCTCGACGTCGTGCCAGTGGAGGAGGGCTCCCAGAGCGCGTGGACGCACGCGCCCTTCTCCGGCGATGTAGCCGACGGCTTCGTATGGGGGCGCGGCACACTCGACGACAAGGTCGGCGTAGTGTCGACGCTCGAGGCGATCGAGGCGCTCGTCGCGAAAGGCTACGTCCCGAGGCGCACGATCTATCTCGCGTTCGGCGACGACGAAGAGGTCGATGGGCACGGTGCAGGCGCAATCGTCTCGCTTCTCAAGTCTCGAGGTGTGAAGCCGCTCGTCGCGATCGACGAAGGTAGTGCGATCATCCGCGGGATCATTCCCGGCGTCGCACGCCCTGCGGGGCTGATCGGCATCGCCGAGAAGGGGCACATGAGCGTGGCGCTGACGGTGATGGCGGCGGGCGGGCACTCCTCGATGCCGCCGCCGCAGACGGCGGTCGGCACCCTCGCGCAGGCGATCGACCGGCTCGAGAAGCATCCGCTCCCCGCGCATCTTGGCGGCGCGGCCGAAGGGATGCTCCAGCAGCTCGGCCCCGAGATGCCGCTCGGCGCGCGCCTGATGATGGCGAATCTCTGGCTCACGCGCCCACTCGTGACCTGGTCGATGGAACGTTCGCCGGTGACGAACGCTTCGCTCCGCACGACGACGGCGCCGACGATGATTCAGGGGAGCCCGAAGGAGAACGTCCTTCCGATTCGCGCGCAGGCCATAGTGAACTTCCGCATCATTCCGGGCGAGACTCCGGATGCCGTCATCGCGCACGTGAAGAAGGTCGTCGATGACACCAGTGTCGTGGTCACGATTGCCGGTGTCGCGACGCCGCCGTCGCCTGTGTCGAGCACCACCTCGGCGGCGTATCGTATTCTCGCCCGCGACATCGCGGTGCTCGAGCCCGACGCGATCGTGGCGCCGTCGCTCGTCGTCGCCGCAACGGACTCCAGGCAGTACGGCGGCTATGCGCACGACGTCTACCGCTTTCTACCCGTGCAGATCGGCGGGAAGGATCTCGAGCGCATCCACGGTACCAACGAGAGGATCGGCATTCACGACTACTCGCGCGGCGTAGCATTCATGACGCTCCTCATCTCCGATCTCTCCTCGCAGTGACGACGGAATCGCTCGAGCGACGCGTCGAGATCGAGACGCCGGAGCAGACGATACTGTCGTACACGATCGCGGGTGTTGGCTCGAGGGCGGCTGCCACGCTGGTCGATCTCGTGATCATCGTCATCGGCCAGCTCGCCGTCTTTCTCGTTATCGCCGAGATCAGCAGCGCCTTCGGCAATCACACATCTACCGCGCAGAAATTTTCGGGCGCGTGGGTCACGGCCGTCGGCATCCTCGTTTCGTTCCTGATTCTCTGGGGCTATTACGTCTTCTTCGAGGCGATCTGGGACGGCCAGTCGCCCGGCAAGCGAATGTTGGGAATCCGAGTCGTGCAGGACGGAGGCTACTCGGTCTCGTTCGGGGCATCGGCCGCGCGCAACTTGCTCCGCGCGATCGATGCACAGCCGGGGATCACGTACGCCGTCGGCCTCGTGACGATGATGATCTCGAAATCCGGCAAGCGACTCGGCGACATCGCAGCGGGAACGATCGTCGTGCACGAGCAGCGTGCGCTCATCAAGTCCGCCACGCGAAGCGCCAGCGAAGTCGTCACGCGTGCCGCGATCACCTCTCGGCTCACCGAAGAAGAATTCGCGCTTCTGAGCCGCTTCGTAGCGAGACGCACGGAGCTCGACCCAGCGCTACGGAACACGTTCGCCGCACAGATCGCGAAACGGTATGACGCACACCTCGTCGACAACGGCAGCGCTCCAATGGCGCGGCTCCTCCGTCTGTTCGAGACGGAGTCCGATTCGCGCGCGCGTGGCCTGCCATCCCCCGGCGCGAAGGGCGCGGCGCGCGAGCGACACGCGATAGTCGCGCTCAACGCCGGACGGTGGCGCGATTTCTCGGACGCGCTCGCAGCCGCGCAGAGCCGCGGGCTCCGCGCGATGACCCCCGATGAGGTGAGCCGCCTCGTCTCGCTCTATCGAGAAGTCTCCACCGATCTCGCGCGGCTTCGCACCGCGTCGGACAGCGAGGATCAGCAGGAAATCTTCTACGTGAGCCGCCTTCTCGGTGCCGGCCACAACTTTCTCTATCGCCAGCGTCCACTCTCCATGCGCGATGTCTGGCGCTACGTGTCGGTGTCGGTGCCGCGCGAGGTGCGGCGCTCGGCGTCATTCATCCTTGCTGCGGCATTTTTCCTCTTCGTGCCCATGGCGATCACCTTTGGAGTGCTCGTGAGCCATCCGGCACTCGCATCGGAGCTGCTTCCCGCGGGAATGATCGATCGCGTGGTGGAGGGCGCGCACCGAGACAGCACCGGGAAGCACGAGTACATCACGACGAACGATTTCGAGCGCCCGCCCATGGCGAGCAGGATCATACGCAACAACGTGCAGGTCACCTTCGGCGTATTCGCCGCGGGGATCACCGCGGGCATTCTCTCGGTGATCATGCTCATATTCAACGGCGTGAGCATCGGCGCAGCCTTCGGACTCTACGCCAATCACGGAGTTTTCTATCAGATTCGAGACTTCGTGGTGGCGCACAGCGTGCTCGAGCTGGGCGCCATCTGCATCGCAGCGGGAGGAGGGTTTCTGCTCGGATGGGCGCTGCTGATCCCCGGCAACCGAACGCGCCGCGAGGCCTTCGTCATCAACGGCCGCCGCGCCATACGACTGATCTCGGCGTCGACGCTCATGCTGCTCGCCGCGGGAACGATCGAAGGGCTCATCTCACCTCGCACCGACATCTCTTTTCCGGTGAAGGCCGCCGTCGCGACGTCGACCGCGCTCCTTCTTGCCTTCTGGTTCTCGCGCGGGCGCGGGGATGAGACCGGTGCGCCGGAGGAGGAATTCGCCTACACCGAGCCGCGTGCCTTGAGCTCGAGGTAGTGATTCACGACGGAGCTCGCCAACTGCTTCGGCGACACGTCGAGCACCGAAACACCCGCCCGGCGCATACGCACTATCGCCTCGTTGCGCGCGCCGAGCAGCTCCTCGGCCGCCGCGCTCCCGTAGAGATCGCTCGACGTGCTGTGGCTGGTCGGAATCGCCGCGCTCACGAGCTCGTCGTTGCGCAGCGCGACGACGACGAGCAGATGGCGCAGCGCACTTCGCACCGTGTGCGCGATCACTGCCTGTGACGAGCGCGGATCGATGACATCCGTGAAGAGCACGATCAGCGAGCGCTTGCGGTGCCTCGTGGCGAGCGTACGGAAGGCGGTCGCGTAGTCGGGCTCCGTCATCGTCGCGCGCGCGGGGATGAGTGCCTGGCGAATTCCGCGCATCGCCTTGCCGCCGCGCGCGGGCGGAACGAATGCGCGAAGCTCGTTGTCGAAGAGCAGAAGGCCGACCTGATCGCCGGCCTGCACCGCGACGGATGCGAGCAGCGTCGCGGCCGACAGTGCGTACTCGAAGCGTGGCACTCCCGACGCGAGCTGCGTCATCATGCGCCCCGCGTCGACCGCGATCATCACCGTCTGTCCCTGCTCGACGGTATACTCGCGCGTCATGATCTTCTGGCGCCGCGCCGTCGCCTTCCAGTCCACATGGCGCGGATCGTCGCCTACCGAGTACTCGCGCAGTGATGCGAAGCTGCTCCCCTCGCCGCGCTTCCGGATCGAGCGAATCCCGGCGTCCCGCAGCCGATGCTGGATCGCGAGCAGGCGGAGATTGCGAACGCCGGCGAGCGATGGCGTGACGACAATCATGTCTCCGGGCTCGTAGCGCAGGCTGTGCTGCACGAGCCCGAGCGCGCCCTGGACGCGCACCACCACGGGACCGAGCGCCCATGACCCTCTCTCGCGTGCCACGAACGTGAATGGGATCACGGTCTCTTCGTTCGCGGCGACTGCGTGTATCGCGCCGCGCGTCTCGGGCGATTCGAGCACGTGCGGAAGGGCGTCGAACAACGTGAATCGCAGCGCGCGCCGAGCGGTGGAGCGCACGCGGTATTCGCCCCGCTCGGCGTCTCCGAGTCCGACGTTGGAGCGCACGATCCGCTCGGTCACGACCTGCCACCGCGCGGGAAGGAGCAGCATGTCCACGATGATGGCGACTGCGAGCATCACCGTAACGACCACGCCCGCCGTCACCGAGATGAGCCAGACGGGCGCCGAGGCGGCGACGATGAGCACGAGCCGGCGCGTCGGGATGACGCTCACCACAGAGCGCCCGATCTTCGCGAGCAGCTCGCGCGCACTCATCACTTGGGCGCCACGATGCGCGTGAGGAGCGCGTCGAGCACGTCGTCGCTGCTGCGTCCCTCGACCTCGGCCTCCGGCGAAACCATCACCCGATGCCGGAGCACTGGAAGTGCGAACTGCTTCACATCATCGGGCGTCGCGAAATCGCGGCCGCCGAGGAGCGCGGCGGCGCGCGCGGTGCGGAAGAGCGCGACGCTCGCGCGCGGAGAGCCACCGAGGGTGAGTGAGGGGTCGTCGCGAGTGGCGCGCACGATGTCGGCGATGTACTCGCGAACCTCGGGCGCGACCTTCACGCCATCGACCGCGCCACGGAGCTCGCGGCACTGCGCCTCGTCGAGCACCGCGGGCGGCCGCACATCGGATGCGCGCTCGGCGTCGAAGCCGCGCGAATAGTTGTCGAGCATCCCGAGCTCCGACTCGCGCGACGGATACGTCACGCGGATCTTGAGCAGGAAGCGGTCCAGCTGGGCCTCCGGCAGCGGATAGGTGCCCTCGTATTCCACCGGATTTTGTGTCGCGAATACGGTGAATAGATCGCCGAGCGTGCGCGCCTCGCCGTCGATGGTGACCTGGCGCTCGCCCATGGCCTCGAGCAGCGCCGCCTGCGTCTTCGCCGGCGCGCGGTTGATCTCGTCGGCGAGAAGCATGTCGGTGAACACCGGGCCGGCGCGAAACTCCGACGTGCGACCTCCATCGCGAAGCACGTTGATGCCGGTGATGTCCGACGGCATGAGATCCGGCGTGAACTGGATGCGCCCGAAGCGCGTGTTGAGCGCACCGGCAAGCACTCGCACCAGAAGCGTCTTCGCCGTGCCGGGCACTCCCTCGAGCAGCGCGTGCCCTCTGGCGAGGAAGGCGACGAGCGCCTCGTCGATCACCCCTTCCTGTCCAATGACGCGTTCCGAGACCACTGCGCGCACGCGCGCGAGCGATTCGGTGATTTGCTCTGGTGTGATCACGTGATGATGTTCCTCTCGATGTGGTCGATTGCTGCGCCGGCGGAGACGAGCTGCTCGGCGGTTGGCGTCTGCACGAGCGCGCGCGTGAGTGTGTCGATGTCGTTGCCGAGCTTCGGGAGCCGTACGCTCAGGAGCGCGAGATACCCCTCATCGCTCAGCGCCGTTGCGGTGCCGAGCGGATGGCGGCGTCGCACGCCGCGCACGAGGCGCTGAACCGCGAGCGACGTGGCGCCGATTCCCTCGTACGCCCGCGAGAGAGCGCCCACATGTTCGAGCGGCGATCGCCGTTCCAGCTTCGCGCGCGACCTCGGAGCGATAGGCCGCACGCCGATCACGAGCAGGTAGAGAAGTCCCGCCGTGGCGAGCTGCAATGCGGCGTGCCCCCATCGCGTGCCAAGTAGCGCCTTCTGCAGGACATTGGTGAAGGAGATCGACCGGCCGAAGCCCTGATGATATTCGTCGAATATGATCGGCGACCTGCGAGTGGAGTCGAGGCTCTCGAGGATACGCACAGCCAGCAACGTACCGGCCGTCTTGCGCAGCACATCATTGCGGAAGAAGGTCGGATCGGCGACTGCGACGACCGCACCGTGACCAATGGGGATGAGTGCTATCTCCGGGTGAACGCGCCTGCGAATCGGCGTGCGGATGGAGATGAGCGTGGTCGCCTGCACGGGCCATACGCCAGCCGAGTCGGAGTCGGATGCGGGAACGGCCTCGAGATAACGATGAAAGGATCGCGCATCGAAGATCCCGAATGCTTCACGAACGGTGTCGACGGGGTCGTAGCGCCCGAGTAGGCTGTCCTCCACCGGATAATACGTGTTGATCGACTTGCCCGTCGCGCGCACTCCGATCGAGTCTGCGATCACGCTGCCTTCGTCGGGAACGACGACTGCCCTCGCGCCGCGACGCACGGCCTCGAGGAGCAGGTGAATCTCGACCGCGCTGGGATCGAGCGGCGTGTTCAGCATCACGTACGTCGATGTGGTGTCGAGCTCCTTCGCGTACGGAATGATCCGCTCTCTCGTGGTGTAGCCGAGCTTGTCGAGCACATCGCGCAGTCCGCGAGAGCCACGCACGGTGTTCGAGCGCGTGCTCAGGTAACCACCCTGTGCAACGTCGGCCGCCGGGGAGAGCAGCACGGCAAATACGAGCGCGAGCAGGAGCGCGGGGAGGATGAAGCGCGGCTTGAGCCAGCGCTCGGCGAAGCGCTCAGCCATGCGGGCGCACTATCGGCAACGCGAGCGAGAGCAGACGCTCGTAGCGGTCGCGGTTGCATTCGCCGAATCCGTAGATCACGAGCTCGTAGGCATGCGCGAAATCGCGGAAGTTCGGGAAGATCGGCGAGGAGTGCCGGCGCACTTCGCGCACGTAATCTCCGGCGGTTTTGGATGGATGCAGGCGGAGCTGGTTCTGCTTCGCGCTCGCGTCGAGGAGTGCGGCGTAGAGTGCGTGCGCGGCGGCTGTGAAATCACCGCGCGCCGCGAGCTGTTGCGCGGCGCTCCATGCGTCGCCACGCGAAGCGCCAGCCTGCGTCTGCCACTGGCCGCCGATGCGCTGCGCGGTTCGCAAGCGCCAGAGGTAGAGCCAGCGCGCGATTACGGCGGCGGTGAGGAGCGCGAGCCCGATGACCACCGCCCAGAAGAGCGGCGGCGACTTGTGCAGCACACCGAAGGCGGGCGCGAGCCAGGCGACGAAGCGCCCGAGCATCTCGGATATCCAACCCCAGAAACGACTCAGCAGCGAAGTCCGATTGTACTTCGGCGTCCCATACACCGTTTCGACGGCGCGCCTAATCGTCTGCTCGGGAAGTTGATCGAGGAGCACGCGCATTCGTGTCAGGGATTCCACGGGTGAGATCGACGCCTCAACATACCGCGCCTCCTCGCCACCGGCGAACTACTGTGGATAGCTGTCGCAGACGGAGCGCACGGGACACGTCGGACAGCCGAGCGAACGCGCAGTACAGACGAGGGCGCCGAGTTCCATCAGTGCCTGGTTGTGCACGTAAGTGGTGGCCCCGGTACGCGGGAGCACGGCGCGCGCTATCTCCCACGTGATCTTGTGGCCGGAGTGTGTGCGCGGATTCACCGTGGGGGCGAACACGCGCGTGAGCACGCGCGCGACGTTCGTGTCGACGAGTGGTGCGCGCCGCTCGTAGGCGAAGGAGGCGACGGCGCCGGCGGTGTAGGCGCCGATGCCGGGAAGCTTGCGGAGCGCGTCGGGGTGCTCGGGGATCGCAGAAGGCGCGCGATCGCGCACGATCGTTCGGGCGAGCAGCTGAAGGTTGCGCGCACGGGCGTAGTATCCGAGTCCGCTCCAGGCTTCCCTTACGCGGGCAGGGCGCGACTGCGCGACGGCCTCGAGTGTCGGGAACCGGCTCAGGAATTCGGCGTACTTGGGGATGACGAGCGATACCTGTGTCTGCTGGAGCATCAGCTCCGAGACGAGTATATGGTAGGGATCGCGGGTCCCGCGCCACGGCAGATCGCGCGCATTCAGCCGGTACCAGGCGCGCAGCTTGCGGCCGAAGGCTGCGCGTCGCTCTGGCGTTATCGATTGGTAAGTCACTCGGTGGAACGCTATCTAGCCGTCTAAAGGCGTGCAACGGGGGCGTGCAACCGGGGCCGATGTTAGCTTTTGAGCTCGCCGCAAACCGCCGCGGGCCGTCCGTTCGACTAGAGGAGCAGAGTATGAATGTCGTTCGTCTTTCCGCGACCCTGCTGGTTGCGAGCACGCTGCCGGCGCTTGGTCAGATCCATTATACGCCTACCGTGCAGCACTACCGCCTTCATTCCACGGTCTCCCGCTCGCAGGAGATGAACGGGCAGAAGACCGACGGGCTCATCACCAACGAGCAGCAAGTGACGGTGACCATCCAGGCTCCGAAGTCGAAGGGCGCGGTCTCCGACAAGGACACGCTGCAGTTCGCGGTGACGCTCGACTCCGTCAACATGAGCTCCAACCTCGCCGTGCAGCTCCCGAACGTGCAGGTGATGCAGGGAACCAAGGTGAGCGGAATCATGCTGCCGACGGGTAAGGTGTTGAGCTTCAGCTCCGACACAAAGGCGACTGACGGTGTGGACCGCGAGTCCATCGTCGCGAGCATGGCGCACTTCCTTCTCACCCTGCCGTCGACGGCGGGCGCTGGCGCGAAGTGGGCCGACACCGCCACCACGAGCTTCGCGAAGGATGGGAGCTCGCTCAACACCCAGACGATCACGCAGTCGCAGGTCATCGGCGACACGACGGTGGCCGGGCAGGCAGCGTGGCGCGTGCACCGGACGTCGACGCTCGTGATCTCCGGCACTCAGGTGCAGGAGAATCAGAAGATCACGATGGACGGGACAGGCACCGGCGAGGCGATGTACTATATCGGCACCAACGGCGTCTACCTCGGCTCCACGTCCACGCAGACGATGAAGGAGACGGTGAAGGCGGCGGGCACGGTGATTCCGGTGACGCAGACGGCGACTTCGACCGTCACCATCGCGCGCTGATCTGATCTGCAATCGCGGCGCGCACACGCGCGACGTCGCAGTCGTTCGAGCAGCTTCACCAATGGGGGAGCGATGGCGGACGAACAGCGAATAGCGGTGTTGGAGCAACACGTGCGCGCGCTGTACGAGCAGATTGGATCGTTGCGCGCGCAGCTCGGAGGGTCTGGAGGCAAGTCGCAAGCGGAGGCGGCGCCGATTGCAGAGTCGGCTCCGATTGCAGACGCGGCGCCCATCGTACAAGCGGTCCCGATCATTGAAGCGGCGCCGGCATCGCCCGGGCCGCCTCCGATTCCCCCTCGCGTTGCACCACCGCCTCCACGGCGACCTCCACTGCCGCGCCCGCAGCCGGCGCCCGACATTGATTTCGAGAAATTCCTGGGCCGCTACGGCACAATCGTCGTCGCGTCGCTCGCGATCCTCATGGGTGTCGGAACCTTCCTCTCCTGGGCGATCGAGCACGGGTATCTCGGTCCGACAGTCCGCGTCATCCTCGGCTTCATCGGCGCGGGCATCGTCGCCGCCGTCGGGCTCTGGGTGCGCGAGAAGCGCGACGTCCGCTTCGGTAATCTGCTTCTTGCGCTTTCGCTCGCCATCGTGCACGTCGATGCGTGGGCGGCGGGGCCGCACCTCCATGTGCTCAGCACCGTCGGCGCGCTCGCGATTGCAGCGATCGCATCGGCCGCGCTTGCGGCGCTCGCGCTCACCACGGAAGAGCGAACACTCTTCGCGGTCGGCTTCGCCGGCGCGATGTTGGCGCCGTTCGTCACCGCGAGCGAGCCCGGATCCGTGGTCATGCTCCTCACCTATGGCTGGGTAGTGATCGCGCTGAGCCTCTTTGCCATTCGCGAGAAGGGATGGCAGCCCGTGCTCTGGCTCATGGTGATGGCCGCCATGATCTACGTGCTCTCCGCCGCTCAGGCGGGACTACCGCTATTACCCGTCGATCACAGCTGGCTCACGGTCCACGCGCCGGTAATTTTCGCCTTGGCCTGCGCCGTTGCGGCCCTCCTCTTCGCGCGCGATTCCAATCGCTCCAAGCTCGGCCTCGCTTTCCTCCTGCTCGCATGCATCGCGACGTTCGGCTACGCGGTGGCCGCGCGTCAGCTGGAGGTGGGCATCTCGCTCTTCGGAACGATCGCCGCCTACCTCATCGCGCGCGAGCTCGAGACCGACGAGCGCTGGCTCGTAGTCGGCAACGTCATCGTCCCTCTCGGATTCCTCTTCGCGACGATCGTCTCGGCCGGCGACCGGAACATCCAGGCTCTCGCCGCCGCCGCGCTCACGGTGGTCGCGGCAATCCTCGCCTTCGAGGATGAGGACGAGCGCGTTCATCATCTCTTCGTTACCGCGGTCGCAAGCGGCATTGCGATCGTCGTCTACCTCTTCGGGCACGAGGCGCGCTGCATCGCCGCACTCGCGCTCCACGCCGCGCTATTCTCCGTGATTCTGCGTTCGACGCGTGCGAGACCGCTCATCCCTACCATCAGCATGGGGCTCCTCCTGGCGTCGGGGATGTCGTTCCTTCTGCTGACGGAGCGAGGACGCTACGAATACGCGCCCTTTCTGACGATCGCCTCCGCATGCGCATTCGCGGTTGTCGCCGCGTGGGGGCTCTTCGCTCACGTGCTGCGCTCGATGGCGGAGGAAAAGGCGGACTACAGGCAGGTGGCGTCGTTCGTGGGAGGGCTCGCAATTCTCGCGGGTTTCACCTGGATCCGGCAGGAGCTCGTCGGTGCATGGTCCAGGGACACGTCGTCCTTCGCGCTCATAATTTATTACGCGCTCGCGGGGCTCGCGCTGATCTTCGCGGGCCGTTTCCGGCGCGTGGGTCTCTGGCGCGCAGCGGGACTCGCGCTCGCCTTCTACGCGGGCTATAAGGCGCTGGCCGAGACGTTCACGATTGACGCAGTCGGGCTTCGCGTCGGCGCGCGCATCCTCGTGGGCGCGTTCCTCATTGCGGTTGCATACTGGTACCGGGTGCCTCGCACTCCGGGCACCGAGAACGATTCGCCCATCCCGCCGCCGGTCGGCGCCGAGCAAGTTCCCGAACCCCTGTAGCCACGATGAAGCGCAGCTCCTCTTCGATCCGTGCCCGCACCCTCGCGATCGCGCCGCTACTCGCGCTGACCACCGCCGCGAGTTTTACCGCAAAGCCGAACGTCGTGACCGTCGTTGCAACCGACTTCGCCTTCGAGATGCCCGACTCGATCCCCGCGGGGCCCACCCGCTTCGAGCTGAAGGATCACGGAAAGTGGCAGCATCACATGGGCGTCTATCGGCTGGATTCGGGAAGGACGGCAGCCGACGGACTCGACGCGCTCATCAAGGCGGGGAAGGGAGTTCGTCCCTCGTGGATGCATTCGATCGGCGGGCCGAACGCCGCGATGCCGGGCGCTGCGGAGAATGCCACACTCGTGCTCGAGCCGGGGAGCTATCTCGCGTACTGCGAGATTCCCGGTCCGGATCCCGCGCGGCACTACGCGAAGGGAATGGTGAAGGGCTTCGTCGTGACGCCGCGCGCGCACGGTGGCGATCTCCCGAAAGCGGATCTCTCGATCGATCTCGTCGACTACGACTTCGTTCTCGCGCACGCGCTCACGCGAGGGCACCACGTGATCTCCGTGACCAACTCATCCAGGCAGCCGCACATGCTCGCGATCAGGCGCTTTCCGATCGATCATCCGCCTGGCATGGCGGGGAATGAGCTCGTCGCCTGGGCGGCGGATCCGAAGGGGACTATCGGGCCCGCGGAGGCCGCGGGTGGCGTGACGGAAATCGCTCCCGGAAGCCAAGTTGTTTTCGAGCGCGACTTCGAGAAGGGATTGTATCTGCTGATCTGCTTCACGGCCGATGCCGCGGATGGAAAACCGCATTTCAAACACGGGATGCAGAAGGAGATCATCGTTCGCTAGTTGCGCGGCGGGAATCTCGAGCTCACCCGTCGAAGTCATCCCTCGAGCGCCGCTTCTTGATCTCCGAGCGTCGCTTCTTCGACTCGAGTCGCGCTACCTTCGACGCCCGCGTTGGAGCCGTCTTTCTTCGCGCGCGCGGCACGGTCAGCGCGCTCCGCACCAGCTTCACCAGTCGCTCCTCCGCCGCCTCGCGATTGCGCAGCTGGCTCCGATGCTCGCTCGACACGATACGAATGTAGCCGTCGGCATTCGTGCGCTTCCTGAGTCGGTTCAGCACGCCGTCGCGCACCGCGCCTGGTAGCGCACGCGTCGCCGCGATATGCCAGAGCAGCTCGATGCGCGTCGACGACGTGTTTACATGCTGTCCGCCCGCACCGCCCGATCTGCTCGCACGGAGAAAGAGCTCGTCGCGCGGAATCGAGACCTCCTCCGTCACCTCGAGCGCATCGCTCACGTCGTCGCTCCCGCCTCCCGCGCCGCGATCGCCTCAGGCGTCCGATGCACCCGCACCGCCGCCACGCGCCGCGAGTCCATCGCCACCACCTCGAGCTCGCCGCCGGTGAATGGAATGCGGTCGCCCACTCGGGGCAGCCGCCCGATGCGCGAGAACACGTAGCCCCCCAGCGTCGACCAGCTCCCCTCGGGAATCTTCACGCCGTGATCGGATCGCACGTCGATCAGCGACAACGATCCGGACAGCTCGAGCACGCCATTCATCTCGAGCGCCTCGCGCTGCGCCACATCGTACTCGTCCGCGATATCACCGATCACTTCCTCGACGAGATCCTCCATCGTCACGATCCCGGCGGTGCCGCCGAACTCGTCGAGCACGATCGCCATGTGCGCGCGCGTCTTTCGGAGATCATCGAGCACGCGCTCCGCTGCGCGCGTATCCGGTATGTACAACGCCTCGCGCACGAACTGCTGCACCGTGAACGGCTGCTCGCCGTCGTACAGCCACAGATCCTTCGCCAGAAAAACTCCAATGAGATCGTCGAGATCCTCGCCATAGATGGGATAGCGCGAGTAGCGCTCCTGCCGTACCACCGCCCACACCTCTTCCTGCGTCGCCGTCGCCGGGATCGCGACGATCTCCGTGCGCGGCCGCATCACATCGCGCGCCTTCTTCTGATGAAAGTCGAAGACGCCCGCGAGCATCTGCGTGTCGCTCTCGTTCAGGAGCCCGTGCCTCCGCGTCTGCATCACGAGCAGCCGTAGCTCCTCCGGCGAATGCGCGCGGTCGCTGTCCGTCACCTGTGTCACACCCAGCAGCTTGAGCAGAGCATTCGCCGCCCCGTTCAGCACGTACGTCACCGGCAGCGCGATCATCGCGAACCAGCGGAGCGGGCGCACCAGCCAGCGGCTCGTCGCCTCCGGATTCGCGTACGCGATCGACTTCGGCACCAGCTCGCCGATCACGATGTGCAGGAAGGTTATCGTGACGAAAGCGACGATCACCGTCGCCGCCGCGTGCGTGATCACGGCCGCCGTGCCGAAGCCCAGCTTCTCGAAGAGCGCCGCGATCAACGACGCCACCGTCGCCTCGCCTGCCCAACCCAGCGCGAGCGACGCTAGCGTCACCCCGAGCTGTACGGCCGAGAGATACCGCGGGATGTCGTTGGCCGTCTCCTGGACGAGCTTCGCGCTCCGGTCCCCGCGCGCCGCCAGCGCATCGATGCGTGACCGGCGCGCGCTCACCAGCGAGAGCTCGGCCGCCACGAAGAAGGCGTTCGCCAGCACGATCACCAGCACAGCGATGAGTCGCAGCACGATCGCGCTCGCGGTCAGCGCGACAACTGAATTCTCCACGTAACTCATTGAAGGAGTGGGTCGTCGATCAGGTATAGCAAAATGCACTGATCGGCGGGCTACCGGAACTCTTGCGCTTTGCGAGTGACCCCGCCGGCCCCTCGCAAACCGAGCGTCCGCCCGGATTCAATGGTCGAGCCCCGCCGCGTTCTCCGCTACATCTACATTGGGCGCCTCTCGCTGGCGGCTGCGATCTTCCTCGCGGCCGTCTTCTCGTGGCACGGCGCCGACGCGCGCGACACCCTCCTCGCGACGCTGGCATTCTTCGCCGCAATAGCCTTCACGTCCGTCTCCGCCTGGTTCGGCCTCGCCTACCGCACCATGGTCGCGCGCGGCTTCTACTATACCCAGTCGCTCTTCGACGTCGCGCTCATCACGACGATCGTACACATCACCGGCGGCTCGCTCTCCCCCTTCGCTGCGCTCTACATACTCGCGACGGCCTGCGCGTCGCTCCTGCTCCCCGTCGGCGGCGGCCTCCTCATCGCCGCTCTCGGCAACGTTCTCTACTTCGCCGACGTCATCGTGCTCCAGGGCACGACGCTCGGCATGCCGGTCATCCTCCAGCTCGGCGTCTTCGCGATTACCGCCCTCGGCGTCGCCTACCTTGGCGCACGTCTGCAGGAAGCGGGCGTGAATCGCGAGGCGCTCGCGCAGCAGCTCGTCGTCGTGAAGTTGCAGGCCGAGGACGTGCTCAAGAACATCAGGAGCGGCATCATCACGATCGACGTGCAGGGGCGCATACTCTTCGCCAACTCGATGGCCGGAAAGCTGATCGGCTTCGACGACGAACAGGTGCGCGGCGAGAACATCAAGGACGTGGTCACCGCCCACGCGCCCGCGCTCGCTGCGGCGCTGGAAAAGGCGGTGCGCGGCCACGAGCGCGTCACGCGCGGAGAGGCCGCGATCACGGTGAGCGGCCGAACGTTCCCGATCGGCTTCACGACCACGACGATGAGCGCCGACGGCACCCCCGGCAACACGTCGGGGACCGTGATTTTTCAGGACATCTCCGACAACAAGCGTCTCGAAGAGCTCCGGCTGCGCGCCGAGCGACTGGAAGCGGTGGCGGAGCTGAGCGCGTCACTCGCGCACGAGATCAAGAATCCGCTCGCGTCCATCCGGAGCGCCGTCGAGCAGCTCGGCGCGCGCGCCCGCGCGACCGACGACGAGAAGGTTCTCGCTACGCTCATCGTGCGCGAGTCCGACCGGCTTTCGCGTCTCCTCTCCGAGTTCCTCGACTTCGCCCGCGTGCGCGTGACGCGCGGGGAGCGCGTGAACATGGGTGAGGTCGCGCAGGCTGCTGTGCGCCTCGCCGACACGCACCCCGATCGCAAGGCCGGCGTCACCGTGACGTGCGTGATCCCGACCGAGCCGCTGCTCGTCGAGGGTGACGAGGACCTTCTCCATCGCGCGATCTTCAACATCACGCTCAACGCAGTCCAGGCCGCGCCCGTCGACACCGGCCGCGTCACCGTCGAGCTGTCGCGGCTGAATGCCGAGCAGATCCCGACGGGCGTGCCGTTCGAGGTGAGCGCGATCGCACTCCGCGTGTCCGACAACGGCCCCGGTATTCCGATCGAGCTGCGCGAGCGTGTCTTCGATCCGTTCTTTACGACCAAGACCGGCGGCACGGGACTCGGCCTCCCGATCGTGCATCGCGCGATCGAGGCGCACCGTGGCTTCGTCTTCATGGACTCGAGCCCGAAGGGCACCCGCTTCACTGTGCTGCTCCCGCAAATCCAGCAGCGCATTCCCGTGGAGAACGTCGCATGATGGCCACTGCCAGCCCCACCGTTCTCATCGTCGACGACGAGACGGGAATTCTCGAGACGCTCAAGATCCTCCTCAAGAACGAGGGCTTCACGCCGCACGTCGCGCTCGGCGGCAAGCAGGGGCTCGAGCAGATCGCTGCTCTGGATCCCGACATCGTGCTCTCCGACGTGCGCATGCCGAACGTGGGCGGACTCGAGATCCTCTCCGCCGCGCGCGCGAAGGATCCGTTCGTCCCGGTCATCCTGATGACGGCGCAGGCCGATCTTCGCTCCGCGATTCAAGCCGTGAACGAGGGCGCGTACCACTACATCCAGAAGCCCTTCGTCAACGATGAGATCATCGCGATTCTGAGACGCGCGGCCGAGCATCGGCAGCTGCGCGTAGAGAATCAGTCGCTCAAGCAGGAGATCAAGCGGCAGGGGCAGAACGGCGTGAGTGCGCCGGTTGGGCGGAGCAAGCCGTGGCTCAGTGTGCTGCGTCTTGCGGAGACCGTCGCGCCGACCGACTCCATCGTGCTCATTCAGGGCGAGTCCGGAACGGGAAAGGAAGTCATCGCGCGCTATATCCACGAGCTATCGCAGCGAACCGAAGGAACGTTCAACTCGATCAACTGCGGCGCGCTCCCCGAGAGTCTGCTCGAGAGCGAGCTGTTCGGGCACATGAAGGGCTCGTTCACCGGCGCGGTGAAGGACAAGCGCGGACTCTTCGAGGCCGCCACGAAGGGAACGTTCTTCCTGGACGAGATCGGCGAGACGACGCAGGCCACGCAGGTGAAGCTCCTCCGCGTGCTGCAGCAGCGCGAGGTCATTCCCGTTGGTGGCACCGAGCCGATCGCGATCGACACGCGCATTCTCGCCGCGACCAATCGCGATCTCGAGGAGGAGATGAAGCGCGGAACGTTCCGCGAAGATCTCTTCTATCGACTCAATGTCTTTGCGCTGCATCTCCCGCCACTCCGCCAGCGCCGCGATGACGTACCGCTCCTCATCGACGCCTTCCTTCTCCGCGGCGCGCTGCAACGCGGCGAGGAGCCCAAGCACCTCTCCGACGCAGCGCTGGATGCAATGCTCGCATATTCGTGGCCCGGCAACGTGCGCGAGCTCGAGAACGCGCTCGAGCGCGCGATGATCCTCTCGACCGGCCCGACGGTGGAAGTCGGCGCGCTTCCCGAGCGCGTCACCGAGCGGAAGCCCGAGCCGCTAATAGCCGACCGTCCCGCGAACGCAAATCCCGCCCTCGATGTGATCGAGCGCGCGTACATCATGTGGGTGCTTCAATGCGAAGGTGGCAACAAGAGCCGCGCAGCCGACATCCTCGGCATCGATCCTTCGACGCTCTACCGGAAGCTCTCTCGTTACGGAGTCGCGGACACGTGACCTACACCAGACGCCCAACCCCATCGCCCTTTCCCCCGTTGACGGGCGATACGCGCAACGCTCCGCCCGCTGACGCGTCCTCTGTTCAGCCGACCATGACTACCGCCGTAACTCCAACACCGTCACGCCCCATGGAGGGCACCAGCGCACCGGTCGAGGTGGGTCCGCTGAAGCTTCGCGCATCCCTGAAGACCGAGATGATGCTGAGCCTCGCGGTCCTGGGCACCGCTGCGCTCTCGCTGGCGGCGCTCAACGCCGTCGTCCTGGAGACGCTGACGCTGAGCAAGGACGGCCCGATCTACCTGGCGCTGCTCATCCTCGCCGATATCCTGATCTTCGTCGCCTTCGGCGCCTACAAGATTCAGGGGCTCGTCCTCGATCCGTTGGACACCGTCGTCGAGACCACCGAGGCGATCGCCGACGGTGATCTGTCGCGCCGTGTGCCGCGGAGCGGACCAACCGAATTCTCTCGGCTCGCACGCAGCATCAACCGCATGACCGCGCGCATTCTCGAAGAACAGGCGCAGCGCACGCATCTCGAGAAGGTCGCCAGCGTCGGACGGCTCGCCGCCGGTGTGGCCCACGAGATCGGCAACCCGCTCGGCGCCATCGGCGGCTACGCCCACATTCTCCGCAAGAGCGCGACGCTCGACACCGACGCGATGGACGCCGTCGCCGGGATCGAGCGCGAGACCGCGCGGATCGATCGCATCATGCGCGGAATGCTCGAGTATGCGCGCCCGCGCCGCCGCATCACGTCGCGCATCGATCTCAATGTGACCGTGAACGAGGTCGTGCAGCTGCTGCGCGACCAGGGGACGCTGCGCGAGGTCGCACCAGAGGTCGCGCTGCAGAACGGGCTCCCGAAGCTGATCGGCGACGCGCACGAGCTCGAACAGGTGCTCGTGAATCTCATGCTCAACGCTGTCGACGCGATGCAGGGGCACGGCAAGGTGTGGATCGTGACGCAGTCGGTGGCCTTCGATGACGTCACCGGCCGCAACGGGAAGCGGAACAACGATCCCGACGGCTTCGATATAGCCCGGGAGCAGAGCGCGCGCGTGCGGGCGTGGATCAACAGCGTCGGCGAGCCCACGCAGATCCTCAAGCTCATCGTGGCGGATTCCGGACCGGGCGTGCCGATCACGGAGAGCGAGAAGATCTTCGACCCGTTCTACACCACGAAGGAGCCAGGCCGAGGCACGGGGCTCGGCCTCGCCGTCGTCTCGCGCATCGTCGAGGGACTTGGTGGCACGATCTGGGTGCGTCCCGCACGCGAGGGTGGTGCGGCGTTCATGATGTACTTCCCCGTGCCAGATGAAGCAGCCAGCTCGGAAGAGCGTCCCGCCAGCGTCGCCGCTGTTCGCCCGTGAAGATTCTGGTCGTTGACGACGAGCCGGGTCTCCGTCAAACGGTTTCCCGGATTCTGGGCGCGGAAGGACACACCGTCGGCACGGCAGGCGAGGGCGAAGAAGCACTGAATAAGCTCTCCACGGAAGATGTGGACCTCGTTCTCTGCGACTTGCGCATGCCCAAGATGGACGGCCTCGAGTTCATCGAGCGCTACACGCAGGGCGGCGGTCATGCGCTCGTGATCGCGATGAGCGCGTACGGCGACTCCGACACGGCGATCGCGGCGATGCAGAAGGGCGCCTACGACTACGTCCAGAAGCCGTTCCGCGCCGAAGAGGTCGTGCTTGCGGTGCGGAAGGCGGCGGAGCGAGAGAAGCTGCGCGCGAAGGTCGAGGAGCTCGAGGATCAGCTCTCCACTATTCGCGGCGCGGACGAGATCATCGGACATTCGGCGTCGATCAAGGCGGCGCTCGATATGGCGCGCAAGGTCGCGAGGCATCCGAGCACGGTGCTGATCACCGGCGAGAGTGGAACGGGCAAGGAGCTCGTCGCGCGGCTCGTACACACGAGCAGCCCGCGTGCAGACAAGGCGTTCGTGGCCGTGAACTGCGGCGCGATTCCAGAGCCCCTGCTCGAGAGCGAGCTCTTTGGGCACGTGAAGGGTGCTTTCACGAGCGCCGATCGCGACAAGATCGGTTTGTTCGAGGAAGCGAACGGTGGAACGCTCTTCCTCGACGAGATCGGCGAGCTTCCCGCGGCGCTGCAGGTGAAGCTCCTGCGCGCGCTCCAGGAGGGCGAGGTTCGCCGGGTGGGTGCGACCACTTCGCAGCGCATCGACGCGCGCGTCGTCGCGGCGACGAATCGCGACCTCGCCGTCGACGTCGCGAGTGGGCGCTTTCGCGGCGATCTCTACTATCGCGTGAACGTCGTCACGATCAGGCTTCCGCCCCTGCGCGAGCGCGCGCAGGATGTGCCAGAGCTCGCGCTGCACTTCCTCAGGCTGTACAACGCGCGGCTGGGGCTCAAGGTCGAGTCGATCTCGCCGCCGGCGATGCGCACGCTCATGGACTACGCGTGGCCGGGCAACGTGCGCGAGCTCGAGAACGTGATCGAGCGCGCGCTCGTGCTCACGACGGGCCCGACGATCGAGCGCGAGCATCTGTCCGACATCATCGCGCCCGTCTCCGCCGCGCAGCCGGCGGTGGACGACTTCTCGGTGAAGCGGCAGACCGAGGCGCTGGAACGCACGCTCATCCGCCGTGCGCTCGAGCGGACGAACGGCAACCGGACACGCGCCGCGCAGCTGCTCGACCTGTCGCATCGGGCGCTGCTGTACAAGATCCGGGACTACGACCTGGGGAGTTGAGCGGCGGCGCTTCAATGCGCCCCGCACCCGTTCGCTGACGCACCCTCCGCATGCCGCCGATAGACTCGGCTCATGCGAACCAACTCCCTCCGCAATCGCCCCGCCTTCACACTGTTCGAGCTCCTCGTCGCGTGCTTCGTCCTCGGCACGGGCGTGCTCGCCCTCGCATCCACCTCGGTGGCGGTGGCGCGCCTCACCGGCGACGCCGCGCGCGCGGGAGTGGCGGTCGAGCGAGGGCAGGCGCGCATGGAAGCGATGCGCGCGGGCCCGTGCGTGCCCGCCTCCGGCACCACGAGCATGGGCGGAATCACCGAGTGGTGGGGCGCGGCGCTCGCAGACGAAGGGCAGGCACTCAGCGACAGTGTGCAGTATCCCGAAGGCGCTCGCCACGATCTCCGTACGGACGTGCTCTCGAGCAGCGCGTGGTGCCCATGATCTGCGCCCCCCGTCGCGGCGCATCGCTGGTCGAGCTGATCGTCGTCATCACCCTCCTCGCCATCCTGGGTACCGCCACCTTAAGCATCGTCATCCACCAGGAGCGCTTCTATCGCGCCCAGTCGAGCGCGATCGGCTCGCGCGCGACGGTGCGGGATGCCGCATCGCTTTTCCAGACCGAGCTGCGAGCGCTGACCCCGGAGGACGGCGACCTCTACGCTATAGGCTCGAGCGCCGTCGAGTATCGCGCGACGCTCGCGCAGAGCGTTGTCTGCACGATCTCGCCGTCGCGCGCGCGCATCACGATCCCCCCCGAGCATCTCGCGTCCGGCGCTCCGCTCACCTGGATCGGCACCCAGGTGGAGGCCGGCGACACTCTGCTCGTTCTCGCCACCGACTCCACCCTCGGCGATGTGTGGCAGCGGCACGTGCTCACCGCTCCACCCTCGGGCGCCGGGAGTTGCCCCACCGCAACGGGCTTTACGATGACAGCAGCGGATGCCGCCGCGGGGCTGACCCTCGCTCTCGACTCTCCGCTCGAATCCACGATCGAGCCGGGCGCCCTCGTTCGCATCGTGCGCCGCGCGCGCTACGAGCTCTATCGCGCCTCCGACTCCCGCTGGTACCTCGGCTACCTCGACTGTCTTTCCACGCGCGCGACTCCCTGCAACATCGTGCAGCCGGTGAGCGGCCCGTACGCGTCCGGAGGAATCCACTTCGCCTACCTGGATCTCGCAGGCGCGGAGACCGCTGATCCCTTCCGCGTCGCGCGCATCGATGTGCTGGCGATCGCGGCGCGTCGCACCGCGCCCGACACCCTCGACTCCCTCGCGACTACGATCGCGCTTCGCAATTGACTCCCGCCCGCAGAAAGGGCGTCGCCCTCATGATGACGCTTGGCGCCATCGCCGTCATCGGCGCACTCATCATCGGCGTCGTCTTCTCCGCGCTCGTCGAGAGAAGGGAAGCCATGCAGCAGCTCCTCCGCGCTCGAGCGCTCGACGCAGCGGAGCTCGCGCTCGCGCAAAATCTCTCCCCCTCGATGTGGGATTCCTCATGGAGCGTGAGCCCATCACGCGGCGTGCTCGCCACTCGCTCCTATCCACTCTCCACCGCGGATGCGATCGATACCGTCCGCATCACGAAGCTCACTCCGCGCCTCTTTCTCCTCATCTCCGACGCGCGTGTCGGCCTCTCTCCGCTGGCGTTCGCGAGACGTCGCGTGTCCATGATCGTCGTACTTGACAGCGCCCGACACCCCGTTCCCTCCCGTTTGCATTCATGGCTGGAGCTCCCGCGCTGACATTGTCGCGCCGCACTTGCTTGCTGTCACGCAGCGCGCCGAAGTCCCCGAAATAGGGTGTTACGTTCACCGCCCCCGCTCGTGTCACAGTAGCAAAGCTTTGGTACAGCCCGGTTGACCTACGGGTATCGTACCGTGCCACAACTGCCCCACCGCATCACGTCCACGTCCAATTACGTAGTAAACCCCGCCTCTCACCGGCCTCCAACATGGCGCTCTTCGGTCGCAAGAAGACGACAATCGGACTCGATATCGGCTCCGGTCTCATCAAGGTAGCAGTCGTCGACCATGGTCGCGGCGATCCGCAGCTCGTGAAGGTCGCGATCGCACCCCTGCTCGCCGACGCGATCGTCGAAGGTGAAGTGATGGACCCGGGCATCGTCGCCGACGCGATCCGCACCGCGCTCGCCGCCGCCGGCATCAAGGGCAAGGGAGTCGTGACCGCCGTCGGCGGCCGCGACGTGATCATCAAGAAAATTCAGATCGACCGTGTGAAGGAAGCACAGGCGCGTGAGCTCATTCGCTGGGAAGCGGAGCAGCACGTCCCCTTCGACATGGAATCGGTCGAGCTCGACTTTCAGATTCTCGATCCGAA
Organism: Gemmatimonadaceae bacterium; assembly: GCA_013697785.1. Classification (GTDB taxonomy): domain Bacteria; phylum Gemmatimonadota; class Gemmatimonadetes; order Gemmatimonadales; family Gemmatimonadaceae; genus FEN-1250. Next base: position 132,541 of record JACCWE010000101.1, read on the forward strand.
CGCCGATGGTCTCGAGATGAGTGTGCTGCTCGTCGCCGCCAAGCGCGATCTGATCGAAGGCAAGCTCCGCCTGCTCACCGACGCCGAGGTCGCACCGTCGATCGTCGACGTCGACGCGTTCGCGCTCCACAACGCGTTCGAGCTCAACTACCCCGATGCGATGAACGGCGTCGTCTGCCTCGTCAACATCGGACACGAAGTCACCAACATCAACATTCTCGACGACGGCGTTCCGCTCCTCACGCGTGATATCGCGGTCGGCACGCGCCGGTTCCGCGAAGATCTGCAGCGCGAGCGCGGTCTCAGCGTCGAGGAAGCCGATGCGCTTCTGCAGGGCTACGATCGCTCGCCGCATCTGCAGGCGATCACCGAAAGTCGCGGCGAAGAGATCGCCGTCGGCATCGAGCGCGCCGCCGCGTTTCTCGCGTCGTCGTCACGCTCGGCCAGCAAGCTGAAGGCTGCATACACCTGCGGTGGTGGCTCGCGCGTTCCCGGCCTCAACGAAGCGCTGTCCGCGCGTCTTCGTCTGCCGGTCGAGCAAGCCAACCCGCTGCAGCGCTTGAGTGTACGTGACGGTGCTTTTGATTCGCTCGTCATCGACGATGTCGCACCTCTGCTCATGCTCCCAATCGGACTGGCGCTGCGCCAGGTCGCCTGATTCCTCCCGAAGGACGCGATAATGATTGAAATCAATCTTCTCCCCGGAACCGGGAAGAAGCCTCGCAACCGCGGCGGCGCCGGCATCAACTTCTCCGGTGTTGCGTCGGGACTCGCCTCGAAGGTCAACGATCCGCTCCTCCTCAGCGCTGTTGCAAGCGTTTTGGTCGCGGCGCTGGTCATCGGCGGCATGTTCTGGCACCAGCGTGCGCAATCCACTCAGGTGAACGAGTCGCTCCAGAAGGCGGAGCAGGACTCGATCAACTACTCCGGTGTCATTCGCGAACAGCGCAAAGCGCAGTCGCAGCGTGACTCCGTCGTCAGCCAGGTCAACCTGATCAAGTCGTTCGACGACAAGCGCTTCGTTTGGCCTCACATCATGGATGAGGTCAGCCGCGCCCTGCCGCCGTACACCTGGGTCACGTCAATGGTGCAGACGAACACGATCACCGCAGCTGCGCAGTCTTCGGGCCCGCCGCCGAAGGGTGGCAAAGCCGGTCCGCCGGCGGTGGATAGCACCAGCGTTCCACGAGTGCAGTTCAAGCTCGTCGGCAACACGGTCGACATTCAGGCTCTCACGCGATTCATGAAGGTGCTCGAAGCGTCGCCGTTCATTGAGAACGTCCAGCTCGAGCGCTCCTCGATCATTCTCGTCGATGGAAAGGAAGTCACGGAGTTCGCCCTCTCGGCGGCCTACCAGACGCCCGACCCGTCCTCGATCAAGACCGTTCCTGTCTCCCTCTCGGTGAGGTAAGCGATGGCCAGCATTCCGAAAGGTCAGCGCGAGCAGGGACTGCTGATCCTCTGCATTGCGGCGATTCTCTCGATCGGCGCCTACTGGAATTTCGTCTACAGCAAGACGGCCGCCGACATCGACTCCCGTCAGCAGCACGCCGACGCGCTCGTGACGATGAATCAGAAGGCGAAGATGGAAGTCGCGAAGGGCAACGTGAACGAGATCCGCCGCGAGCTGGCCGAGTATCAGCAGAATCTGGTGCTGATCCGCAGCCTGGTTCCCACGGGCAACGAAGTGCCGTCGCTTCTCGAGCAGATCTCCACCGCTGCCCGCCGCGTCGGCCTCGATGTCTCCACGGTCGATCCGCAGCCCGTCGTCGAAGGCGAGAACTACGATACCTACCGCTACACGATGTCGGTCGTCGGCGGTTATCACGAGCTGGCCGAGTTCCTCGCGAACGTCGGCAATCTCACCCGAATCGTTCTTCCCGTGAACGTCGCACTCGCGCTGCCGAACAACACGGCGACGGTGCAGGCGCACAAGAAGGAAGGCGAAGCGGCGATCGAAGCCAAGTTCCAGCTGCAGACCTTCGTCACGAAGACGCCGGTCGCGGATCCTTCATTCGATGCACCGCGCAAGAGCGGAGTGAAGTCATGAGCCAGCTTCTTCGTGGCGCGGCATGCGCGGCAGTCACCTTCGCGGTGATGTCGTCGCAGGTGAGCGCTCAGTCGTTCCCGAACATCAACAAGGCCAAGGAAGCGGCGACGCGATCCGTCGACGCGACCAACGCGCACACGGCCACGATGACGGCCGACCAGTCGCCGCAGCCAGTCGCTCAGCCGAATCCGCCGCAGAAAAGGGGCGTGATCGTCAGCTCGACCGGCTCCGTGAAGTCGAGCAGCTCCACGAGCTCGACCTCCACCGGAAAGACCGGACCGCAAACGCCCACGCCGCGTACCGGCAAGGGCGCCGCTGCACCAGCAGCGCCGGGTTCGAAGTCGGACATCTCGCTGGTTCGCGAGACGTTCAACTACACGCCCGACGGTCGTCGCGACCCGTTCTTCTCGCTGATGAGAACCGGTGAGCTTCGTCCAGCGGTCTCCGATCTCAAGCTCGTGACCGTGATCTACGATCCCGCCGGCCGCTCAGTCGCGATCCTGCGCGATCTCACTACGAAAGAGCAGTACCGCATAAAGGTCGGGCAGACGCTCGGTCGCATGCGCGTAGCGTCGATCCAGCCCAAATCGGTGACGTTCACCGTCATCGCGATCGGTACGACCTTCCAGGAAGTGTTGGCACTCAACGATACAACGAGAGCGAGGACGCAATGAGGCGAGTCTGCACGCTGGTAGGGATGACGTTGGTCGCGCTGGCTGCACGCGCGAACGTCGCCCATGCCACTACGACTGGCGAGACGAAGAGCGGTGAGGTCAAGTCGCTCGCCGTCGTCTCGGCTTCGGGACGCGCCGAGGTCGTGATCGCGGTCGACGGTTCGGTGAGCATTCAGGACTTCTCGCTCGCGGATCCGTCGCGCGTCGTCCTCGACCTGAAGGGGGCGAGGCTGCTGTCACCCACGCGGATGTATGATCACGTGCCTCGCGGCGGCGTGACCAACCTTCGCGTCGCGCAGTATCGTGAGAACACGGTGCGCGTGGTGATCGACCTCGACGCCGAGCACAAATACGCGGTCACCCGCGACGCGAACGAAGTGCACGTCGCGATCGACGCTCCGGCCGGTGTGGCATTCACCGCCTGGCGCGCCGCGCCGCAGATCACGAGCGCCGTTGCGGCGGGCGATGCTGCCCCCGCCGATGTCGCTCCCGATGCTGCGATCGTGCACCCGACCTTCCGCAGGGCAAGCGTCGCTCCGGTGGCGCAGAACAAGTTTGCCGCCTCGGCAGCTCAGCCACGTATCACCGTCACCTACCAGGATGCGGACATTCGCGACGTGATCGCCGCGTTCGCAGTCTTCTCCGGCCGCACGATCGTCGTCGGCAAGGGTGTGACGGGCAACGTTTCCGCAGAAGTCCGTGACCAGCCATGGGACGTCGCCCTCCGCGCGATCCTCCAGGCACAGGGACTCGCCGCGAAAGAAGATCAGGACGGCATTATTGCCGTCGACAGCTACGAGAACATCGCGAAGCAGCAGGCGTCCGAGCCGCTCACCACGCAGATCATCTCGGTGAACTACGCTCGCGCTGCAACGCTCGTCTCCACCGTCAAGAGCCTGCTCTCGAAGGAGTGCGGTCCCGGCACCGTCGCGGGTACGACCTCCACGTCCAACTGCGCCATTCGCGGCGATGTCTCCGCGGATTCGGCGACCAACCGTCTGCTCGTCACCGATGTCGCGTCGCGCCTGCAGGAAATCTCCAACTATGTGAAGGACCTCGACGTTCGCACGCCGCAGGTCTCGATCAAGGCGAAGATCATCCTCGTCAACCGCACGAACATCGAGGACATTGGCGTCAGTTACGACTTCGGCTCCAACGGCACGTTCTTCAACGCGCTGATGCAGCGCACCGATCCGTCCACCTTCAAGCCGGTCGACTCGAACGGCGACGGCGTACCGGATGCAGTCACCGGCACACCGTTCTCGAAGGCGCAGAACGTGATCGAGATCGGCGGTAACTCGCTCGCAGCGGTGTCCAACGCCAATGCCCGCGTGGTCAACCCCGCACTCTCGCTCATCTTCTCGACTGCGCTCGGCAAGTTCAACCTGACGTCCTTCCTCGACGCTCTGCAGGAAGTCCGGCTCGCCGATGTGCAGGCGGAGCCGAGCATCGTCACGCTCGACAATCGCAAGGCCGAGATCCTCTCCGGTGAAGAGACGCCGATTCGAATCATCGATATCGGATCGCTCAGCCAGGGCGGAACGGCGGCAACGGCCCCACGCGCCACGGTGTCGTTCAAGGAGACCGGTATCATCCTCACGGTCACCCCGCACATCACGAACAACCGCAAGATTCTGATGACGCTGCACGCCGAGCGCTCGCAGCTCCAGGCAGCCGCGTCTGATCTCGGATACACCTTCCTCAAGCAGCGCGCCGACAACGAGCTCCTCGTCGGCGACGGCGAGACGGCCGTGATCGGCGGACTGACGGTCACCTCGGTGACGCAGTCGAAGGTCGGCATTCCGCTCCTCGTCGACCTGCCGTTCCTCGGCAAGCTGTTCGGCGAGACGCGCACCGAAGAAGACAAGAACGACCTCCTGATTCTGGTTACGCCGCACATCGTCGATGAAGGCGAGAAGCTCGGCGCTCCCGGTAGCGACCGTTAATCCGCTGAGACCTGACCATATGAATCCCAACTCCGCACGACTCTCCCCGGCGCGCCGCCTTGCAGCGGCCGCCTTCGGTCTGGCCGTCGTCGCCGTTATCGGCGCGTGCGGTGAGGGAAGTGGATCCACCTGCGCCACCTGCGACACCGGGCGGCCAGTGGTCACGCTGACGCAGACGTCGTCCACCGACTCCGCCATCGCGTTCACGACCCACGCGTCCGACAATCTCGGCCTCCTCACGGTCCACGCCCGCGTCACTGCGGCAGGACTCGCGGGCGGCTTCGACACGACGTTCACCAGCGCCGTGACGTCGGTCGACATTCCGTACACGCTCTCGATTCCGTCGACGATTCCGACCGGAACGCAGATCACAGTAGTAGCGACCGCCATGGACGGCGCGCATAACGCCGCCCACCCCGATACGCTCGTGATCACGTCCGGTGGCGGCGGCGCCGCCGCGGTCATCGTCACGAACCCGCACAGCACCGACACCGCGGTCGTCGGCTTCTCGCTCGCCGTCGCGATCAGCGGCAAGTCCGCGTCGAAGGTCAAGGCGCTCGGCTACATCGCAAGTGGGGTCTTCGCGACGCCGTTCCGCGACTCCGTGATCTTCTCGAGTCCGTTGCTCGATTCGATCGCACTCGACACGGCGTTGAGTCTCGTCGGTGCGAGCTCGGGCACGCTCACGATCACGCCGTTCATGATCGACTCGCTCGGCCGCCAGACGCTCGGCAATCCGGTTTCGCTGTTCGTCACCAACGTGGTGCCGACCAACACGATCCCGATCGTCGACTTCTCCATTCCTTCACGCATCGAGAGCCGCGACACGATTCACGTCGAGGCGCGCGACCGCTCGGGTGTCACCTGGGTCGGTTACGAGGTTCGCAACTTGCCCAGTGGCACGCCGTTCTTCTCGGCGGACTCGGTGGCGGTCCCCGCGAACACCAGCTCGGTGGTACATACGTTCAGAATGAATCTCCCGGTCACGTCCTTCCCGACCTCGCTGCAGGTCCAGGCGTTCGCACGCAATGCGAACACCCGCGACTACGCACGCAAGCCGGTTGGAAACGGCGGTGTGATTCGCACGGATACAGTAATCGTGGTAGCGGGGCTCACCACGCCGCTCGCGGCCGGTGGTCTCGTGGCGGACGCACTCTATCACCCGCCCACCAACAGCATCTATCTGAGCAACATCGAGCGGAACGAGCTCGACGTGTTCAACCTGAACGACTCGACGTTCCACACGCCGATTCAGGTGGGTTCGCGTCCGTGGGGTATCGCGGCCTGGCCGCGCGATCGCGACGGTACCATGGGCGACACGCTGCTCGTGGCGAACTCCGGCGGTACGCTGATCAGCTATGTCAACACGAATTCGCAGCGGGAAGTCTATCGCTACCCGCTTCCGGTTCTGCTCGCACAGTCCGTCACGTCGACCACCGGGTCGAACGGCCTGCTCACGGAAACGATCACTGACTACTTCTTCTCGGATCGTCCGCAGTATCTCGCGGCGACCTGCCAGGGAGCGGTTACCCCCGGCACGCCTTGCGGCAACGTGGTGCTCGTCTACACGACCACGCCTACCGCCGGCCAGTCGACTCCGTTCGTCAACGACGGAACCGTACGCTGGGAAAATCTTCAGACGCACCAGTCGCACTTCTTCTTCGAGCAGGCGATGGGGCAGTCCGCGGACACGAAGGACACGCTCCAGGTCCAGCGTATCGCGGCGCAGGGTGTCGGTACGACCAGCGCGATCGTTCCCTTCCGTCAGCAATTCGTAAATTCGCCTACGGACACCGCGTACTACTCGATCGTGGTGAAGGTGCCTCTGCTCGGCTTCCGCGACACCACGTACACGCGCAATTCCGGAAACTTCCGGCGCGCGGTGCTCGGTGAGGGCGGAGCTGCAGGCGGTACGGGTACACAGCCGAACAGCCGCGCGATGCTCTACGATGTCACGAGCGGCTTCACTACCTCGTTCGTCGACAAGTTCGGCGTCGGGCACGTGCTGCCGGTTCCAGTGATCGACAACGGTGTCTCCGGATCCTTCCTCGTCACCGATTTCATCGCGAACACCTCGACTCCGGTTTCCGGTGTGGCGATCAACTTCGATGGTGAGCTGGCCGGTGTCCGCGCCGACTCCACGTATCTGTTCGACAACTCGCTGCGCCTCCAGGGTCTGTTGCAGACCTCGTCCGGTAACGCGGGAATCGACTTCCACCCGCAGAACGCCGGCGTCCCTGCTCCTGGGCCGTCGCTCGGAACGCACCTCTTCTTCGCAGCGTCCAAGCAGCCGCAGGTCGAGGTGTACAACACGAACTTCTACGCACGCTGCCTCGTCGTCCCGACTCGCGATCCTGTGATCGGTCCGATCAAATCTGCTCCGATCGGCGGCGGCAACGTGGTTCTCGTCGGTGCAACGGCACACGGTGTCGTGATCGTCACGGTGACCGCGGGGCAGTTGTCAGCCTGCTCCTGATCTCGCACGCGTACTAAGCTTTTTCGACCGCCCGTCGCGATCTGCGACGGGCGGTCGTACTTTATCCATACGCGTCGTCACAAAAGTCGCTTCCTCGAGCTCACCACATGCTTCGCTTCACCACTGCCGGCGAATCACACGGGCCTGCACTCGTCTCGATTCTCGAGGGGATGCCGGCCGGCCTCGCGCTCCTCGCCGCGGATGTCGATGTCGACCTCGTCCGCCGCCAGCAGGGCTATGGTCGCGGGCGGCGCATGCAGATCGAGCAGGACGCCGTGCAGTTTCTCTCCGGCGTGCGCGCCGGCGAGACGATCGGCTCGCCGATCGCGATGCTCATCCCCAATCGCGACTGGAAGAGCTGGACCGAAATCATGGACTCGGCACCGCGCGAGGGCGATCCGGCGCCGCGCAAACGCGCCGTCACGCGCCCGCGCCCCGGCCATGCCGATCTCTCCGGAGTCTTCAAGTACGATCGCGATGATGCGCGCGACATCCTCGAGCGTGCATCCGCCCGCGAGACGACGGCGCGCGTCGCCGCCGGCGCGATCTGCCGGAGATTTCTCCGCGACTTCGACATCACCGCCGGCAGCCACCTCACGCACCTCGGCGGCATCGACGCCGCACGCCCCGCTGACTTTCCCTCCGCTGCTGATCTCAACGCCGTCGTCGACTCCTCGCCGCTGCGCACGCTCGACGCTGCCGCCGAGCAGAAGATGATCGAGCGCATCGATGCGGCGAAGAAGGAGGGGAATACGCTGGGCGGAATCGTCGAGGTCATCTGTGACGGACTGCCGGTTGGACTCGGCTCGCACGTGTCGTGGGACCGGAAGCTCGACGGTCGCCTCGCCGCAGCGATCATGTCGATCCCCGCGGTGAAAGGCGTCGAGATCGGCATCGGCTTCGAGTCGTCACGCATCCCCGGCTCCGAGGTGCATGATGAGATCGAGCTCCACGCGAATCGCGCGCGCACCGGGAACGTGAAGCGGCGCACCAATCGCGCGGGAGGTCTCGAGGGCGGGATCACGACGGGCGAGCAACTCGTCGTGCGCGTCGGAATGAAGCCCATTTCCACGCTCATGCGTCCGCTCGGAACCGTCGACTTCTCGACCTCTTCGCCCGCAGCGGCCACGGCCGAGCGGAGCGATGTGACTGCGGTGCCGGCGCTCGGGGTGATCGCGGAGGCGATGGTGTGCTTCGTCGTCGCGCAGGCGATGCTCGAGAAATTCGGCGGCGACTCCGTGAACGAAACCAGAAGAAATCACGACGCATACGTCGCGCACATTGCCGGACGAATCCAAGACAGAGCCGAGTAGCTCCAGCCCCCACGTCATTCTCGTGGGGCTTCCCGGCTCGGGGAAGTCGACGGTCGGCCGCCGAGTTGCCCGCCGGCTCGGCCGCCCATTTCTGGATTTCGATTCGGAGATCGAGCGCCGCGAAGGGAAATCGATCGCGCAGCTCTTCTCGGAATCAGGGGAGACCGGCTTCCGGGCGCTCGAGTTGGCGCTCACGGTGGAGCTCTCGAAGTCCAATGGGATGATCCTCGCGCCGGGAGGCGGTTGGACTACTATTCCTGGCGCGACGGCACTTTTACGGCCTCCCGCGCGTATGATCTACCTCAGAGTCAAAGCGGAGGTCGCGATCGGGAGAATCCTGCGTGGACGCAGGATTCGACCGCTGTTGCAGACGGCCGATCCGCTGGAGACGCTGCGAAAGCTGCTGGCCGAGCGAGAGGCGGGATATCTCGAGGCGGATCATGTTATAGACGTCGAAGTCGTTAAATCACAACATCTTATAGCTACAATAGCCCGTCTTGCCCTGACTTGACAGCTTGACTACCTTGCCGAAGTGGCAGGGGAACGAACGAGCTAAGTCCTTTGTTTTTAATATATTCCGCGATTAGATACGATTCGCGCTGATTCTGTGGCGCTGGCCTGCGGCAATCGTTGATAGTGTGCAGCTGGCCTTTGGGAGGCAGTATGACATTCCGAGTGCTCGGACCGCACGAGCGGGGACGCTTCGCACCAGACGCATGGGGGCACCTCATTTCCCTGAGCGGCTCGGGCTTGCTGTCCGCCGCCGAGCTGGAGCAGCTGATCGAGCGAGCGCTTCAGCAGATTGACGGACGCATCGCAATCGACGACATACGAGCACTCATGGAAGGCGTGGGCTATCTCGATGATGGCCTCAACGGCGACAATGTGACGGTGCACTGATAAATGGCAACGAAGAAGAAGGCAAAGACGGCAACGGCGAAGCGCGCAAAGCGGGCGAAGGCGGATCCTCGGGACATCGTGGGAGCGCCCGAGTCCGAGGGCGGTGCGATTGCGCTCGTAACGAAGAAGCCGCGCGCGAAGAAGGCGATCAGCGCGGCGGCCGCCTCTCCTGCGGCGGCGCGGAAGCGCGCGCCCGCGAAAAAGAAGTCCTCGCGCAATGACATTCCGGAGCTCGACGTTCCTGGGATGGCGGGAAAGTCGCTCGTGATCGTCGAGTCCCCCGCGAAGGCGAAGACGATCGGCAAGTATCTGGGCTCCGAATATCGCGTTCGCGCGACGGTCGGTCACGTCCGCGATCTTCCCGAGAAGGGGCTCGGCATCGACATCGAGCACGGCTTCGCGCCCAAGTACGTGCCGGTTCCCGGCAAGGAGAAGACGCTCGCCGAGCTGCGCGGAGCGGCGCGCGTCGCATCGCACGTCTATATCGCGACAGATCCTGATCGCGAGGGCGAGGCGATCGCGTGGCACGTGGCCGAGACGATCAAGCAGAAGGGCGCGCCCGCACCGGAGCGCGTGCTCTTCCACGAGATCACGAGCGATGCGGTGCACGCCGCGATCGCGAACGCGGGCGTCATCGACGAGAAGAAGGTGCACGCGCAGCAGGCGCGACGCGTGCTCGACCGACTCGTCGGCTACAAGGCGAGCCCGCTACTATGGAAGACGGTTCGAAAGGGACTGTCCGCGGGACGGGTGCAGACGGTCGCGCTCAGGCTCATCGTCGAACGCGAGCGCGACATCCGCGCGTTCAACCCGGTCGAGTATTGGTCGATCGAGGCGCTGCTCGAGAAGGAAGGGCAGAAGTTCACGGCGAGATTGCATCAGGTAAACGGGAAAAAGACGGAGCTGTCCAACGAGAGCGACACGATGGACATCGTCAACGCCGTGAAGTCTCGCGATGCATTCCAGGTGACGGATCTCCGCCGCCGCGAGCGCCGCAAGAATCCGCAGGCGCCGTTCACGACGAGCACGCTGCAGCAGGAAGGCGCGAAGAAGCTGAGCTTCGGCAGCAAAAAGACCATGCGCGTCGCGCAGGGTTTGTACGAGGGAGTCGAGCTGGGCCCCGAGGGCGCGGTCGGACTCATCACGTACATGCGTACGGACTCCACGCGAATTTCCGAGCTCGCGGCGCAGCAGGCGCGAGACTATCTGACGTCGCTCTTCGGCGCGCAGTTCCTCGCGAAGGGCGCGCAGCTCTACGGAAAGTCGGGGCAGGCGAACACGCAGGACGCGCACGAAGCCGTGCGTCCCACGGATCCGACGCGTCGTCCGGAGCACATCAAGAAATTCCTGTCGGCCGAGCAGTTCAAGCTATATGAGCTGATCTGGAAGCGCTTCATGGCGTCGCAGATGGCACCGGCCGTATTCGATACGACGACAGTGGACTTCCTCATCGACGGCAACGAAGGAAAGTCGCCTAAGGAACCGCGCGCGTATCTGTTCCGCTCGACGGGAAGCATCGTGAAGTTCGAGGGCTTCCTCTCGCTCTATCGCGAGGCGCACGAGGAGGGCGAGGGTCGCGCGCTCGAGGATGAGCAGGCGCTCCCCGAGGTCGCGCTCAACGAGCGGATCCCGGTGAAGGAGATCGTTCCGAAGCAGCACTTTACCGAGCCGCCTGCGCGATTCAGCGAAGCGAGCCTCGTGAAGGAGCTCGAGCGTCTTGGCATAGGTAGACCTTCTACATATGCATCGATCATCTCGGTGCTCGCCGACAGGCACTACGTGCTACTCGAGCAGCGCCGCTTCACGCCCACGCCGCTCGGCGAGACCGTCTCCAAGATCATGGTGATGCAGTTCCCCGCGATCTTCAACGTGGAGTTCACGTCGGGGATGGAAGGAGAGCTGGACAAGGTCGAGGCGGGGAGCATGGGATGGCAGGACGTGCTCGAGGATTTCTGGGAGCCGTTCTCCGTCGCGCTCAATGCGGCCAACGTCGAAGAGCTGATCGCGCAGGCGCACGATCTGTCGGTGCTCGAGACAGAGCGTTGTCCCAAGGATGGCGCGCAGCTCGTCGCGAAGGGCGGCATCTTCGGGCCGTATCTCGCATGCGTGAACCGTCCCGAGTGCACCTTCACGCGCCCGCTGGGCCGTGATCGAAAGCCGGCCGTGATGACGACCGAGATCTGTCACGAGTGCGGAAAGTTCATGGTGATTCGCCAGGGGCGCTCGGGCGAGTTCCTCGGCTGTAGCGGCTTTCCGAAGTGTCGCGGCACGCGTGCGCTGCCCACGGGCATCAAGTGCCCGAAGGACGGCGGCGACATCATCCAGCTCCGCTCGAAGCGTGGTGGCCGCGCGTTCTATGGTTGCGCCAACCATCCGAATTGCGACTTCATTGCGTGGAACAAGCCGATTCTCGAGGAGTGCCCGGATTGCCACTTCGTTGGTGCGGAGATGAAGTCGACGAAGGCGCGCGGCGATTTCCGGAAGTGCATGAAGTGCGGCAACGAGTGGGAGGTCGCGGCACCCGAGCTCGAGCCGGCGGTCGCTGCGGGATGATCCACCGCGCGTCGACCACGACGCGCGGTGCGACCGCGAGTCGAGCATGACGAGCGTTACAATAGTAGGAGGTGGCCTCGCCGGCTCCGAAGCTGCGTGGCAGCTGGCCGAGCGTGGGCACGAGGTTGTGGTGCACGAGATGCGGCCCGTCGTGAAGACGGCTGCGCACCAGACCGAGTCGCTCGCGGAGCTCGTGTGCAGTAACACCTTCAAGAGCACCGACACATCGAATGCGCACGGGCTGCTCAAGGCCGAGATGCGCCAGCTCGGCTCACTGATCCTGTGGGCGGCCGACGAAGCGCGCGTTCCGGGCGGCACCGCGCTCGCCGTGGATCGCGTCGTGTTCGCGAGCGCGGTGCAGTCGCGCCTCGAGGGGCATCCGCGCATCACCATCGAGCGCGGCGAGATCACGGCCATTCCCTCGCCCTCGGTGATCGCGACCGGCCCGCTCACATCGGATGCGCTCGCGACCTCGCTGCGCGCACGCCTCGGCGTCGACGCGCTGTCGTTCTACGATGCGATCGCGCCCGTGGTCGCATACGACTCGATCGATCACGATGTCGTCTTCAAGGCGTCGCGCTACGGGAAGGGCGAGACCGAAGCGGAGCGCGAAGAGGGCGCGTATCTCAACTGTCCGCTGTCGCGCGAGCAGTACGAGTCGTTCATCGACGCGCTCGTCGCGGGCGACAAGCATCAGGGACACGAATTCGACAAGGCGCCGTACTTCGAGGGGTGCCTACCCGTGGAGGAGATGGCCGCGCGTGGGCGCGAGACGCTCCGCTTCGGGCCGCTCAAGCCCGTCGGGCTTCGCGATCCGCGCACGGGCCGCGATGCGTACGCGGTGGTGCAGCTGCGTCAGGAGGATCGCGCGGGGCGCATGTGGAACCTCGTCGGCTTTCAGACCCGCCTCCGCATCGGCGATCAGGAGAAGGTCTTTCGCGCGATTCCCGGGCTCGCCAACGCGGAGTTCCTGCGCCACGGAAGTATTCACAGGAACTCATACGTCAACTCACCCGCATCGCTCACTCCAGCGCTCACGCTCCGTGACGACGCGCAGGTCTTTCTCGCCGGGCAGATCACCGGCGTCGAGGGCTACACCGAGTCGAGCGCGACGGGGCTGCTCGCGGGGATCAATCTCTCGCGAGTACTGGGCGGCGCCGAGGCGGTGATTCCCCCGGGCACCACGATGCTCGGCGCGCTGTATCGCTATCTGCGCGAGGCGGACCCCAAGCACTTCCAGCCGATGAACGCGAACTTCGGTCTACTCGACGATCTTGCGAAGCCGGAGCGCGACAAGCGGAGGAAGCGCGAGCTCTTCGCCGCGCGCGCGCTCGCCGACATCGAGAGCTGGCAGCGCGAGCACGGGCTGGCGCCGCTCGCGGCAGCGACGTGAGCGACAACACCGATGTGAGCGACTTCCTTCTCCACCTCGAGAAGGAACAGAACGACTCGCCCAACACGCTCATCGCCTACAGGAGAGATCTCGATGCCTTCGTCGAGTTCCTCGGCTCCTACTATGGCATGGACGGGTGGACGTGGGGAGGCGTCGACCGACTGGCCATACGCGGCTTCATGGGCCACCTCACGCGCCGCGGGCTCGGCAAGCGCACGATAGGGCGCACGCTCTCGGCCGTGCGCTCATTCTACAAGTTTCTCCATCGCAACGAGATCGTGGAGGCGAATCCCGCGCGATCGATGCAGTCACCGAAGCGCGACAAATATCTCCCGGCGTATCTCGACCGCGCGCAGATCGATCTGCTCTTCCAGATGGCCGAGGCGCGCGCGTGGGAGGGGAAGTTCACCGACGTGCGCAACCTCGCGATACTCGAGCTCTTCTATTCGACGGGCCTTCGTCTGTCGGAGCTCGCGGGTATCAATCGCGACATGCTCGACCTCGTCTCACAGCAGCTCAAGGTGCGCGGCAAAGGACGCAAGGAGCGCATAGTTCCGATCGGGGATCACGCGCAGCTCGCACTCCGCAACTACGAAGCCAAGCGCGATGAGCTTTCGCGCACGCTCGGCGGCAAAGCGGATCGCACGGCGTTCTTTCTCTCGCGCACCGGCACGCGAATAGGCGTGCGCGCGGTGCAGCTCGTCGTCGGCAAGTTTCTGCACGAGATCGACGAGGACGCGGGGCTCTCGGTGCACTCGCTCCGCCACACCTTCGCGACGCACCTGCTCGACGCCGGCGCCGACCTCCGCGCCGTGCAGGAGCTGCTCGGCCACGCCTCGATTGCAACGACGCAGATCTATACCCACACGAGCGTCGAGCGCCTCAAGCAGGTCTACGCGAAGTCGCACCCGCGAGCCTAGTCGCTCGGCGAGCTCCAGGCGTGCGGAACCGCTCTTGCATTAGTCCCCGTGATGCGAGCTGAAACCATCCCACTGATCCTCGGCCTCCTTCTCTTTCTCATGGGGGCCGCCATGATCGCCGACGCGATCGTCGCCGACGGCGGCGATCACGCATCCGAGCGTCGCAGCCGCGAGCGCCCCGAGCGCAGCAGGCCCGGGCAGATCGTCTTCGGCCTCGGGATGCTGTGCGTGGCGGCGGTGCTGATCGGGCGAGACCAGTGGCGCTTCACGACCCTCGCGATCGCGGTCGCCGTCGTGCTCGTGGTGCTCGGCGTCGGCCTCAACCTGCGCTACATCCGCGGCTCGCTCCTTGGGCCCGTTCTCGGACGCAGCGAGAAGCGCCGCGAGAGCGACAGCGCAGCGGCCAGGAAGAAGCCTCGCCCGTAGCAGGGGCGGGCGTCGGGCCCCTGGCGCCTGTGGTATCTTTCAGTCATGGCTCACGCACTCCCAACGATATACGCCACCACCGTTCTCGGTGTGCGGCGTGACGGCAAGGTCGCGGTCGGCGGCGACGGTCAGGTAAGCGTCGGCGAAACCGTGATGAAGTCGAATGCGCAGAAGGTTCGTCCGCTCCGGGGCGGCAAGGTGCTCGCCGGTTTCGCCGGCGCTGCCGCCGATGCATTCACCCTCTTCGAGAAGTTCGAGGAGAAGCTCGAGCGTTATCCCGAGAATCTTCCGCGCGCCGCTGTAGAGCTGGCGAAGGACTGGCGGAGCGACCGCGTACTCCGCCGCCTGGAGGCGCTGCTCGTCGTGGTCGACAAGAGCCACGGCCTCATCATCTCGGGCACGGGCGATATCATCGAGCCCGATGATGGGATCCTCGCGATCGGGTCCGGTGGCTCGTACGCGCTCTCGGCCGCGCGCGCGCTGCTCGCGCACTCGCAGCTTTCCGCGCGGGAAATTGTGCAACAGTCGCTCGAGATCGCCGGCGACATCTGCATCTACACGAACAAGAACATCACAATTCTGGAGCTGTAGCGGCGACTCCGAGCGCGGCGGTGCGCACTGCGCCCGCATCGCGCTCGCACGCCGCATTTGACCATGCCATCGAATCGCACGCAGCAGGCAGTCGCTCGGCTCGCCGACCTCACGCCCCGACAGATCGTCGGTGAGCTCGACCGCTACATCGTTGGGCAGGGAAACGCGAAGAAGGCCGTCGCCATCGCGCTCAGAAACCGGTGGCGCCGCCAGCAGGCGCCCGACGACATCCGCGACGAGATCTCGCCGAACAACATCATCCTCATCGGCCCCACGGGCGTCGGCAAGACGGAGATCGCTCGACGCCTCGCGAAGCTCGCGGCGGCGCCGTTCATCAAGGTCGAGGCATCGAAGTTCACCGAGGTCGGCTACGTCGGCCGCGATGTCGAGTCGATGGTACGCGATCTCGTCGAGAGCGCAATCGACATGGTGCGGAACGAGCGTGAGGCCGACGTGGAGGATCTCGCGTACGAGAAGGTCGACGAGCGGCTGCTGGATCTGCTGCTGCCGAAGCCGACAGCCGACGCGCCCCTAGCACCGCCTCCGAACGACCCGAACGCGGCGCCCACCGGCCCCGCGCTCTTCGTCGTCTCCGCAACTGGCGAGACCTCCCGCGAGCCAGCCGATGAAGTCGGCGCCGAGCGCTATCGGCGCACGCGCGAGAAGCTCAAGCAGCTCTTGATCGACGGCAAGCTCGAGGAACGCGAGGTCGAGGTCGAGGTGACGGGCGGCAAGGGGCCGATGTTCGACATGATGGTGCCGCAGGGTGCGCCGGAAGGGATGGAGAACTTCACGGATATGCTGCAGGAGATGATGCCGAAGCGGCGGAAGAAGCGCACCGTGAAGGTCAGCGAGGCGCGCCGCATCATCCTCGAGCAGGAGCTGGAGAAGCTCATCGATCTCGACGACGTCACTGCCGACGCGGTGGAGCGCGTGGAGAAGATGGGAATCATCTTCCTCGACGAGATCGACAAGATCGCGGGCGAGCGCTCACAGATGGGCGGCCCCGATGTCTCGCGCGAGGGAGTGCAGCGCGATCTGCTCCCGATCGTCGAAGGCTCCAATGTGCAGACGAAGTACGGGCTCGTGAAAACGGACCACGTGCTCTTCATCGCTGCCGGTGCATTTCACGTGTCGAAGCCGAGCGATCTGATTCCGGAGCTGCAGGGACGCTTCCCGATTCGCGTCGAGCTCACGCCGCTCACCGAGGCGGACTTCGTGCGCATCATGACCGAACCCGAGAACGCGCTCACGCGCCAGTACTCTGCGCTCGTCGAAGCCGAGGGTGCGTCGCTGGTGTTCACCGAGGATGGCATCGCCGAGGTGGCGCGCATCGCGGCGACGGTGAACGATCGCATGGAGAACATCGGCGCGCGCAGGCTGCACACGGTGATGTCGACGCTGCTCGAAGATGTGCTCTACGATCTTCCCGATCGCGGGAAGGATGCGATCACCGTTGACGCAGCACTCGTGCGCGACAGGCTCAAGACGATCGTCGAGGACGAGGACCTGCGCCGGTACATTCTGTGACCGAGTTCGACGACCTCTCGCTCGCAAAGCTGCGCGGGCGGCTGAGCGCGAAGTGGTCCACGTATCCGGCGGATGTGCTGCCCGCTTGGGTGGCCGAGATGGACTTCCCGCTGGCGGAACCGATCAAGCAGCGGCTGCGCCGCGCGATCGATGCGGACGACGTGGGCTATGCGCAGCCGAAGCTGCTCAACGATTCGTTCGTGGCGTTCGCGAAGTCGCGCTACGGCTGGACCGTCGATCCTGCTCGCGTGCATGTCGGGGCCGAGGTGATGGTCGTGGTCGCGGAGACTCTGCGCGTCGTGACGAAGATGGGCGACGGTGTGGTGATCAATCCGCCGGTATATCCGCCGTTCTTCGAGATCATCGAAGAGGTGGGGCGCACGGTGGTAGAGGTTCCGCTGGCGCACGTGCCGGGCGGCGGATGGGATCTCGATCTCGATGCGCTCGAGAAGGCGTTCGCTGCGGGCGCGAAGGTCTATTTGCTCTGCAACCCGCACAATCCCGTTGGTCGCGCGTGGGAGAAGGCGCAGCTCGAGGAGATAGCGAAGCTCGCGAAGAGATATGGCGTGATCGTGATCTCGGATGAGATCCACGCGCCGCTCGTGCTCCCGGGTGCCGTGCACGTGCCGTTCGTCACGGTGAGCGAGCCGCTCGGTGCGAACGCGATCACGGTGACGTCGGCGAGCAAGGCGTGGAACATCGCGGGTCTCAAGTGCGCGGTGTTCGTCGCGGGATCACAGGCGATGCAGACCGCACTCAAGAAGCTGCCGAAGGAGATGGGCGAACGCACGGGCCACTTCGGGATCATCGCGAGCATCGCGGCATTCGAAGAGGGTGCACCATATCTCGAGAGACTGCTCGCGCAGCTCGATCACAATCGCACGACGCTCACGCAGCTGCTGGGCGTGTATCTGCCGGCGGCTCGCTACATCCCGCCGCAGGCCGGATATCTCGCGTGGGTCGACTGTTCGGCGCTCGGACTCGGCGACGATCCCGCGAAGATCTTTCTCAAGAAGGGGAAAGTCGCGGTGATGCGCGGACTCGACTTCGGACGCCAAGGCGCGTGCTTCGCGCGCGTCAACATGGGAACGTCGGGGAAGATTCTGAGTGAGGTGGTGGGGCGGATGGGGAAGGCGCTGGAGAAGGGCTGAGCCTATGACCGCGGCATGGCGCGTCTTGCTGGCTTTGCGCGCCGTAGGCTATCTTCCGCGCGCTTCGCAAATCCAAAGAGGAACATGACCGACGTCACCCATCGCGACTTCCTCGCGATTCCCGATTTCACGCGCCCCGAGCTGATCTCGCTCTTCGCGCTCGCCGAAAAGATGCGGAAGGGCGAGTACACCGCTAAGCCGCTCGCGGGGAAGTCGCTCGCGATGATCTTCATGAAGTCCTCGACGCGCACGCGCGTTTCGTTCGAGGTTGGCGCCTGGCAGCTCGGCGGACACGCCCTCTTTCTTTCGCCACGCGATGTGCAGCTCGGCCGCGGTGAGCCCATCGCCGATACGGCGCGCGTGCTCTCGCGCTACGTCGACGGGATCATGATCCGAACCTTCGCGCACGCGGAGGTCGAGGAGCTTGCGCGCTACGCATCGGTGCCTGTGATCAATGGACTCACCGATCTGCTCCACCCATGCCAGATCCTCGCCGACCTCCTCACCGTCAACCAGCACCTCGGCACCTTCGAGGGGAAGAAGATCGCGTGGATCGGCGACGGCAACAACATGGCGAACTCCTGGATCAATGCGTCGTACCGCCTAGGCTTCGAGCTCGTGCTCGCATGCCCCGAGGGCTACGATCCCGACGCCGCAACTCTGAAGCGCGAGGGCGGGAAGAACGTGAAGATCGTTCGCGATCCGGCCGAGGCGGTGAAGGGCGCGCACGTCGTCAACACGGATGTGTGGGCGTCGATGGGGCAGGAGGAGGAGCAGGCGAAGCGCGAGAAGGCGTTCAAGGGCTACGAGGTAGATCGGAAGCTCATGTCGGGCGCGAGCAAGGACGCGATCTTCCTGCACTGTCTCCCCGCGCATCGCGGCGAGGAAGTCGCGGCCGAAGTGATCGACGGGCCCCAGAGCCGCGTGTGGGACGAAGCGGAGAATCGTCTGCACGTGCAGAAGGCGCTCATGGCGGTGCTGATGGGGAACGAGCCGCTCGGCTGAGTCGCGGCGGGGAAGTGAGTCGTACTTCGATCATCATCTTACACGGGATAGCCATGCGAACGTCTCGGCTCGCCGCATTGATTGCGGTTGGTATTTGCATCGGCTGTAGTGACGCATCGGCTCCCACGCCGACGTTCTCAGGCACCTATCAGCTAAGCACGGTTAACGGCCAACCGCTGCCAGTGACGTTCGGCGACAGTACGCTGACTCTGATCCGCTGGGTGGGCGGCAGCGTGACCGCGCTTCCACAGAGTCACTTTTCACGCCGGCTCATTCAGCAGTTCGTGGAGAACGGCGACGTGCAGCAGACCGACACCGGGTTTTTATCGATCTCGCAGTCTTTCTATCGAGTACATGGCGCGACGGTTCAATTCTATCTCTCGCGAAGCGTCGACGCGCACGTGCGCTCGAGATGTCTTCGAGTTTGCGGCGCCGCTGCCGAGTCTCGGACGACTTGCGGAGCGTCTATTCCTCACGTCTTACCTGCGACGATTTCTGCTGACGAGGAATGAGGAGCTGAAGCAGCTGGCGGAATCCGACGGTTGGAGAGCCTTCGTGCAAGAACGCTGGGGCGAGTGAGCTCGCCTGCGCGTTCGAAGTGCCGAGAGCGCACAGCTTCGGCAAACAAAAAGAGCCGCTCGCGCATTCGCGAACGGCTCCTCCCTCATCGGCGTACCAGCCGCCAACTCACCCCCCCTTCTTCACCGTCTTCTGCTCCCCACTCGGCCGCCACGGCTTGAGCGCCTGCAGCTGCTCCTCGATCGCGTGCATCTGATCGTCCGCGCTCATCAACGAGAATCTCGCGAGCGCTCGCCTGAGCCACTTCGTCGCGCTCGTCACGTCGCCGCGTCCCGCCTTTACCATCCCGAGCTCGCGCGCCGCCTCTGCCTCGAGCGTGAGCAGCTGCAGCCGCCCTGCGATGCGGATCGCTTCCTTGAGCCGCGGCTCCGCCTCCTCGAGCTGATGCATCTTCCGGTAGATCTCGCCCTGCACGCGCAGCGCCGCCGCGCGTCCACTCTCATCCTGGAGCTCGCCGAAGATCGCGAGTGACTTCTCGCTTCGCTCCAGCGCCTCGGGATAGCGTTCCGCCTCGCAACGGAGCTCCGCCTGATTGAGCATCGCGCCCGCGATCACGCTCTTGTCGCCACGCTTCTCGGCGATCTTCAAACAGCGCTCGAACGACGCCTCCGCCGCATCCCAGTCCTGCTCCTCGGAGTGCGCGAGCGCGAGATTGTGCAGCGCGAGCGTCAGCCCCTCTTCATCACTGATTGCATCGAGGGTCTCCACGGCGCGCTCGTAGCTCGCGCGCGCCTCTTCGACGTCGCCGAGCAGCAGTGACAATGCGCCCATGTTGATCTGGATGCGTCCCCGAAGCGCCGCCGACACCGCGAGCTCCGACGCCACCGCATACGACGACCGCGCCTGCGTGAAGATCCCGCGCTGGCAGTACACTGAGCCCACGCCGTTCTCGATCGCTGCGCGAAGGTCGTCGTCGCCGAGCTCGATGGCCGCTGAGCGAGCGCGCTCGTAGAGCTCGAGCGCGTCGTCGAGTCGTCCCTGCCGCCAGGCTACGCGTCCCAAACGAAAGAGTCCCTGTGCAGCGGACGCAGGAACTTCCGATGTCGACAACCGGCGATACGCCGCCGTCGCCGCCTGCAGATCGCCCTTCTGCTCCGCCTCATCCCCCTCGGCCAGCGCCATCTCGTGTTCGCTCATACGGCGAGCCTCGGTGCGCGCGTGTGCACGCGGGGGAGTGTCTGACGCCGTCCGTCGGCCGACTGCACGTGGCGCAGCAGCGCGCCGATCACGTACGCCGCGCCGCCGCGCGCGCGGATCTGATGCGGCGCCGCGTGCACGTAGCGCTGACAGGTATTCCGGAATGCGCTGCCCGACGGAAAGTCGAGAGCCAAAGCCACACTGTCAGCCGTGCGCTCGTTGTCCTCGAGCATCTTCGCCGCGACGACGAGCCGTCCCCACGCGATGAGTCGTTGCGCGGTGGGGAAGCCAGCCTGCACGAGACGATCGGACAGCACCTTCCGGCGGATGCCGAGGATGCGTGCGAGCATGTCGGGCGCGAGCCGCTGGTGTGCGCGCGTGACCGTCACGAGCAGCGCATCGCGAACCGTCGGCTTCACGTCGGCGATCGCCGGCCGCAGCAGCTCGATGATTCCGCGCGCCTCGGCCTGCTCGATGATCGTGAGCAGACGGCGCGGCTCGTCGTCCTGATCGGCGACGATCAGTCCATCGACGCCGAAGCGTCCGGCCTCGAATAGATCGCGCGGGCGCGCGGGAGGTACTGCCGCGTAGAGCACGACGGTGACGGATGGAAAGCGGCGCTTCACCTGCCGAAGCCAGTCGAAGGTGTCGCTGACCTGGGATGCAGGGAAGAGATCGATGAGCGCGATCGTGACCGGGCGCGCCGCGCAGGCGGCGAGCAGCTCCGGCCAATCGTTGCAGGGGACCATCGTGTAATGGTCCCGGAGGGCCGTGCGGACGCGGTTCAGCCGGTGCGGGCTGGGCAGGAGTGTGGCGACCAGACCCACGGTTATCTCGGTTGGTTAATCATGACTATGGAATGGACGCGGAAAGGCGCGCCCATGTCACAGCCTGTTGCAGCACGCAAGCCCAGCGGCGTGACGCCCGGCGAAAAGCGCGACTAATCGTTGCCGCTTTTCGCAAGAAGTGATGGTGACGATCTCAACCGTAACGCAGTCCTCTCATTGAACGTGCCAAACGGCTAAGCGGCCTGTGCAATATCTATCATGTTCGCACTTGTTTGCATAGTGAGATCAGCCCGTTGAAATCGTAAGCTCCACTCCATCAACAAGATAGCTTCCGGCATGCCTCGCGCATTAGGAGTCCGCGGACGAGATCGCCATCTCAAATGTTGGCGGACTCGTGAGAGGATTCGAAGAAAGATCGCAGATAATCGGTTGAGTCGTTCCTGGACCCTTGGAGAGCCAGCGCAGATGACCCTATTCACTAGTGCCTCACCCAACGACGTGACAGCGACGCGATCGGCCCGCCGTGGATTCAGCGCGGTCGAGCTGCTTATCGTTTGCGCGATCGTCGGGATCTTTGCGACGCTGGCATATCCCCGGGTGAACTTCACGCAATTCCAGGTGGATTCGGGCGCGCGAACGGTTCGCGTCGCGCTTCAGAACGCCGAACGTCTGGCGGTCACGCGACAGTACGACGTCGTGGTGAGCTTCGACGTCGCCGGCAAGCGCCTCCGGATTCTCGAGGACGGCAACAACAATGATCTCGTCGACAATGGTGAGCGCGTGACCTACGCGGCTCTCGAGGACGGGGTGCACTTCAAGATCCCGCCGGCCGGGCTGAGTGGCCCCGTCGGAAGCGCGATCAGCGGCTCGAACATCAAGACTGTCGATGGAATGCCGAGCGTCGTCTTCCGCCGCGATGGCGCAGCCAGCACGGATCTCGAAGTCTATCTCGCGTCGAGCAAGGAGCTGCCGAACGACTGGCGCGCGATTCAGGTCGTGCAGTCGACGGGTCGCACCGACTGGTTCCGATATCTGTCCGGCATCTGGAAAGCGGGGAGCATATGAGCGCTCGCATGAAGCGACGCAGCGGCATGACGCTGATCGAGGTCATGATCGCGCTGGTGATTCTGACTGGGGCGCTGCTGGGAATGGGCAAGTTCATCACGTCCTTCTCGCACGCCACGAGCGACGGCGCACTGTCGTCCGTCGCGAGCGATTTGGTGCTCGACCGTTTGGAAACGATCAAGGGCTCGACGTCCTATGCGGCGCTCGATGCCTACGCAGTGACCGAATCGGCAATCACGGGCTTCGCGGGCTACAAGCGCGTTACGCAAGTGGCACGCACGCTCGACGGGACCCAGGACTACAAGGCGATCACGGTAACGGTTTCGAACCCCGGGCTCACCACGCCGGTCAAGAAGTCCACCATCATCGCCGCCTTCTGAG
The DNA here is from genome assembly GCA_013697785.1 of Gemmatimonadaceae bacterium. GTDB lineage: Bacteria > Gemmatimonadota > Gemmatimonadetes > Gemmatimonadales > Gemmatimonadaceae > FEN-1250. Next base: position 155,419 of record JACCWE010000101.1, read on the forward strand.
GATGTCTGCCATGCGTACTTCCAGAGCTCTCCGGCGCGACGGTGTGACGCTCATCGAAATGATGATCGCGATCGTGCTCTTCGTGCTCGTGTTCGGACTCGCCGTTCCGTTCTTCCGGTACCAGGCGCGCTCGGTGAGCGCGAGTGCCGGCCGTCTGGACGCGCTGCAGAATGCGCGCTACGCGCAGAGCGCAATCGATCGCGATCTGCGAATCTCCGGCATCGGAATCGTCCAGGCGCAGCCGATGATCGTGCAGGCCGACGGCTTCGCGGTGACGTTCAACGCAGATCTGGCGACGAAGGACATCAACGATCCGATGTCGATCTACTACGATGCAGACATGGACTCGACCGGCACCAGCGCGATGAACAACGTGAACAAGGTCACGCTGCCGAATTCCGCGGTCCAGTACCCCGATTCGAATTACATGAACGGCGCGGTCGCGAGTGCCGCCGAGACGATTCAATACTGGCTGACCAAGGATTCCAGCTCGACACGCACGGATCAATACGTACTCTGGCGCCGCGTGAACAACCTGCCGCGCAGGCTGGTGGCGAAGGGGATCATCGTGCCGGCCGGAACGAACTTCTTCCAGTACATGAAGCCCAATAATGCGGGCGGCCTCGACTCCGTGAAGGCGGTGAAGCTGCCGCTCTTCCATTCTGCTCCGATCCACGGCTCGCCTGCCGACACCGCCGCCTCGGCGCTCACGGACAGCATTCGCGTCGTGCGCATGACGGTCACCGGCTTGTACAACGATCCCGACAAGGGCGCAATCATGAAGACGGTTGTGAGCTCGACGAAGCTGCTGAACGCCGGAATGTCGCGCTCGAGCGTCTGCGGCGATCTGCCGATTGCGGTGACTACGGCGACGGCGATTCGCTGGCCGCTCGCCGGAACGCCGACCAAGGTGACGATTGCCTGGAACTCGTCGCTCGATCAGGATGCAGGCGAGAAAGATGTCGGGCGCTACATGGTCTTCAAGAAACTGGTCGGCTCTTCCGATTGGGGCAGCCCAATCGCGGATCTGGCTGCCTCGCAGGATATCTACACACTGGATGACACTTCGCTATCGAGCGGACTCTGGGTGTACGGAATCATTGCCCAGGATTGCTCGCCTGCGAACTCCGCAATTACCTCCACTGGAGCTGTCAATGTTCCGTAACGTGCCCAGCGTGCAACGCACGCCAATGTTGTGGGCGGGGCGCGTCCAGCGACGCGGTACCGCGCTCATACTCGTGCTTCTGATGACCGTTACCCTTGCAGCCATCGCGATGTCGGCGATTCTGCTGACGGGAAGCGGTGGTATGATCGGGCGCTATTACGATCGCGAGCGCGACTTCCGTTATGCAGCCGAGGCGTCGCTGCAGATGGGAAAGGCGCGTCTGCTGCGCGACACGACGATCCATCTTCCAGACACGGGTTTTGTCACCTTGGTCTCAGGTGGTACGATCACGGGCGCCGACGGGCTCGTGATCCCGAACGTGAAAGTGAATCTGTACGCCGGCTACACGAACATCACGACAGGTCAGTTCGGACAGTACGCGAGTATCGTCGCCGAGGCGTACGATGCGGGCGGAACGCGATATGTGCGCCGGCTCGAGATGCAGGCGGAGAACTTCGCGCGCTACGCGATGTTCACGAACACATGGCCAGGGGGCCTGTGCTACAGCACCGGTGAGTTCATCGCCGGCCGCGCGCACAGCAATCAGAACTGGAACTCGTGCAACTCGCCCACTTACTATGACACCGTCTCAGCGGTCGGTTCGGTAGGCGGCGGATCGCCGACCTACAAAAAGAGCAAAATCAATGGTGCGCCGTACATCCCGATCCCGCCGGTGGGCAAGCTTCTGGCGCTGCACACGCACGCCGTCGAGGGCAATCTGGATGTTCTTGCGAACGGAAACGACATCAATTCCGTGCGCACCCGTATCGAGTTCATACCGGTCGATCTGAACAACGACTTGAAGGTCACCGGCGCCAACGAGGGTTTCATTCGCGTCTATCAGGCCGTCGGTCCTTCGGCCAGCTCTGGCCACATGAAGAGCGATTCCACCTTCGCGTCCAGTAATGCTGCCTATCAGGATTCGTTGTGCGGTGACTTTCACACTCTGGTCGGAGCGAACGAGAAACCCAAGTTCTATCCGATTTCGGTTCACAATCAGGCGTGGTTCAGGGCCCTCGTCTTTCAGCCAGTGAGCAACGATGGGGTCAATGTTGGAACGCAGATCGACGATGACGCTCGCGACAAGATCATGCGCATGGGTGGCGGGGGAGCCAACTTCCGCTGCTACATGGGTGGCGATCCGCACCTCGTCGCGACCGAGCGCCGTCTGCGACTGCCCGCTCTGGGCAACACTGCTCCGGAGCTCGCTCTGTGGCAGAAGGGCGGTGAGGACACCACCTGGACCGATAGCACGCAATATGGATTCTGGCAGCGCTGGTCAGGCGATGTCGCGCCAGTGCAGACTGCATTGAATGCTATTCCAACAGGACCTGGAGGCTCGCCGTACCAGGAATACGCGAATCACGCCATTCGACTCTGGCCGTTGCATCGAAGCTTGAATCCGAACACGAAGGGAGTGATCCACGTGCACGGTCCGGTTATTCTCAGCGGTGTGCTGCGCGGAAGCATCACGGTGTACGCCGCGACGACGGGCGGACAAACGGGCTTCGTGGGATACGGCGACGATCTCGTGTACGCACAAGATCCTGCCTCGGCGACGTGCGCCAATCTCCTCGGCGTGATTTCGGACGGCGATCAGCTGATTCTCGACAACACGATCAACTCGCCGCAGCGCGCTAACAACGGTGGCGGGTATCAAAATACCTACCGCTGGGCCGACGGCGACGACAACGGGATGTCGACCTCGCATGACTTCGTGCTTCATGGTGTGACGATGAGTCGCACCGGAACGGTGGGGGTCGAGAATTTCAGTCAGCACCCGGAAAACCTTCAGAACTGCAACGCGGCCAACTCCGGTCGTGGCTGCATTCGGCAGGCAGGCGGTGTGATCGAGCAGGTTATTTCGGCGACCTACTCGAACAAGGGTGACGGCTTCGGTGAAAATCGATCCGTCGACGTGTGTCTCAATACGCAGTCGCCGCCGTACTTCCCGACCACCGGTCGCTACATCGACAACCGGTTCTACGAAATTGATCCGGCACGCTACAACATCACCACGCTCTTCCAGAGCATGCAGGGTGGGTATTAGCCGATAGCACGCTTCACGAAGCACTCACCTGGCACCGCGGCGCTTTCAGCGCTTCGGTGCCCGGTTTGCATTTAGCCCCGTGAATTCGCGGGTAATTCCCGCAAAAGTGCCGACTTGGCAGCGCATATGCAGACCCGGCATATTGCCGGATGCGAATTGCGATCCTCACGATCTCTGATGCCGGCGCGCGCGGCGAGCGGACGAACGACGCGTCAGGCGACGCGATCGCCGCCTGGGTCGACGCGCGCAGCGCCCCGGGAAACACCATAGTGGGGCGTCGGATGGTCGCCGACGACGTCACCGCGATCGCCGCGCAGCTCGCCGCCTGGTGCGACGACGACGTCGCGGACCTCGTGCTCACCACCGGGGGCACCGGGCTCGCCCCGCGCGACTTGACCCCCGAGGCGACGCGCGCGGTGCTCGAGCGCGAGGCGCCAGGGATCGCGGAGCGGATTCGGTTGCTCTCGCTCACGACCTTTCCGCGCGCAGCACTGTCGCGCGGGCTCGCGGGCGTGCGCGCGCGGACGCTGATCATCAATCTCCCCGGATCGACGAGCGGCGTGCACGATGGGCTCGCGGCGATCGATCCGATCATCGAGCACGCGGTGCGCATCACCCGCGGCGTCGACACGCATCACGAAAGCGGCGACAAGTAGATGAAAGTTCTCGTCACGCTCACGGATGTCGAGCCCGCGGTGCGCCTCAACGCCATGCTCGAGGGCGCGGGCTACGAGACGACGCTCGTCTCGCCGATCGACAATCTGCGCGCGGCGATCCGGCGCGAATCGCCGGATCTCGTCGTGCTCACCGGTGGGCTCATCGACACGGCGAACGTGCAGCTCGTGCGCGACCTGCTATGGGATGGCGTGGCGGTGGTGGGGCTCGCGGACATCGTGGATCCCGCCCTTTCCGAGCGACTCCGCGCGCTCGGCTTCGTCGAGGTGTACGCCAAGCCCGTCGATCTCGATGAGGTGATCACGGGAATCCGCCGCATCCTCGATCGTCGTCGTCTCGCGGTGGAGACGGGGCTGATCGGCGAGAGCGAGGCGATGCGCGAAGTGCTCGTGAAAATCGAGCAGATGGCGCCGGTGAGCAGCACCGTGCTCATCGAAGGCGAGAGCGGAACCGGGAAGGAGCTCGTCGCGCGCGCACTGCACCGGCTCGGCCCGCGCCGCAGCAAACCGTTCATCGCGGTGAACATCGGGGCGCTGCCGGAGACGCTGCTCGAGAGCGAGCTATTCGGACACGAGAAGGGATCGTTCACGGGCGCGGCGGAGCGGAGGCTCGGACGCTTCGAGCTCGCGAACACCGGCACACTTTTTCTCGACGAGATCGGCGAGGCGCCGAAGAGCACGCAGGTGAAGCTGCTGCGCGTGCTCGAGCAGCGCGAGCTCACGCGCGTGGGCGGATCGCAGGTGATCAAGGTCGACGTGCGCATCGTGACGGCGACGAATCGTCCACTGCGCGATGAGGTGGAGGAGGGGAGCTTTCGCTCGGATCTCTACTATCGATTGAATGTCCTCACGATTTACCTGCCGCCGCTGCGCGATCGGCGTGAGGACATTCCGCTGCTCGTGCGCGCATTCATCCAGGAATTCTCCGCGCAGCACGAGCGCCCCTTCCACGGCATCTCGGCCGACGCGATGAAGATTCTCAACGACTACTCGTGGCCGGGCAACGTGCGGGAGCTGCGCAATCTCGTGGAGAGCATGGTGGTGTTGTCGCCGGGTCGGGAGATCACGGCAAGCGACATCCCGCGCGCGATTCGAGAGGGCGGGAGTGCTCGCTTTCTTCCGGTGCCGGTGGGCGCGGTGCTGCGAGGGCAGGAGGGGAGCAGTGGTCGCGAGCTCGAGTTCATCTTGCGCAATCTCGTGGAGCTCAAGCTTCAGGTGGAGCAGCTCAGGCAGCGCGTTGACGAAAACCGCGATGGGCGCGAAGCGCGCGATGGGAGGCTGGGTGAGGGCGAGGTGCTCCCAGCGTACCGGCTGCCGGGGACTGCGGGGCTCATCAGTGTGGGGATAGAGCCGAGGGAGGTGGAGCCCGCGTCGAATACGGTGATGATCACGCCGGGGATGCGGATGGCGGACATTGAGCGGGCGGCGATTGTGGCTGCGTTGAGGGAGACGCGGGGCAACCGAAGAAAAGCCGCAGACCAATTGGGGATTGGTGAGAGGACGTTGTACAGGAAGCTCAAGGAATATGGTATACCAGAAACGTAAGTTCCTGAACGGATTGGGGGGGTCTGGTTCAGTACTGAAAGCGAGTCGACGCAATTATTCAAGGTCTTTAAGGATAGAATGCTTGCGTTTGCCACATTCCGCTTCAATATTGGCGACGCGTGGCTTCTGTTCTTTGCACGGCACACGGCTCACTCGAGCCGGGCATGCAACGAACGAATGCCGAGCAAGTCCCCGCCCGACCACCATACGACTCACAGCAAATAACCGTGGCCCTCACCGCACCGGGTAATCCGCTGTCGCATACGGTTTCGTCTCCGATCGCCGGGAGCGTGTTGCCGTTGGCGGAGGCGGAGCGCCAGCTACGGACGCTGCCAGGTGTGCTGGACGTGCGGATCGTGCCGAGTGAGACCGGGGCGGTGAGCGAGGTCCACGTCGTGACGACGATGGAAGTGAGTCCGAAGGCAACAGTTCGGAACGTCGAGACGATGCTGAAGGCGTCGCTGAAGATGTCCGTGGACCACCGGAAAATTTCGGTGGCGACGAGTAACGAAAAGGCGCGCGCGCACGTCGAAGCGGAACGAAATATTGCAGCGCCCGTTGTTTCAGCGCCAACTCTTGTAGCACCTCCGGCGCCCGCGCCGATGAAGGCGCCGCGGCTGTTTTTCGAAGACGTCGAAATACAGCGAAGTCGGGCCAAGGGCGTGACAGTGCGAGTTACTCTCCGAAAAGGCGATCAGTCTTTCACTGGAGAATGCGAAGGGCCCGAGAGTGCACGCTCGCGCGCGGAGCTCGCGGCGAAGGGTGCGTTGCTGGCGATCGCGGAGCTCGAGCGCGGTGCGGGCTCATTCGTCGTCGAGGGATGCAAGCTGATCGACGCGTTCGAACGCGAGTTCATGTTCGTTGGAATCTCGGTGCGAGTCGGACGAGAGACTGCACTGCTGACGGGAAGCTGCGAGATCAAGGACAGTCCTGAGACGGCGAGTGTGTTGGCCGTTCTCGATGCGACAAATAGATGGGTGAGCAGGATCTGATTTTTTTTAGCCGGTTGTGAAAACGATTTCTTGTTTGGCGCGAACCATCAACCAAGTGGAGTAGCCACAAAACACGAGTCCCCCCGTTCTCTGGAAAAGCGGAGTTGAGCGGGCATGACAGAAATTGAGCGGAGCCGACCTTTGCGCGAGTACCACAGTGGTCTCGCGACTATGTAGTTCAAAGGGGGGTGACGCGAATGTCAGCTCTATTGAAG
>JACCWE010000132.1 GCA_013697785.1 Gemmatimonadaceae bacterium
TCGGCGTGCTCACGCTCGCCGCGCTGTCCACTTTCGACAGTGTCGGCCACATCATCGCCGTCCCCGCGAGCTACCTCGTCGTCAATCTGCTCCAGGCCTATGTGGTCACGCCGCTGCTCCTCGGCAAGCGGCTCACGCTCAACCCCGTCGCCATCCTCATCGGATTGATTCTCTGGTGGGAGATCTGGGGTGTCGCCGGCGCGTTCATAGCCGTGCCGCTCCTCGCCACCCTCAAGATCCTCTGCGACCACATCGAGACGCTTGCGCCCGTGGGCGAGTTCCTCGGCGACTGAGCGCTACAAGCGGCTCTTCTTCACGAGAATCGCTGCTTCGACGTTCCGCAGCGTAACGCTCGTGACTGCGGCGCCCAACGTGCCATCGGCGTTGAGTGGCAGCCACTGATCCGTCGCCGGAAGCGGGATCGTCACGGCCGTCCCATCGACGTAGCTGTGCGCGCCCCATCCCTGATTGATGCGCATGACGACGAGCGCCCTGTCCATGTCCCTCGTGTACACTGCGTACGTCTGGCCGAGCGGATCAGTGCCGCGCGAGGCCTGCACACGAGCGCCGAGTGGATGCCCGACGTTCGCTTCCTGTGCGCGCAGCCAGAGTGACGAATACGGAAGCGCCCAGCTGTTCTCGAGCTGCAGTGTGATGTTCGCCGGATTGCTCGGAACCACCATGTAGTAGCTCGCGAGCTCCCACATCTTCATGCGCCCCGCGCCCGTCGCCTGGTTGCCGTGCGGGAATGAATTCGGGATTGAGTTCGCATACGTGGACGTGTACAGCGTCACGAAGTCGACGAGCACTCCTTGATTCGCGAGTCCCTCCACCCACTGCCAGATCTGCGGAATTCCCGAGTGGAATGCGTTGTTCATCCCCTCGAGATGAACTGCGCCAGCGGCGAGCGCGTTCGCACGATCGAATGCCGTCGTGTACTCCGCGGTATTGAGCATCAGCACCTTGCTACCGAGCGCCTGCTTGATCGCGGCGAAGGTCGCTGTCTGTGGCGCCTGGAAGTCCGTCTTTACCGGAAACTCGACTGACGCCGGGATGGAGTTGAGGATCCCCGCGCACTCATCGACGAATGCGCCGTCTTCAGCCGAAGTGATTCGCTGAAAGCGTCCGACCTGATAATTGCGCGCACCCGCATCCGCCGGATTCACGACCCAGCGCTTCGATCCCCAGATTGTGATGACGAGGCGCCCGGCAGAATCGTGCGCCGCGCCGGCTTTATGCAGAAATGCATTCTCGAGCGCGTACGACGTGTTCGACGTAAACCACGCGAGCATGTCGTGGTAGTACGCTGTCTGCAGATTGTCGCTGGAGGCGCCGGGCATGATTGTCGTCCACACGAGCGTATATGGCAGGTGGCCGACGGACGTGTTAACCGTCTTCCACGCGCTCCCGCTTCCCGACATCGCGTAGTCGTAGTGCTGCCCCGCCCACGCGCGCTCGGCGCTCGTCCATCCGTAATAGAAGTCGGTCATCATCGTGCGGATGTGCGGCCAGTGCGGGGACGTCGCGCTGTATCCGCTGAAAAGCGAACCGGCAGCCGGTGGTGGCTCGGTCGGTGTGGGTGGCGGCGGCGCCGGCGCGGTGATCGTACTCGCGGACACGACGTGCAGCTGTGCTATCGCCTGGTTCGTTCCCGCATGTGCGATGATATTTACCGATCCCGTGGTGACACCCGTGACGGCGCCCGTCGTGTCGACCGTCGCCATCGCGTTGTTCGAGCTCGTCCACGACACCGGCACGTCCGAGACGAGATGTCCCTGCGCATCCGTGACGGAGGCGAAGAGCGCCATCGTCGACCTGACGGAGACCTGCGCCGTCGCGGGCGTCACCGACACCCAGCGCGGCGCGGGCGCTGCGTTCGAGACGGTGAGCTCCGCGTACGCGCTCTGCGTCCCCGACGCGATGAAGATCTTCGCCGAGCCGAGTGCGTGGGCGGTAACGACGCCGTCGCCCGCTACCGTTGCGATCGTCGTGTCGCTCGTGCTCCAGGCTTCAGGCTGACCGGCGATGACGCGACCGGATGCGTCCTGCATCTCGACGTCGAGGGCGATCGTGGTGCCAGGCGCAATCGTCGGCGCGGCAGGTGAGACGATCACCCACTTCGCGAGCGAGCGTGGCGCGCTGGTGGAAGCTGCGGGATCGGTCATGGCAGAGCATGCGCAAAGAATTGCGCAGCTCACGAGCGTGA
>JACCWE010000142.1 GCA_013697785.1 Gemmatimonadaceae bacterium
ACTCCGCCTGATGCTCCTGCACCAGCCGGACTGCCCGCTCCTTGACCTCAGGAGAAAACCGCTCCCGTTTTGTCATGCTCCCATCCTCTCACGATTGGGAGCCTCCGGCAATCCCGGGGCGGTTCAACCATTCGCGAACGTCTACCAAGCCCGCACAGGAGATGCTTTTCGTGTGCGGGCTTCGTATATCCGCGTTAACCGACTTCTGGCGGCGTGGCCAATTCCACCCCGCTCACGTGCACGCGCCAGCGGGTGCCTTCAGGATCGGTAAGTAGAGCTCTTCCGCGTCGCATTCATCCATACGGATCATGCGGCCCGCCGTGCGTCCATTGCGGTCGTGGCACGAACTTCCACGCGCGTTCGATCAACTCTTCTCCAAGCTGCTCAGAGGTTTGAAGCCGTGTTGGATCTAAAGCGCCCTTGCTTCGGTTCCAATACGGTGCGTCGTCCCGAATGTCGAAGGCAATTTCACCTTCCGCGCGTAGCTTTGAGCCTCGAAGTGAACCGCGCCCTCTATCGAGTGCCTTGAAACCATCGTATTCGCGAACATACAAGACATTGCCCGACTCAAGATTGTAGCTCAGCGGTGACCAATAGAGTTCGATGCTACAACGATTGTGACGCATCACTAGTTGATCTCCCTCACTCTCAACTTCGATTCGGATATTGTGTTGAGCCTTGGCGATGGCATCCGCTTTCGTCTTGATGAACCCGAATAGTTTTTGCACTTCGCGATGCGCGAGCTGCATTCCCTCGGTTGAGCGAATGAGGCTCAGTCGCCGAACCTTGGCATCGCGAGCCGCCGCTTCACGCTCGGCTTTCTCATCGAGCGAAAGGACTCGCAAGGTCGCACCCTGCTGACGCGCTTTGTACTTGATCGCACCGATGATATCCAATACGTCGCTCGGATTACCGTCGTAGGGCGCGTACAAATGGAAGCTTTCATACCACTTCGGACCGGGGCCTTCTAGCAGTACGAGGAGGAAAAAATCCCATCCGTTGTCCAAGCCGCGAGACTTGATCGCATTCATCTCGACGCGCGTCCACTTTGTAGTTCCGTACGAGGGGCGGTACAGCGTTACGACGAGCCGCGCCTCGGATTGGTAGATCGGCCCGAACGTGCTTAGACCATCTTGTCCGGCGAGTCGCTCTTGTTCTCGCGTGGAGAGAAATACGGAGAGCGTGTCGTCGAGCCCCGCCTTGATTTTTTCGGCGACGGCGCGATCCGGCCACAAGAACGAGATTGCGACATCGTAGGTAAAGACGGGCGTTGATGCGCGGCCGCGTGCGGTCATTGCGAGTGCTCCGGAGAGTGGCCAAGAATGGCCAAGCGACGCACGCAAACGCCTCCAAGCTTGGCCAAACTCATTCTAATGGGTGGGGGGTCTAAGTGCCCCCCATTGCAAGCGTTAGCGCCACTATCGTAGTTTTAGGTAGTGCCCTGTGAAAAAACTGTTAATCACCGGGTCGGGGGTTCGAGTCCCTCCTCGGGAGTGGGATCAGATTTCTGTCTTGGTGATCGGTAATACGAAGAGGGCCAGTCGATTCGACTGGCTCTTTTTTCGTCCGGCCTATTTCTTTTTTGACGCCTTCGACTTCTTCGCCGTAGCTCGTTTGGCTAGCGCCGCGGCGTTCGCCGCGACCGCAGCGCGAACCAGCGTCTTGAACGCCGCCTCGTTGAGCGTTTCGCCCTCGCGAATGTCGATGGCGCGGCGCGTGCTTCCCTCGAGACTCGAGTTGAACAGCTTCTTCGGATCGGCGAGCGAGGCGCCCTTTGCGAAGGTTAGCTTGACGACCTCCTTGTACGACTCGCCGGTGCAGACGATGCCGTCGTGCGACCAGATCGGCGTGCCCATCCACTTCCATTCCTCGACGATGTCCGGGTCCGCTTCGTGGATCAGCGCGCGGACAGCGGCAAGCGTAGCGCCTCGCCAGTCGCCCAGATCCTTGATTCGCTTCGTGATATTCTTCGAAGCGACGGCGCTGCTCGGAGCACCTTTTTTTGCGGTCATGCGCTCACCGATGTGTTCGAAGGAGCGCCCCGAGGCTCCACACCGAACTGCTTCGCGTACTCGGCGTTCAATCGCTGCCAGCCGTCGAACTTCATGGCATCGGGACCGGCCATCCGCGCAATCGGGTCGCCGAGCAAAAGGTGGTCGAGCACATCGAACGCGATGTGCCAGCCCGCGGCACCCATCGAGATGAATCCAGGGTCGATGTTGTGCCACAGCGTGAGCCGGGTGCCGCTGCCGAGTGGCTCGAGCTGCCAGCGGATGTTCTGTCCGCCCCAGTTGAACTCGAGCACTTTCGGCGCATCGGCGCGCTTGATCCGGGATTCGGAGACGTACGGCGTTGGTGCGCCGACCGTCGAGAGCTTCGCGGTACCGACGGCGCCGAGGTTCGTGACGGAATCGAAGGGCGCCCACTCGTGAAGCTGTTCCGGATCGGTGAGCGCGTCCCATACCTTCGCCGGCGAATGGCGGAGATCGCGGACGAGAACGAGCGTCCACGTGTCTCCATCTTTTCGGATGTCGGCGCCAAAGGCGGCGCCCGGTGCGTACTTCTGTGAACTGCTCATCTCCTCTTCCTTCCCTTTGCTGGTGAGGCCTTCTCCATCCGGTCCAGGTGCTGCTCGAGCGCATCAACGTGCTTCGACCAGCGGCGGCGAAAGGGCGCGAGCCACGCGTCGACTTCCTGGAGCGGTTTTGGATTGAGGCGATAGACCCGCCGCTGGGCCTCCACGCGCGACTCGACGAAGCCGGCGTCGCGCAGCACCTTGAGGTGCTTGGAGACCGACGGTTGTGGTAGCCGGAGCTGCTCCATCAACTCGCCGACGGAGCGCTCTGAGGATGCCAGCATGCCCAGAATGGCGCGGCGGTGCGGTTCAGCGATGACTGCGAAGGTAGATTCCATGACAGGTATATACGTGTGTGCGTATATGGCTGTCAAGGGATAATGCATTTCGAGCTGCGGAGCCGGTCCTGCACCAGCTCTGGTTGTCGTCGCATCGCTCGAAGCGTCGTCGACTACGATAATCTCGCGCGTGCCATCGCGGCGCGGCGCAGAGGGCGTTGGCGAGCGTATTCGTGCGCGAGAACGAGGCGGGCAAGCAAAAATTCGTCGACGAGAGCCTGGGACTCGGGCGGAAACGAAGTTCTGGATGCGGTCATTGCCGCAACGACCTACCTATCGACTTTGTATTTTTCGCAGGAGAAGCGTGGTGGATTGCGCGGCTCACTCGCACCCCAAATCGCCTCGCTCAGTCCGCGCGATCGGGCACAGTGGTTTTTCGCCTCATATTGGCACTGATCGCCTTCTGCGCCGACTCCACTACTTCGGATACGCCACGCCGCCACCGTCCGCCGACGTAGGCGCTCACCGACTCGGTATCGATCGCAACTGCCCCAAATCCCGCCTTATACGAATACAGTCCCTCTTCGGTCCGCCGTGCTCCGCCAAGAAAAAACGTTACGACGCCGTCAGTCTGAAGGGCGCGTGCCGTCTCGACCAGCAGAAAGTGCGACGCGCCAATGCTCATTCCGCTGCTCGACGTCCCCGCGGACTCGAAGTACGCACCGCTCGCCGATTGTAGGATCAACAACGACGAGACTATCTCATCGTGGAGCATTGCCTGGTAAAGCTCTCCAGCGCCCGATTCCAGAAACTTTGCAGCGCTCTCTCTGGCAAAGTCATGCGGAACTTTCTCTCCACGAGCCTCACGACGGCCCATTGAGTGCGCGCGCAACCCGATATGAGCGTCCAGCGCCTCACCCGATCGAGTCCGCCGGATCGTCAATCCGTTCTTGCGCCCTTTCTTTACTCGCTCACGGTGATGCTTCGACAGTTCTGCAACGACATCCCGCCCAACGAGCGACAAGATGAACTCCGTTCGCTGGATACGCTCGATTTCGCCCTTCAGACGAGGGATGACAGATTCCGGAGAAGCGAACGTTGCGAGCTCCAGATCCGTGATGCCTCGATCAGTACAAAAGTCTTCGATCCCTTTCCAGAATGGCGAGTCTCCAGAAAGCTCGGGCAATGAGTTGATTGTCAGGGAGCGGCGGATTCGGCCGCTCTTGATCATTCCGAGTGAAGCTGCCTGCATTGTTGACACTTGTTCGAGTCCGAACAGCCAGGCATCGAAGCCGAGCGCGCGCTGCGCATGCATGTAGGAACCGATCAGAAATGGATTGTCGGGATCGGTTGCTGCGCCGCGCTCGAGCAGCGCATCATTCGCCCTGTCGGCAAAAAAGGTCATTGTCATCTCAGTCGTGTCGCCATCTCTTCGGTCGCTCAGCGTGCAGGATGGTGACCGACCGCAGCATACACCGGGCCCCGGTATACCTTTTCTTCTGATTTTGCGCCAGTAGCGCGCAAAGAAAAACTCACGCGATCAACAATCGTGATTTCAATCGGTGCAGGATATCGCCAATGCAGTTTCCGACCGTAACGGCCTGCCGACGGCCGACGTCTAAGGTCACGCGTTCGAGACAGCCCAACAGAAACACCGTTGTCCTTGACAAGGTGACGAAGCTCTGGGAAATGATGTAGAGAAGAGGTGACAGACAGGTCCCTGTTGCCGCTTAAGAAGCCCCTCTCCGACAATTCCTCGAGCTTGGCAAAAGTGAGGCAGCGCACCGAAACTGCTCATTCAATGAACGAGCCTTCATCTGAAGCCCCGCCGCCAGTCGTCTCCGTCATCGTGCCCGCGCACAACGTTGAGCGTTACCTCGACGATGCGCTGCGGTCGCTACTCGCGCAGACGCTCGCGGCCATCGAGATCATCGTCGTCGACGATGGCTCGACGGACGGCACGCGCGCCATCGCCATGCGCCACGCAGCCGACGATGCGCGCGTGCGCGTGCTCTCGCGGGACGATTCCTCAGGGAAGCCTTCGATCCCTCGCAACATGGCGCTCGCCGCCGCGCTCGGGCACTACGTCGCCTTCCTCGACGCCGACGACAGCTCCGTCCCGATGCGCCTCGAGACGATGGTGCACGCGCTCGAGCTCACCGGTGCGCGCTTCGGATTCTCGGACAAGCGTAGACTCTACGTCGCCACCGGCGAGCTGGCCACCGAAAGCACGCTGGCGGCCGCGAGTTTCGTCGCCCGCGCCGCCCTGTATATGGAGCGTGCCTCAGGCAACGTCTTTCTCTGCAACGAGAACTTCCCCGCGTTTCTCTTCACCTTCATCGCGGTGAATACATCGACGGTCATCTTCGACCGCGCGCTGCTCGCGACCGAACAGACGTGGTTCGACGAAAGGCTCGTGTGCTTCGAGGACGTCGATCTCTGGTTTCGGCTCGCCGAGCACACGCGTTTCGCGTTCGTCGACGAGGTGCTGACGATCATGCGCAAGCACGCGACGAGCATCACGGCCAGCCGGCCGCTCGAGACCCGCATCGACGGCATCTCGGTTCGTCAAACCCACCTCACCCGCCTTCGTCACACGCTCTCGACTGCGGAGATCGAGGCAGCGGAGCGGACCATCGGCGAGCTGCAGTTTCACGTTGCATACGCGCAGCGATGCGCGGGGAACGCGAGGGATGCGCGCCGCTGGTATCGCGCAAGCTGGAAGACGGTTCCGACCGCCGCAACCGCCATGGGGTATCTCAAATCGTTCCTGCCGCGACGGCAGAACATGCCACCGGCCGAGGCCATCGGAACCATCGGGGATTGAGCTAGTTTTCGTCATAATGTTCACCGACATCAAGAGCGCGACAATCGAGGTCTGGGAGCACCGCGAGCTCCTCGAACAGCTCACACGCCGGGACATCAAGCTGCGCTACAAGCAGGCCGCCATGGGCTTCGCGTGGGCGGTGTTCATGCCCTGCCTCATCGTCCTCTCCGGATTGATCATCCGCTTCGCCATGGCGCAGATCTCCGGTCAGACGCTGGCGCGCGTGGATATCGCGAACATCGCGATCAAGGGCGTGGGCTGGGCCTTCTTCGTCGGCGCGCTCGGCTTCGCCACCGCCAGTCTGGTCGGCAATTCCAACCTCGTCACGAAGATCTACTTCCCGCGCGAGGTGCTTCCCCTCTCGTCGGTCGGCGCGCAAGGCTTCGACACATCGATCGGCCTCCTCACGCTCTGCATCATTCTTCCCCTGCTGGGGGTGCGTCTCCACCCGAGCCTCGCGTGGGTGCCGCTCCTGCTCGTGCTGCTCGTCCTTTTTACGACGGGCGTCTCGCTGTTTCTGAGCTGCGCGAATCTGTTTTTCCGCGACATCAAGTACATCGTGCAGGTCGTGCTCATGTTCGGCATATTCTTCACGCCGATCTTCTTCGAGCCCGCCATGCTCGGACCGCGCGGCGCGTACATCGCCATGCTCAATCCGCTCACCGGCATTCTGGAGGGACTGCGCCTGTCGGTCGTCGAGGGACATAACCTCTTCTACCCAATGAGTGTCGTCGTGAAGGGAGTCGAGCGGGTAGCCTGGGAGCCATGGGAGCTCGTGTACTCGGGCGTATGCGCGGTCGTCGCGGTGTTGGGGGCCGCGCTCATGTTCCGGCGCCTGCAGCATCTGTTCGCCGAGTACGTATGAGGATCGAATGAGCGACGTTGCGATTCAAATGGAAAGCGTCTGGAAGAAATTCCAGCGCGGCGAGCGGCACGACAGCCTGCGCGACCTCGTGCCGTCGATCGCTCGTCGCATCCTCCATGGGGCACGCCCTGCCGGCGAGCTTGGTGTGGATGACTTCTGGGCGCTGAGCGACGTGTCGTTCACCGTTCAGAAGGGCGATGCACTCGGCATTATCGGCCATAACGGTGCCGGCAAGTCGACGCTGTTGAAAATCCTCACCAAGCTGCTCCGCCCGACGCTCGGCAGCTACGTGACACATGGACGTGTCGGCGCGCTCATCGAAGTGACGGCGGGCTTCCACCCCGATCTCACGGGCCGCGAGAACATCTATCTCAACGGCTCCATCATCGGGATGAAGCGCGCCGACATCGAACGTCGCTTCGACGCGATCGTCGATTTCTCGGGCATCGGCGACTTCATCGATACGCCGGTCAAGCGCTACAGCTCGGGGATGAATGCGCGCCTCGGCTTCTCAATCGCGGCGCACCTCGAGCCGGAGATTCTCATCATCGACGAAGTGCTTTCGGTCGGTGACTACACCTTCCAGGGCAAGTGCATCCGGTGGATGCAGGATCTCCTGCAGAATGGCACGACGGTGATCTTCGTCTCGCACAACATGGACGCCGTACTCTCGCTGTGCTCCAGCGCCATCCTGCTCGACCACGGGGCCGTCGTGTCGCAGGGCGAGCTGACGAAGGTCGTCGGCGATTACTACAAGCGTGGCGGACGCTGGAGTCCGAATTTGCTCCCCGAATCCAGCGCGCGAACCGTCGCGTTCTCAGCATCGCAGGGCTCGGACGTAGTGGTGGAGCCCGGCGAACGGTTGACGTTCACGCACACGATCACGGCATCCTCGGACTGCGAGCTCACGCCGGGATTCTGGGTGAGCCGCGGAGACAAGCCCGTGGTGGATACGACGTACGCGCGCATGCGGGGACATCCACTGCGCCTGCGCACGGGGGAAACCGCGAGCATCGACTGGAGCATGGCGTTCAATCTCCCCGCCGGCGTCTACGAGATCGGCCACCACATCGGGAATTCCGCCGGCGGCTACCACGAGCATTCGAGCCGCGCGTGCATCGTGACAGTCGGCGACGATCCTCGCGTGAAGGGCGAGGCGTACGTCGCACTCGAGCTGTTGGAAGGCGCCGTCGAGAGGCCCGCCCTGCACGTCCTGCCATCGGATGCCGGTGTGCTGCGATGACGCACGGATAGCTCGCCCAGTGCCATGACGAGTGCGCAAACGCTCATCGACACTGCCGTGCTGGGTGCGCGATGGCTGAACCTCGAACGCCCGCGCCTGGGCCGCGCCCGGCGGTCCGCATCTGGCCGGCACCTTGCGCTCTTCGCCTCGGCACTTCCCCCGAGCAGCAACGTCGGCGTGCAGCGGCCGCTGTCGTTCATGCGCTATGCGTGCAGCGTCGGATGGCGCGTCGATGCCTTTTGCAGCGAGCCTCCTCCCACGCAACGGCAGCACGGCGACGAGCTGATGGCGCGCGTCCCACGAGAGGCGACGCTTCACGTGGTTCATGAATCGTCCCGCCATCCATCGTATCGGTTATTCCCGCGCGTGGATGGCGACTTTCGCAACGCGCTCGCATACGCCAGTCGGGCAATCGACGCCATGGCGAGCGATCCGCCCGACATCGTCATGGCGTCCGGCCCGCGCTTCTTCACATTCGTCGCGGCGCTCTTCGTCGCCCGCCGCTTCGGCGCGCCGCTCGTGCTCGACTATCGAGACGAGTGGACTGAGTGTCCATTCGAGTTCGTTCAGAAGGATGGAAGCGATCTCGCATGGGAACGGCGCTGCCTCCGTCACGCCGACGCGGTTCTCTTCACCACCGAATCACATCGGGAGCATCAGCTGGCGACCTTTCCGGAGCTCGTTCCCCAAAAGGCCCATCTCGTCTCGAACGGTTGGGACCCGGATGAATACGTGGGGCCGCCCGGCGCTTCCAAAGGTGCGGCGCACGGAAAACTCTCTCTCGGTTACCTCGGAAGTCTGGCCGGGCAAACTCCGCCGCACGACTTCCTCGCGAGTCTCGAGCAATTGTTGATCGATGAGCCGGAGTGGATCGAACGCATCCACGTACGGTTCATCGGCCGCCGCGGACTGCGGGCCGAAGAGGCGATTCGCGCCTTCCGCTTTCCCGAAGTGCTCGAGATCATCGATCATGTCGGCAAGCGCGAGGCGATCCGGCGCATGCAGGAGAGCGACGCGCTTCTTCTCCTCACTGGCGAGGGATTCAAGCGCTATCTCCCCGCCAAGCTGTTCGAATACCTCGCGGCGCGCAGGCCAGTGTTGGTGTACGGCGTGCCCGGGGAGGCGTCGCAGCTGGTCGAGCAGCTCGGAGCCGGCGTCCTCTGTCGACCCGGGTCGGCGAGAGCACTGCGCGACGCTCTGCTTCGGCTCTCCAGCCTCGACATGTCGTTGAACGACGCGACCATCGAACAGTGGCTTCGCGAGCACGAGCGCCCCGCGCTCGCAGCCCGAGCCTTCGCGATCCTCGAGCCGCTCGGCGCGTTCGTTACGTGAATCGCTCGGGAAATATCTTCGTCTGCATGGCAAGCGAGAGCGCCCGCGCACGCGTCTTCACGGGCACTGAGGCCGACGCGATGAGATTCGACATCTGCACATCAGGGCGCGCATCCAGTAGCTGAAGCATCGCGTCGCGCCCCCGGACGTTCGGCATCGACGCTCCCCGATATCTCTCGAGCGCCATCTGCACTTCCTCCCGCGTGCGCGCCTGCCACGATCCTTCGAGCGGCCACGAGTAGATGGCGTACATGCCGCGCAGCATCCCCTCGATCAGCATTCGCGGCAAGCCGTCATGCTCCGTGATCCGCAGGATGCATCCGGCTCTCGCGTACAACGGCTTCATGTCCTCCACCCATCCCAGGCTCTCGACGTTCGGATACGAGGCGAGCGCGTGCGTGTGGTCCGCGACGATGATGAAGTGAAGATCGGGATTCGCTTTTACCACCTGCTCAATGATTTCGAACCCGAAAAAATCCTTGCGCTTGCCGGGCAGATAGGTGAGCACCGGGCGCACGCCCTCGACTGGCGCCGCGACCTCGGACGTGGCCAACTCGGGGTCGAGCGGCGAAGGCACGAGCTCCGCGCTGATGCCGACGCTGGCCAACTCGCTCACGAGGTGCGGGGCGACGGCGACGTTCGTCGACACGATGCCGTCGAGCCGGAGCGCCGTGCGTCGGACATCCTCGAATTCGAGCACGTTGAGGACATCGCTGCCCACCCACCAGCGGACGACCGGAACATCGAGCGCCACGGCCATGGCGAGCTGGCTGAGAAAATACGTCGGAATCGCGTGGTACCGAACCACGACGATGGCCTCCGCCGAGCGAAGCACTCGCAGCCACTCCCGCCGTGTGAGGTCCCTCACGACGACGGTGATCACAGCCCGGCCCAACCCTCGCAAGGCCTTCGCGAGAGTGAGTGAGGGCGCAGACGTCGATGCGCCCTCTTCGACGAGCACAGTGTAATTCTCGCTGGAGACCGCCGCGTCCGACGCGACGATCTGCGCTCGAGCCTGCTCCTGAACTGTCGTCAATGCTATCCCTGCAAAACCGCGATGAAATTTCAGTGAACGCGCGCGCGGCTGAACCGGTCAGCGCAGCGCTGTCGAGCGAATGAGGAATGCAGATTTCATACTCACGAGCCACTCGCGCGGCGATTTTGTGATGAACGCATGCGCGGGCGTTGCGAGCGTCGCTTCAGCCTTGCGGCAGCCTGAGGCGCGCAAACTTCCGGTCGGCCTCGTGAATCTTCGCCGTGGCACCGTAGTCGCGAACCCAGTCGCGCACGAGCTGGCTTTCGGCATCTCGAATCACGTCATCGAGGAGAATGACGCAGCCGGGCTCGAGCTTGCTCTTAAGCACGGGGATCATGCCGCTCCGTCCGCCGCGCGTGGAGGATGGCGGACCGTCGCAGACAACGAGACGCACATCGCTCGGCAGCGCCGCTAGCTGTGTGTCGTACCAGTCGTACTCACCGTAATTCCGTAGCGGGGCGGAGTGGACCGTAGGCCCCTCGATTCCATGCTCTCGCATCGAGGCGTTGACGCGGTCGCGCCACTCGGGCGTGTGCTCCAGCGCGTCGACGCGTACACCGGTGCGCGTCGACACTGCGCCCATGAGCAGCGTCGTGAGTCCGGAGCCACACTCGATGATTGGTCCCTTCGTTCGCTCTGCAGATCGCACGACCTCGGCGAGATAGCGCTCTTCCGCCGTCCACTTCTCGTTCCCCCAACCGTAGATGGCATCCGTCCAAAGTGTCGAGTAGACTGACGGCGCAGGGGCTTTACGAAGCCGTGCAATCACGGCGCGAAGCGAGTCGGCTCGCTCGTAAGTCCCGCCCCGCAGCTTGCGCGCGCGCAATCTGTGCGCGAGCCAGGTCATCGTGCACCACCCGTTTTGGTGAGCGCGTGCAGCGTCTCCATGGCCGAGGAGAGGCCGCGGCGCAGCGAGCCACCGATGTATGCCGTCACGGCATCGGTATCAATGGGGATCGTTCCGAAGCCCGCCTTGTACGCACGCAATCCTTCTTCGTGCTCTCTCGCGCCACCCAGGTAGAACATCTCGATTCCCTCGGTCTGCAGTGCGACGGCGGCCTCGTAACGCAGGAAGTGTGAGGCTCCGATGTTCATCCCTTCCGTCGAATTTCCGGAAGACTCCGAATACGCGCCTTTCGAGGATCGCAACACCAGCAGTGACGACGCCACGTGATCTCCAAGCATGGCTTGAAACAGCTGCGCGGCACCCGATGTGAGCAACGCCGCCGAAGTGCTGCGCTCGAACTCGAGCGAAACATCCTCGCCGCGCAGCTTTCTCCGATCCATGGAGTTCATATGCAGCGAAACGTGCGCATCGATCGCCGCATCGGTCGCCTCGCGTCTCACCACGAGCCCGTTCTTCCGCCCTTTCTTGATGCGATCGCGATGACTCTTCGAGACTTTCTCCCAGAGATCCGATCCTGCGAGCGACATCGCGTACTCGGTGCGACGCACGCGAGTGGTCTCTCCACGCATCGCCGGAATGACCGAGGCCGGCGTGGCGAATGTAGAGATATCGAGATCGGTTATACCGTGCTTTCTGCAAAAGCCATCGAGCCCCGGCCAGAACTCTGATTTCGTGTCTACGGGAGGCGACGAGGGCACAATGAGCGAGCGCCGTACGCGGCCGCGCTCCATGAAGCAGAGCGCTGCGCTCTCGACCATCGACTCGGTGCCGATGCCGAGTAGCCAGCTCTCGCGTCCGAGAGCTCGTTGGGCGTGCAGATATGTGACAACGAGAAACGGGTTGTCGGGATCGGTGGCCGATGCGAGGTGGATCCATCGGTCGTCCGCCTCGCGTGCGAAGAACGTCGGGATCATTCTACGCTATCACACGTCGCCAACGCGGTGGCGTACGGGCGGCCGTCGAGGCATCTCGCGCCGAGGATGCCGCGCAGAGCCTCGCTACTCTGTCCGATGGGAAGAGCGGGCCGAGATTGATCACATGTCAGCAGGCGAAGGAATAGTGCGAATTGGGCGGTGCTGGCTCCGATCGTCGCACGATCGCTCCAGGATTGCGAACTACCCTCCTGCTACTGCCAGCATTGTGCCTCGCGCGTTCGATGCGAGAGAGCCTATCCGCGCCTCTGAAATTGTGACCCGGAACACTTCGAACGACAAATGTAACGCCAATTCGAAACTGCACGTCGAGTTGGCGTCCTACTCGTACGCCGACACCGGCGGGCAGCTGCACACGAGATTCCGATCGCCGAACATGTTGTCGACGCGCGCCACCGTCGGCCACACCTTCCGCTCACGCAGCCCCGGCGCAGGGAACGCCGCCTTCTCTCGCGAGTACGGGCGCTCCCACTCATCCGCCACCACTTGCGCGAGCGTGTGCGGTGAACGGCGCAGCACGTTGTCCTCGCGCGACGCGACGCCGATCTCGACTTCGCGGATCTCTTCGCGAATCGCCAGCAGCGCATCGACGAAGCGGTCGAGCTCCTCCTTCGACTCGCTTTCCGTCGGCTCGACCATCAGCGTGCCCGCTACCGGGAAGGACACCGTTGGCGGATGAAAGCCGTAGTCGATCAATCGCTTGGCGATGTCCTCGACGTCCACCCCCGCACTCGCCTTGAACGGCCTCGTGTCCAGAATGCACTCGTGCGCGACGAGCCCATTCGTGCCCGAGTACAGTAGCTCGTACTCACCTCGAAGCCGCCGCGCGATGTAGTTCGCGGAGAGAATCGCGATCTTCGTCGCGTAGACCAGTCCTTCTGCGCCCATGAGCTGGATGTAGATCCACGAGATCGGAAGAATGCTCGCACTTCCCCACGGCGCCGCGCTCACCGTGCCCTCCGCGCGCGCGTGTCCGAGCGGCACGAGCGGATGATCCGGAAGAAATGGCGACAAATGCGCCGCGACGCCGATCGGCCCCATTCCGGGACCGCCGCCGC
This sequence comes from Gemmatimonadaceae bacterium, assembly GCA_013697785.1. GTDB lineage: Bacteria > Gemmatimonadota > Gemmatimonadetes > Gemmatimonadales > Gemmatimonadaceae > FEN-1250. The sequence goes on from JACCWE010000142.1 coordinate 13,054, forward strand.
CGTGCGGGATGCAGAACGTCTTGTGCAGATTGAGATGACAGACGTCCGCACCGAGATCGCCGGGGCTGCACAGCCCGACCTGCGCGTTCATGTTCGCGCCATCCATGTAGACCTGCCCGCCGTGCGCGTGCACGATGTCGCAGATCTCGCGAATCGACCCCTCGAACACGCCGTGCGTCGACGGATACGTCACCATCAGCGCCGCGAGCTTCGGCGCGTGCTCCTTCGCCTTCGCGCGCAGATCCTCGACGTCGATGTTCCCACGCTCGTCCGACGCGATCACAATGACGCGCATCCCCGCCATCACCGCGCTCGCCGGATTGGTCCCGTGCGCGCTTGCCGGAATCAGGCACACATCCCGATGTTCCTCGTTCCGCGAACGATGATACGCCGCGATCGTGAGCAGCCCCGCGAACTCGCCCTGCGATCCCGCGTTCGGCTGCAGCGACACCGCCGCGAAGCCGGTGATCTCGCACAGATCCGCCTCGAGTCGGTGGAAGAGCTCGAGATAACCCGTCGTCTGCGCGCGTGGGGCGAACGGGTGTATGCCAGCAAGCTTGGGCCACGACACCGGCAGCATCTCCGTCGTCGCGTTGAGCTTCATCGTGCACGAGCCCAGCGGAATCATCGCGGCGGTGAGAGAAAGATCCTTCGCCTCCAGCCCACGCATGTAGCGCAGCATCTCCGTCTCCGAACGGTGCCGCGCGAACACGGGGTGCGTCAGATATTCCGTCTTCCTCGCGAGCGCATCGGGTATCACGCTGCGCGGCGTGATGCTCCGCTCGTCCACCAGCGCCGGTATCGTCTGCTGCGCCGCCGCGAAGCACGCCACCACCTCCGACACGTCGCGCTCGCGCACGGTCTCATCGAGCGCCACCACGATCCGTTCGCGACCGAGCGCACGCAGGTTGATGCGCCGCGACGCCGCCTCGTCGAGGATCTGCCGCTGCCGCGCGCTCTCGACGAGCACGCAAACCGTATCGAAGAACGCGTCGTGCTCGAGCTTGCAGCCGAGGGCACGCAGCCCGCGCGCGAGTTGCACCGTGCGGCGATGCACGCGCGTCGCGATCGCACGAATTCCCTCGGGCCCGTGATACACCGCGTACATCGACGCCATCACGGCAAGCAGCACTTGCGCCGTGCACACGTTGCTCGTCGCCTTGTCGCGCCTGATGTGCTGCTCGCGCGTCTGCAGCGCCATACGAAGCGCCGGATTCCCCGCCGCGTCGCGCGAGACGCCGATGATCCGCCCCGGCAGATGCCGCTTGAACTCATCCTTCGTCGCGTAGAACGCCGCGTGCGGGCCGCCGTAGCCGAGCGGAACGCCGAAACGCTGCGAGTTCCCCACCGCAATGTCGGCGCCCCATTCGCCCGGAGGCGACAGCAGGGCGAGCGCGAGCAGATCCGTCGCCACGGTCACCATCGCGCCAGCCTCGTGCGCATCCGCACACAGCGTTCTGTAATCGCGCGCGGCCCCGTCAGTCGCCGGATACTGGATCAGGCATCCCGCGACGCCCTCCCCGAACTCGAACTTCTCGGGATCGTCCACGCGCACCTCGATCCCGCGCGCCACCGCGCGCGTGGCCACCACAGCGATCGTTTGCGGATGACACGCGCGATCGACGAGATACACCGGTGCGCCCACTCCTTCGTGCTTCACGATCGCCAGCGTCATCGCCATCGCCTCGGCCGCCGCCGTCCCCTCGTCGAGCAGCGACGCATTCGCGACCGTGAAGCCGGTGAGGTCGCACACCATCGTCTGGAAGTTGAGCAGCGCTTCGAGCCGGCCCTGTGCGACTTCGGCCTGGTATGGCGTGTACGCCGTATACCATCCCGGATTCTCGAGGATGTTCCGCTTGATCACTGCGGGCACGTCGCAGTTGCTGTAGCCGAGCCCGAGGTACGAGCGAAAGACCTCATTCTGGTCGGTAAGCTCACGCATCGTCGCGATCACGGCATTCTCGCCGCGTCCCGGCGGGAGCGCGAGCGGGCGACGCATGCGCACCGACTCGGGTACGGCGGCATCGATGAACGAGTCGAGCGTGTGATAGCCCAACAGCTCGAGCATCGACGCCACATCTTCGGCGCGCGGCCCGACGTGCCGCGCTGCGAATTCATTCGGAGCAGACATGCGACTCGGCTATTGAAGACCCGCGATGAGGTCGCGGTACCCTGCGGCGTCCTTGAGCGCGGCACTCTCGCCTGCGTCGCTCATTTCGATCTCGATCAGCCACCCGTCGCCGTATGGCGCCGCAGTCACGAGCTCCGGCTCCTTTGCGACTCGCTCGTTGATCGCCGTCACCTTTCCCGACACAGGAGCAAAGAGCTCGCTCACGGATTTCACTGCCTCGATCACGCCGAAGGAAACACCGGCCGTCACCATGCTCCCTACCTTCGGCAGCTCGACGAATACGATGTCGCCGATCTGCTCGGCCGCGTAGCCGGTGATGCCGACTTTCGCACTCTTTCCGTTCGCTGCGAGCCATTCGTGCTCGCTCGAATACTTCAGATTGTCGGGGATATCCACGTTACTTCTCTACCTCCTCAGTTCGATCGTTTGTAGAAGGGCATCGGCACCACCTGAGCGCTTGCACGCTGGTCGCGAATGCTCACCTCGAGCTCGCCGCCCACCGCATTTCGATCAGCGGGCACGTAGCCCATCGCGATCCCGAATCCGAGCGTCGGCGACGCTGTGCCGCTCGTCACTGTTCCACACGGCTCGGCCGCGGCGGGAAGATAAACGTGGTACCCGATGCGTGCGACGCGCGGCCCCGAAAGCTTGAGTCCGACCAGCGCCTTACGTGGGTGATCCTTTGCCTTCTCGAGCGCATCCCGTCCGACGAAGTCACCGGGCTTCGCGAAGCTCACCAGGCGACCAAGCCCCGCCTCGAATGGCGTCGTCTCGCGACTCAGCTCCTGCCCGTAGAGCGGCATTCCCGCTTCGAGCCGCAATGTGTCTCGCGCGCCGAGCCCCGCGGGGATGAGCCCGCGATCCGCGCCGCCCTCGAGCAGCGTGTCCCAGACGCGAAGCGCGTCGTCCCACGAGACGAACAGCTCGAATCCATCCTCGCCCGTATATCCGGTGCGCGCGAGAACCGCCGGCACGCCGCACGCGCGCATTTCCGTACCCGAGTAGTACCTGATCGTGCTCAGATCCACGTCGACGAACGGCTGCAGAATCTCTACGGCACGCGGCCCCTGAATCGCGACCAGCGACGTGCGCATCGTCGCATCATCGAGCTCGGCATCGAATCCTGCGAGCCGCTCGCTCAGCGCGGCTGAGACCTCGGCCGCGTTCGAGGCGTTGGGCACGACCATGTAGCGCGAATCGCCGAGACGGTAGACGATGAGATCGTCGAGGATGCCGCCGCTCACGTCGCAGATCATCGAATAGTGCGCACGACCCACGGCGAGCTTGCCAGGTGCCGTTATGAGTGCGTAATCGAGCGCTGCGGCCGCCCCCGGCCCGGTAATGAAGATCTCGCCCATGTGAGAAAGGTCGAACAGCCCCGCGGCGCTGCGCACCGCGCGATGCTCTTCGACGAGTCCCTTGTACTGCACGGGCATCTCCCATCCCGCAAAGGGAATCATCCGCGCGCCCAATGCGCGGTGTCGTGCATCGAGTGCGGTCTTGGTTGAATTTGGCGCTGTGCTCACGACCTGGTCCGCTGCAAGAAGAACGAGGAATCCACGGCCCTTTCAGATGCGCAAAGGACCACAAAAGGTCAACGGCGAAGCGACTCGAATGCACGAAACTCTATTCGGTCGCGCCCGCTTTGTGTCATCGCGCACACTCGCTTTGCTCAACTTCGCTGTTGAAGAGCATCAGACGATCTCCCGCGCGCGCGCGAGCGCAAGGTCGATGTTCGCTACGAGATTCTCGCGTCCGATCTCGGCGATCGCGCCGGAGTCGGTAAGCGCCGCCAATGGCTGCACATGGAGACCCGCGAGAATCACTAGAGTGCCGTCCTTCCGCGCGCGTTGAATGACATCGAGTAACGCGTGCATCCCGCTCGAGTCCATGATCGGCACATCCCGCATGCGCAGGATCAGCACCGTGGGACGCCCCGCCACCTGCGAGACCGCATCCTTGAACGACTGCGCCGCGC
>JACCWE010000152.1 GCA_013697785.1 Gemmatimonadaceae bacterium
CTCGGCGGTGCGATCCCGGGTCAGCCGAGGCGACGCGCGTTCCAGGTGCGAAGGCGCGATGCCTTCGTCCGCTGGACGATCTCCTTCGCCGGCGAAGTCGTTCCGGTCGCCCCCGCGTCGCTCGTCGACGAGTATCGTGTGGTGGTGGCGCGCACGCTCGCGCTCTACGGCGATTCCGCGCCATGACGACGGAAGCCTCGGCTCGCCTCCGCCGTCTGCTCGCCGTGCTCCCGCTCTTCGCCGAGCGCGGTGAGGTGTCGCTCGCCGAGCTCGCGCGGCGCACGGGCGTAAACTCGGAGGCGCTGCTCGATGATCTGAGCGCGCTCACCGACCGCGATGACGTGCCCGGTGGGTTCATCGACAGCGTTGGCATCGAGCTCGGCGCCGAGAGCGTCGTGATCCGCGCGTCGCACTTCCTTCGCCCGATGCGGGTCACCGTCTCCGAGCTCTGCGCGCTCGAGCTGGGCGTCGCAATGCTGCGATCGACATCGATGCCCGACGAATGGGCCGCGATCGATCGCGCCCGCGCGCGCATCCGCAAGCTGCTCGTCAAGCTCCCACTCGACGACGCGCCGCTCCCCTGGCACTCGACGCCTCCGTCGGGAAGCGACTCGCCGCTGCTCGCGACGATTCGCCAGGCGATCGCGGAGCATCGCACCGTGAAGATCGGCTATCGCGCAAGCGAAGCTCGCGAGACGTCGGAACGCGTCATCTGGCCGCTCGGTGCCGTCCCATCGCACGGTACCTGGTACGTCGTCGGTGCGGTGAGCGATGGGCGCGAGCTACGCTTCTACCGCCTCGATCGCATCGAGTCGGTATCGCTGCTCTCCGAGTCATTCGAGGTGCCGGCTGATTTCGTGCTCGAGCACGTGCTCTCGAATGGTCGGCCGTTCAGCGGCCGCGAGGTCGCGACGATGCGCGTGCGCTACTCCCCGCGCATCGCGCGGTGGATCGCAGAGCGCGAAGCGGCGCCGATCGATGACGATGGATCGATTACCGTCTCACATCAAGTTGCCGATCGCGATTGGGCAGTGCGGCACGTGCTGCAGTACGGGCCCGATGCCAAGGTGCTCGAGCCGGCAGAGCTGCGAGCCGAGATTGTACGGCGGCTCGCCGCGATGCTGCATTGATAGCGACAACGTGGACCCTCGGATTCGCCACTACGCCACACTGCGCCCCAATTTCTGCGCGAGCGTTTCGGGGGAGGCCGGCACAGGCGGCCGCTCGAACAGCTCCGAGATCTCGGCGTCGATGATCTCGAGGCGGCCATTCACGGGGATGCGTCCGTTCTGCCTGGGAATCTCGAGCCCACCCTTGTCGAGGTGGCGGATGCCGGAGAGATGGGTTCCGTAAAACTCGTAGTACGTGCCGTCGATAAAAAAGAGAAAGATCTGTCTGTCTCCCGCCCCATGATCGTTCACGACGAGATGCTTTATGGTGCGGCCGATCAGATCCGGAAGTGCGGAGCGGAGCTTGTTCATGGTCATGCAGCTCTCCTTGTTGCCGCATGATACACCCGGCAACTGACGGTGCCCCCGATCGCCACCACGCGCGTCAAAGCACCGCAAACCCGGTTGACGAACCGGCCGCCACCGCTGTCAATTTCCGTCCTTCCGGAGGAATACCGAATGACCGTACCCGCCTCGCAGCTCAATCCCTACCACAAATTCCTCGGTGATGCGCGTCCGCACGATGTGCTCGAAATGACCGCCGTCACCATCGCCCGGCTCATACGCAACAGCGACCACGCGCAGCTCACGCGCGCGCCGGCGTCCGGAAAGTGGAGCATCCGCGACATCCTCTGTCACCTGGCGGACTGCGAGGTCACCTTCGCGTTCCGTCTGCGGCAGACGATCGCAGAGGCGCACCACGTGATCCAGCCGTTCGATCAGGACGGATGGGCGAGCCCGTACCCCGCACTCGATGCGCGCGATGCGCTGGATGCCTTTGGCGCGTTCCGGCGCTGGAACATGCTCCTCATTCATGCGGTGGGGGCCAACGCGGAGTCGAAGCCCGTGGTGCACCCGGAGCGCGGCGAGATGACGTTCCGCACGATCATCGAGACGATGGCCGGCCACGACATGAATCATCTGCGGCAAATCGAGAATCTGATCTAGGCGGGGGGACGCAGTCGCCGGCTATAGCTCGAGCACCATGTGCACGTCGGCGCGCGTGTACTCGGTCCGGCCGAGCGGCACGTCCACGAAGCCAAGCGATCGATAGAGCGCAATGGCAGGCGCGAGCGAGGAGTTGGTGAGGAGCTCTACCG
>JACCWE010000164.1 GCA_013697785.1 Gemmatimonadaceae bacterium
ACGTCGTGCGCCCGCAGAATTATTTCGAGCCGCTTCCATGGCACGCCCGCTGGGACTCGGGGCGCATGCTCCTCAATCGCCTCACCGGCGGCGACTGGCCCGGCACCCTCGGCGTTCGCCGCTCGCGCCTGCAGGCGACGAATGGATATGACGGCTCCGTCATGTTCGAGAATCTCGAGCTCGTGCGCACGGTGCTCGCTTCGGGCGGCCGGGAAGCGGTGCTCTACGACGCATACGTCCTTCGCCGGCCTTCCACCACGCGCCACTTCTTCTCCCAGCGCGTGCGTCAGGCGTACGATGAGATCGCGCGTCCGCCGCGCTTCGTCGCGCAGCTCGCTGTACTTCCGATCATCATCGCGCTCGCAGTCACCGGCCACTGGCTCGCGATCGCCCTGTGCTTCCTTACGCTCGTCATCGCGGCGGAGATCGGTCGTCGTCGTGCGCACGCGACGCGATTCTTCCCGCGCAGCACACCGATCTTTGCGCCGCTCTGGATGGCCGAGCGCGCGGTGTGCAGCTGGCTCGCGCTCGGCGCGCGCATCTTCCTGGGCGGTGTGCCTTATCGCGGGACCATCCTCCATCGCGCCGCTACACCGATGCGGGTGCTGCGGCAGCGCTACGCTGCTGCCCCGGCGCCTCCGATTGTTCCGGCGCCAGCAGCTCCACGTCGATCGGCTTGAACGTGCCGTTGTTCGAGAGTTCGGCCGAGCACGCGGTGACGCCTACGATCATGTCCATCTCGGCGCGCAGTACGATGTAGTCGCCCGCGCGCGACCGCGGCGGCAGTATCGACAGCTCACCGCTCGGTGCGACCTCGACGTTCATGAAGAGGTTGAGCGTCGTCGGAATCGAGTCGGGCGCGATGCCGAATGGCGCGAACGCCTGAACGAGATTCGCGAAGCAGCTGGGATGCGGAGCGGTGTTGCCGTAGATGATACGGAAAGTGTCGGGGCTGCATGGCGTGAGGAGAAAGTCGTGTCGCCCCACCGTGTCCTCGACGATCGTCCACATCGGCCGGCTGCGATTCGAATAGAGGGTGTGGCCGGTGGTGAGGTAAATCGTGTTCGCGTAGTCGATCGTGCGGCCGGACGAGAGCCATTCGCGCGTGTCGTCGCGCGCGAAGGACATGAGGTCGGACACCTGCTCACCGCGCGGATCGATGACCTTGAGGCACTCGCCGCGCGCGATCGTGAGCGCGCCGCCGGTTTGAGGTTCGAGATGCATGCGCGTGACGACGGTCATGTGGTCTCCGTGTTCGATCCGTTCGCGCGATGGAACGGGCACTTCCAATTCTCCTCCACAGCGCGCCCCGAATATTGACGGGCTTCCGACCGTTCGCCAAAGTCAGCGAGATTCGGATTGAGCGATCCCTGCACAGCCATCTCGCGCTCGCGAATCGCCTGCTGGATGCGCGCAAAGCGTCCCTCGCCGCGCAGCCGTCCGAACTGCGAGTGCGGATTGAAGACGAGCGCGGGCCAGCGGAAGCGCCGCGAGATGCGCGAGCTCTTCGCGTGAAGCCCGACGATGAAGTACGAGAGTCCGTCGAAGCTGTACGAGAACATGGCATCGTCGCCGTCGTCGCTCACCGATGGATCCCAGCCGGCGTCGGGTGCGTCGAGCTCGTGCAACCGCTCGAGCTGCGCCCAGAGACGCGACTCGAACGCGAGCTCGGTGCGCGGCGCTCGCTCGGGGAAGACCGCAACGAACGCGCGAAGGCCCGCGTGCCCGCTCGCGTTCATGCCGAACTCCGAGAGATCGCGCGCCAGATCGCCCGCCGCCGCGCGTGTGCCGAGCGGCGGGTACGCGCGTACGATGTGCCCATGCTGATGGACCACTCCCTTCCCAACGAGACATGAGAAGCTGCTGTCGTTCACGAAGCTCGCGAATTCGTGCTCGATCTCGATGTCGCCAATCATGGTGGCCGCCCTCTCCGGCTCTCTGCCATTGGGTGCTCGGTCGCGCTCCTGACTCGGAGCGGACCAGGCACCAATGCAGGATGAAGGCCGGAGCGTCGTGAAAGCGTGGCGGGTGAATGGCTCGATCGTTCTTAAATAGGAATCACCGCGCCACCGTCCGCTACCGAACAAAACGAATGAGCGACACCGCCCCAACCACGACGCTGAAGGGCTACATCCCCACCCTCGACGGGTGGCGCGCCATCGCAATCCTGGGTGTCATGGCCAGCCATGCCGGGCACAGCTATTCGGCGCCGCTCGGCCGCGAAAGCATCTTCGACCGCTTCGCCCTGGGCACCCACGGCGTCAATCTCTTCTTCGCCATCAGCGGGCTCCTCATCACCTCGCGCCTGCTCGAAGAGTGGGACACCGCCGGCAGCGTCTCGCTCAGGCGTTTCTACGTTCGCCGAGCGTTTCGCATCCTTCCCCCCGCGCTCCTGTACCTCGGCGTCGTCGCTCTGCTCGGCGCGCTCGGATTGCTTCCGGTGGTTCGCGAGGAGTTCGTCGCGGCAACGCTCTTCTTCCGGAATTACCTCCCCCCGATTCTCGGACCGAACGGCGCGGGGTTTTTCACGTCGCACTACTGGTCGCTCGGCGTCGAGGAGCACTTCTACCTGTTCTGGCCCGCGCTCCTGATTTTTGCGGGACGCAAGCGCGCGCTCCCTGTCGCCATCGTCATCGGGATTCTCGTCGCGGTGTGGCGGCACATCGAGGCGTGGCGCGAGATCATGCTCTACAACGCGATCCAACCCACGTACTTCGCACGCTCCGACACGCGCATCGACTCGATCATGTGGGGCGTCGTCGCGGCGCTGGCGCTCTCACGCCCCGAGGTTCGCGCGTTCGTCGAGAGATATCTTAGTACTCTAGTAATGCTCGCGATCGTCGCTCTGTACGGCGCGATCGTCTACCGCTACGGCACGCGGCCGACATTCTGGGAGGCGATGATCGTTCCGATCATCATCGTGGGCACCGTGCTCCGGCCTAGGAGCATCGTGGGGCGCGCGCTTGAGAATCCCGTGATGCGATGGATCGGAAGACTCTCGTACAGCCTCTACCTGTGGGAGTTTTTCTTCGTCTACTACCCGGGCGTACCGACGACGCTCGGAGTCTGGCAGACCTTCCCCGTGAATCTCATCGCTGCCGCCGTGTGCGCCGCGGCGAGCTACTATCTCGTCGAGCGACCGCTCGTGCGCATAGGACACCGCGTCGCGCCCGCGATGCCGCGCGACGCGATGGACCGCGCGAGTGCGACACCGGTGGTCGCGGCCGCGTAGGTCATCGCGGTGCGAACGAGCGCACCGCAGCCGTCAGCCCCTCCCTCGCGCTCGCCCACTTCGGCGACCACCCCGTCGCCGCCTTCAGCTTCGCATTGCTCATTCGCTGCGAGCGCGAGAGACACTCCACTGATGCGCCGCCGAGCGCGGCGAGGAATCGCGGAATGGGGCGCGGAGCTTTCGTTATCTCCGCAGCTTGCGCCAGCGCGACGGCCCACTCGGCGCGCGTGATCGGCGTATCGTCGCACACGTTGTAGACGCCTGCCGGCGCGCCGACGAGTGCAACCACGGCGCTTGCCGCATCCTCGTGCGCGATCGATGACCAGTACGCCAAGGGCGACCCGGGAAGCGGCGACCATCCTTTCTTCACCATGCCGATGGCGTCGCGAAGGAATTGATCGGGGCCGTAGAAGCCCGCGAAGCGCAGCACGACTCCCTCGCCTCCCTGCTCGGTGTAGCTAAGCGCCGATCGCTCGGCGTCGAGCGTGGTGCGATTGTAGGACGCGGGTCGCTGTCGCCAACTCTCATCGATCCACTCGCTGCCGTTGTCCTCGTATATCGGTGCGAACGACTCCTGCATGAAGCGGCGAACGCCCGCGTCGTGCGCCGCATGCGCGAGCGCGGCCGAGCCCTCGCGCCGTACGACGTCGTTCTCGCGCCACTTCCACGGGAGCATCATCTGCATCGTGGTCTCGGGCATGTGCGTTGCGAGATTGATCACCACATCCTGACCCGCGAGCGCAGTGCGCGTCGCGACTTCGTCGAACACATCGAGCTCGACCCCGCGTGCGCCGAGCGACTCGAGGCGCGCACGCTTTTCGGCGGAGCGGCCGACGGCACTGACGTCGTGTCCCTGCGCGATGAGCAGCGGGACGACGTGCGTGCCGACGACGCCGGTCGCGCCGGTGACGAAGATGCGCTTGGTCGACGTAGTACTGGCCATTATGTCACTCCGATGCTCAGCCCTCTCGCGGCGAGGTATCCGCGCAGCCCCAACGCGCCGCCGTCCGCATCCGCGAGCGCAATGTAGCCGTCGGGGCGCACGAGATAGAACGCCGAGCGAAGAAGCCCCGCGCGCTCGGCTTCCAGCGACCATGGGAAGACGTACACCGGCAGGCGCAGCTCGGCGCACGCCGCTCTCGCACTGTGTTTCGCCTCGCCATAGATGTGCGCCTGCCAGAACATCGATGTGAGCGGAGTGAAGTTGTCGTCGCCGCCCTCGAGCGGAACCCACGGCAGACGATCGCCTCCCGCACGCGCGCCCGCCTTGCCGCCGCTCAGCGCGCTCTCCCGATATTTGATACCGATCTGCGAGATCGTTCGAAACATCACGCGCCGGAGTTCCGACCATCTCAGGGCGAACGGCATGACTGCGGCAACAAGGAAACCACGCGCGGCGGCGATCAGCGGCTTCTGGCTCGTGGCGAATGTGAAGCCGCGATCCGTCGTCGCGACGAGCTTGCGCGCGAAGACGATGCGTTCGGACTCGTAGCTGCTGAGGATCTTTTCGCTCGCTTCTCCTTTTACTACGGCAGCGAGCTTCCACGCGAGGTTGATGGCGTCGCCGATTCCCGTGTTCATTCCCTGCCCACCCGCCGGGCTGTGAATGTGCGCAGCGTCGCCGAGCAGGAAGGCGCGTCCGCTCCGGAATGAGTTGGCGACGCGATGATGCACCTTGTAGGTCGAAAACCAGTTGACCTTCGAGATGACGACGTTCATTCGATCGAGCGCATGCCTGCTCACGTCGGTGAAGGTGAGATCGCGCGGATCGATACCCGCCTTACCGTGCACGCGGCCGATGAGCCGAACGCGGTTGTCGCCGCGCATCGGAAAAACTGCCACGAAGTCGCTGCCATCGAGCGAGCCGGAGATCTCACGCGTGTTGATCGGGCCCGTCGCCTCGACGTCGGCGACATAGAAGTATTCGGCGTAGGTTCCCCCTGAAAAGCCGATGCCGAGAATTTCGCGCACTCTTGAATGCGCGCCGTCACAACCGGCGATGTAGCGCGCGTCGCACTTTGTCTCCGCCCCGTCCGCACTCTTTATCGTGGCGCGAATTCCCTCAGCGGTCTGCGTGAAGCTCAGCAGCTCCGTGCTGCGCTCGACGTGTACGCCGAGAACATCGAGTTGCCTCACCAGCATCAGCTCGTGCTCATCTTGCGGATAGATCAGGAGAAAGGGAAATGGGCTCAGTCCTCTACCCATGTCGCCGAATGGAACGCGCGGTGCGCGCGAGTTCCCAGTGAAGAAGTTCACTGCCTCCACCTTGTATCCGGCCTCCACGACTTCCTTTGCGATCCCCATCTGCCGGTAGAGCTCGAGCGTGCGCGCCTGCACGCCGAGCGCGCGCGATGTCGTTCCCGGTGCCGCCGTCGTGTCGATGATGCGTACGGGGACGCCGGCCTTGGTGAGCCAGAGCGCGAGGACGAGCCCCGTCGGGCCGGCGCCCGCAATCAGGACGGGGGTCTGTGTCATGTCGTTTTCGATCGCCGTATCGCGAGTGTCCAGAGAGCGAGTGCCAAAAACAAACGCCCGGGGCCCCTCGCGCGTATTGCTTCAGCTTCCTTCACGTATTCTCCGGAGAAGGTCATTAATGATGAAGATGTCGCTCGTCGCGCTTTTCGCTACGTCCGCGCTCGCAATTTCTGCGGCGCCCAAGGCCGTGCGCTACGCCGTGGCGCGCGATGGAAATGAGGCGCGTTATCGTGTGCGCGAGCAGCTCATGCACCACGATCTCCCGAACGATGCGGTCGGCAAGACGACGGCGATCACCGGCGACATCTCGCTCACGCAAGCCGGTGCGGTCGACACCGCAGCGTCGAAGATCACGATCGATGTCACGTCGCTCAAGAGCGACCAGGAGCGGCGCGATGGCTACGTGCAGCACCGGACGCTCGAGACCGACAAGTATCCGACGGTCTCATTCGTTCCCGTTTCGAAGAGCGGCGCAATGCTCCCGCTCACGGCGGCCGCGCAGACGTTCGAGGTGCAGGGGATGCTCACCGTGCACGGCGTGACGAAGCCGACGGTCTGGCACGTCACCGCAAAGAGCGGCGGAAACGATGTCACGGGCTCGGGGTGGACGCAGTTCACCTTCACCGACGTGCAGCTCGCTCAACCGCGCGTGCCGGTACTGCTCAGCGTCGCCGACACCATCAAGCTCGAGTACGACTTCCATCTGGTGCGCCAGCCCTGAAACGAATGGCTACTTGTCGATCTCGAGCTGTCGCCCGTCGGGATCGGCAACGAGCACCCACGCAGTATCCGTTCGCGCCGAGTAGAAGAGGCGGATCATGAGGTCGCCCGGACCATGCCTGAAGGGAAAGTGATATTTGAAGGTGACGTCCAGTGAACGTGCGGTGACGCCGCTGACGAACGCACCGTAGAACTCCTTCACGCGCGTGCACGGCGCGACATCGACGAAGAAGTGGCGACCGATCTGTCGCTTCTGATCGAGCGTCGAGATCCGCGCCTCCGTCGAGTTGTATCGGAGCACTCGCCCCGCTACGTCGAGCTCGCGCTCACCGCATCTTCCGGGAGGCGTCCGAGCACGATCTCGAGCGGCGCGCCGGCATGCGTGAGCCTGAGGGTGCCGAGATCGATCTGCCATGACGTCATCCCCATCGCAGTGAGTGCGCCGTTCAAAGGCGTGCGTGCTCGACCATGCGCTTCGAGCGGCGGCTCGTAGCGGCTGCGTACGATTCCCTTGGTGGGAGGCAACGGAGATCCTGATATCGGGGAGACGGCGCTGGCACGTTCGGCTTCCGCGATGCGAGCGCCATCCGAGAGTGTCCGTGCCCCGCACAGCAACTGAAGCTGGGGCTAGAGCAGTGTCCCCTGTTCCGGAGCCATCGGCTCACCCCAGCGCGCTATGTACGACTGCACATCGTACTTCGAGCGCGCGCGCTCCAGCGACATCGGGCGAATGGTTCCCCAGATCTTTCGCTCGGGGAACGGTCGATCGAAGCGGCCGAAGCACCACTGAATACCGGAGAAGCCGTTCGGATCCCGTCCGTCGATCGCGTACTTGTCGTTGAGATACAGCAGAATCCTGAGCGCGTCGCCGTACTTGCGCGTCCACAGGATCACCGACTTCCCCCAGAGCTGCCGCACTGCGTTGTGCATCGTCCCGGACTCCACAAGCTCTCGCTGGGAAGCGTTCCACAGGTCGGAGTACGTGGTCCCCTCCTCCAGCTGCTTCAACGAATAGACCGCTTCGCGCTCGTCGTCCTTGTGCGCCGCCATCGACTTCTGCGCCCACGCCGGCGCCGCGCGCAGCTTCATGTAGTCGCTGTTGCGCAGGCAGAAGTTGAGTGAGAGCTCGCGCCACACGACGACCTCGTTCAGGAACGATGCGAGCGCCGGCTCCGGCGCATGCGCGCGAGCCGCGCGCACGACTTCGGCGGAGGCGATCATGCCGAAGTGCAGCCAGCGCGACATTCGGCTCGATCCGCCCTCATCCGACGGCTCGCGTCTCCGCTCGTCGTATGCATCGAGTCCATCGTGCACGAATTCATCGAGGCGCGCGCGTGCCGCTCGCAGCCCGCCCGTCACCTCCGCCACCGCGCCCACGCCATGGTCGATCTCGCAGCGCGCAACCTCCTCGGCGATGTCGATGCGCGCGAGATCGAGCCAGTCGGCATCGACGGACCTCACGAGCGAATCCTTCAGCGCGCGCTTCGGCGCACGATCGTCGACCTCTTCCAGGTGCGTGTCGAGTCCCTTGATGAGTCGCCCGCGCATCTGGAACGCCGCAGACATCTCGTTCGGAAATTCTGCCGCTGGCGCGATTCCCACACTGTCGACCATCACCACTCTGCACGCCACCCGTTCGGCGAATCGCAGCGTGCGATCGACCACGCCCGCCGTGGGATAGAGATCCGTGACGACGAGCGCGGCGCGCGATGCGATGCAGTCGACCACGCGTCGGTCATCGTCGCGCGTGCGGCGCAGCGCGAAGCGATAGGCGAGTCCGAGCTCGGTGGCGCGTGCGGCGAGCTCGCGCGCGCCCTGCAAGACGAAGGTGTGCACGCGATCCGAAGCGTACGGATACGACGGATCGAGACCGTGATGGATGAGGAGCGGGAGGCCGAGCCGGTCGGCTTCGAGTGTGGCGTAGCGGAGCGCCCAGTTCTCCTCGAAGCGCTGCGTGCTCGCCATCCAGTAGAGCACGTAGTCGCCGTGCACCGGTGCGCGCTTGGCGAGCGGCACGGCGCGCAGCTCGAGCTGCTCGCGAACGAAGTCTGATTCCAGGGCATGCGCCATCGCTACCGATATAGCACGGATAGCGCCATCTGCGCGTGCTCCCTCGCGCGGCGTGCGCCGGAGCTGCAATATGTTCGTCGACGCGAGAGTGGAGAGCTCGTCATGCCGGAAGTCGAGAGCGAAGGCGCACGGATCTGGTATACGATCGACGGGCGCGACGATGCGCCCGCCGTGCTCCTGCTGCACTCGCTCGGCACGAGCCACGCGCTGTGGGATCAGCAACTGCCGCCGCTCGTCGACAGGTTTCGTCTCATCCGTTACGACGCGCGCGGCCACGGCAAATCGACAGCGCCGCCGGGCGAGTACACGATCGAGCAGCTCGGGCACGATGCACTGGCGGTGCTCGATGCTGCCGGAGTGCAGGCGGCGGCGATCTGCGGCATCTCGATTGGCGGTCTCACGAGCGTGTGGCTCGGGGAGAATGCGCCGAAGCGCGTGAGCCGTCTCGTGCTCGCGAATACTGCAGCGCGCATCGGCACGCGCGAGCTCTGGAGCGAGCGCATCGCGTTCGTGCGCGCGAACGGGATCGCGATCGCCGCCGAGCAAGCTATGTCGCGCTGGTTCACGTCGGACTTTCTTGAAACGGAACCGGCGTTGGCGGCGCGCTTTCTCGCGATCGCGCGTGCGTGCCCGCTCGAGAGCTATCTCGCGGCGTGCGCGGCGCTGCGCGACACGGATTTGCGGCGCGACCTGCATCACGTGACGGCGCCGACGTTGGTGGTGGCCGGAAGCAGCGACCTCTCGACGACCGTGTCCGACGGAATGTGGCTGCGCGACAATATTCCGGAGGCACGGCTGGAGATTTTGGACGCCGCGCACTTGTCGAACGTGGAGCGACCGGACGAGTTCTCGGCGCTGCTCGACGACTTTCTGATCCGTTAGGGCCGCTGGGAATCCAACAACCGCTCTCTTGACATTACGTGAGTACTATCTTACGATATATCGTGAGTGTTGTCGTACGATATATCGGAGGAGTTTATGTGTAACAAGAGAGATGATTGGGGCTTCGGCCCAGGATTCCCCTTTGGCGGACCCGGCGGCTGGTCGGGTGCTTGGGGCGGTCGCGGCCGCGGCGGACCGGGGCGTGGCGGACGCCGTCGCAGCCAGATGTTCGAGTCGGGCGAAGTGAAGTTCGTGATCCTACGCCTGTTGGCCGAGAAGCCAAGGCATGGTTACGAAGTGATCCGCGCGCTCGAAGAGAAGTTCGGCGGACTGTACACGCCGTCGCCGGGAACGGTGTACCCCACGCTGCAACTGCTCGAGGACGAGGGATACGTGAAGGTCATTGAGGAAGCCGGGAAGAAGGTCTATCACGTGACCCCCGAAGGAACGAAGTACCTCGAGGAGCACCGCGGCGTGCTCGACGAGATCTTCGACCGCGTGCGGGAAACGGTTCGCGAGTTTACGGGCGGATCGAGCGGCGACATGCACCAGGCATTCGCGCACCTCGCCGCGATCACGTTCAAGCGCGCGTGGCGCCGTGGTCCGGAAGATCCCGCGCTCGCGAACGTCGCCGAGATTCTTCGCAAGGCGGCAAAGGATATCGAGGAAGCGTTCGATCCAAAATCAACCCCTGACAGCTCGACCTGACGATCGACGGAGGGACAGATGTTCAGATTTCACCCGATGTTCTGGCTGATCGTCGCGCTGGTCTGGATGTTCGCATCCCAGCGCCGACGGTGGATCCGCCGCCGCGCGATGTCGTTCGCAGCGTACGGTCCGGTGGGTTGGGCGCCGCCGGGATGGGCGCCGTTCTGGGGCCCGCGCGGCGACGCGCGCACACAGGAATGGTCGCAGCAACAGCCACCTGCCACTCCGCAGTCGCTGGCACAGCCCGACCGCACACTGGTCGAAGCGCTGGAGACTAGAATCGCGGAGCTCGAGACGCGGCTCGAATTCGCCGAGCGGTTGATGGCGAGGAAGGGGGAGTAGTTGAAGGGCGTAGGAAGGGCGACTGCTTTGGAAAAGCGATCGAACGGATGAGACCGACAAAAAACGGACAACTGCGAGCGTGGAGCAGTTCTCCGTTTTTTGTCCGTGCCTCTGATCCGTTCAATCGGTTTTCAACCAGTTAACGGCTTGTGTTCCAGCGGGCCTATTCGCTCGAGCCCTTTTTCCTTCCCGCCGCGCTGACGCTGTTCGTCGGATCTGCGCCATCCCACTTCACGTCCGCGGTCGGACCATACGTCGGCGGCACGGGGCGATTCAGCAGGCGCAGATAGCCCGTGAGCTGGGTGCGATGATGGGCGGTGTGGAGGACGCGGCGCCAGAAGATCCAGATTCGCTCGCGCTCTACCTCGAAGAACGGCATTCGCACGAGCCACCACTCGGCGGGCTTCGCCGCGATTTCAGCGCTGCGTGCAACCGCGAGCTCGGCGAGGCGATCGATCGCGCTTGCGACGGTTAGCACATCGGGCATCACATCCGCGGGCGCCGGTTCCTCTGTGCCTATGAACTCGCCGAAGAAGCGACGCTCCGACAACAGTTGATGCTTGAAGATGTCGCCCACGCTCGTCGAGCGCGGGTGTGGACGATAGCCGAGGTCGTCGTCGCGGAATTCTCGCCACACGCTCGCGACCTTGTTCGTCTCGCTCACGTACGTGTCGAGCATGTGCTGGTACACGGGGTCGCTTGACTTCGGGATCCTCTCGTCGGCTATCGCGACGAACGGATAGTGCATCGGGTCCATGTCACCTCCGCTAGTGCATGTGCTCCCATGATCCATACATGGGGTTGGGGACGATGAAGAGCCGCTTGCCGAAATCACCGAGCGCCACACTGTCGGTGCGCACCTTCTGAGTGAGCTTCGGGAAGTCGAAGATGTTGTCGCCCACCCACTCGACTACGGTGAGCGCCGGCATCCCCGGCACCGCCGTTCCACCTTGCACTCGCTCGAAGCGCGGATTCTTGTCGTGCTCACCCGGCGGCTGGCAGAGCACTGCGTCCGCATCGATCGCCGCCGAGGTGAGATTCGCACGCGTCGGATCGCACTCCGCCATCGACCTGTTCGTGACGATGATGATCCGACCGCCGAGCGCGTGCACGTGCATCGTGAACTCCGGCGCGCCCGCGATCGCGGGAGCGGCTCGCTCATTCACCCACGTCGCCCACGTCTTCGCGTCGAACGCCGCGTGCGCGACGGCCAGGCGCCGCTGGTACTCCGAGTTGTCGAGCACAGTCTCATCGGCGTCGAGAATCACCGCCCAGCCCCCCGACGGCAACCCGTGCGTGAGCTCCGGCAACCGCTCGCTCGCATAGGCGAACGCCTGGCGAGTGAGCGCCCGATACTCCGCAGACGCGCGCACCCACTTCACATCGTTGGGAAGCGAGTCGGTAACGGCGGACTTCGCTGCCAGCGCCGGTACTGGCACCGGTGCTGGCGCGGCCAGCCGCTTCGGTGCGCACGCCAAAGCCGTAAGAACGAGAGCCAGCGAGAGAGTCGGCAGCCGATTCATATCGCTGAATATCATCGCTGCACCGTCAGCAGCAAATGCGTCACCCCCCGTAACCGCACCGTAACGCCCGGATAACAGCCACGCCCGAATGTGATCGCGTGAGCCGCCGTCGCGGCCAGAGCGTCCATTCAGCGGAGGAATTTCCGATGTCGATCGATCGCATCCGGCGCCTTGCCGGCTTTGCCGCACTCGGCCTTTCGGCGACGATAGTCGCCTGCAACAAGGGCGACAGCAACTCCGCCTCAGGAATGTTCCACAAGGACGCACCGCTCGGCAGCGCCATCGCAAGCGCGACCGGGGACGCCATGCCCGACCCATGCACGATGCTCTCGGCGAACGAAGCCGAGGTGTACGTCGGGGTGCTGGCGTCGCCGCCGTATCGCGCAGATGACAGTGGTGTGCCGACCACGAGCGGCGAGGCGTGCATGTACCGCGGCACCGATGGACGGCAGATCTCGATCACCCGACTGAAGGGCGGCGGCGCGGCAGGACAGATACTGTCCGACGTGCCGAACGCGGTGGGCGGTGCGCTCGACAAGGCGGGCGCGGGAAATCTCGCGGCCGCGACGCATCGCGTGATGAAGGACGTTCCCAACGGGCCGTGGGATCACGCGACATGGATTCCCGGCGGCTCGATGATGGTGACGAAGGGCGACGACGCCGCGAACATCGATGTGACGGCTGCGAGCGGAAAGGAGGACGATGCGGCGTCGATCGCTCGCCAGGTCGTTCCTCGCTTCGGTCATCCGCTCGACTACGATGGCGCGACGGCGGTCGCCAGTGCGCCGAAGCCGAAGGCGCATCCAGCGCAGGCGTGTGACCTCGTTCCGCGCGCGGCGATCGAAGCAGCGATCGGTGCGCTCGACGGTGCGCCGACTCCTGGCGACGCTGATGAATGCGACTATCGCGTGGCTAGCGCGGATGGTCCGCGCACATACAAGGTCTCGTACACGTGGCAGGGCGGGCAGAAGAACTACAACATGCTCAAGCACGGCATGTCTACGCTCGGCTCCGCGATGGGCGGATCGATTCCCACCGGCGCGATGGATTCGATGAAGATGGATCCGAACATGTCGAAAATGATCGGCGGGCTGATGAAGATGGCCGGCGGCGGCGGACCCGGTGCGGCAGGCGCAGCATCGCAGGTCGGCTTCAGGACCGACACGACGCTCAAGGGTCCGTGGGACAACGCGTCGCTACTTCACGGCACGCAGCTGCTCGCGGTGAAGAGCGACGTGATGGTCGCAATGGATCTGCAGAGCGCGGACTACGAGAGGGCGAAGGCGCTGCTGGCCGTCATCTGCTCGCGGCTGTGACCTCGCGCTCTCCCGACTCGAACCACAGGTGCAGCGTCGCGTAGCTGCGCCACGGCCGCCACTCCTGCGACAACGATTCGGCGCGCGCCGCAGTGACGCGGCCGAGCGCGTTGCGCAGGGCTATGTCTCCGCGCGGAAAGGCATCGGACCAGCGGAGCGCGCGCATCGCTATGTAGTCCGCCGTCCACGCTCCAATTCCCGGGAGCGTAACGAGCCGCGCGATCACCGCGCTGGGGTGCGCGCCCGGTTCGAGCACGAGACGCCCGCTCTCGATCTCCTCGGCGATCGCGACGATGCTGCGCGCGCGTGTCTGGATGATGCCGAGCGATGCGATCTCGCTCACGGACGCAGCGGCGATGCGACGCGACGTCGGCGAAAGGTGTGTGAGCTCGGCGAACGGAGTATCGATCGCGTCGCCGAAGGCGTTCGCGAAACGGCCGGCGATCGTCGTCGCCGCTTTCACGGTGACCTGCTGGCCGAGTATCGCGCGGACGGCGAGCTCGAATCCGTCGAAGGCGCCAGGCACTCTGAGGCCGGGTCGACGTGCGATCGAGTCCGCGAGCAGCGCATGCTTCGCGAGATGCGCGCCGATGATAGCGGGGTTTGCGCTCACGTCGAACACGTGGCGGAGGCGTTCGAGAAGCTCCGGAAGCACCGGCGCGAGCGACGGCGACGCCTCGACGATGAGTGAGCTCCCTGTCGGCTCGTTCCGCACGCTGATCCAGCCGGCATGCTCGCCGAGCCTCACCGTTCGGAGATAGGCGTCGTCCCGAACCGACTCGACGCCCTTGAGAGAGCGCGCCGCGAGGAAGCGGAGCATTCGAGACCAGTCGTACGGCGCTCGATACTCAATCCGGACGAGCTCGGCCGGTGGCATCATCGGGCGAACTATAGCGCCGTATTTTGCGTATGCTTGTACATACGCCAATCGTGAGGACGATCCGTGGATACGGAGCAGATATTGGAGCGGCTCGACCGCGCGTGGAAGGACTTCGAATCGTCCTATGAGGGATTAACCGAAGAGCAGCTGATGATTCCGAATGTCACCGGCGCGTGGTCGGTTCGGGACATCATCGCGCATGTCACCTGGTGGGACGAGGAGGCGCTCAAGCATCTTCCGGTCGTGCTCGAGGGCGGGAAGCCCGAGCGCTACTCCGACAAGTACGGCGGGATCGATGACTTCAACGCGATCATGACGGTGAAGCGCAGTCATCTCTCGTTGGCCGAGGTGCTGAAGATGCACGACGATGTGCACGCGCAGCTCGTCGAGTACGTGCGCAATGCTCCCGCCGATCTATTTGCGAGCGAGACCCGCTTTCGGCGTCGGTTGCGGCTCGACACCTTCGGTCATTATCCGGTACACACGCAGGCGATCAAGAAGTGGCGCGAGGCGCTCGATCAAAAGGCGGAGGGAATCGCGTAGATCGGAATCGTATCGGGGACCGATCCGACGATGAGCGTGATTTGCTGCCGCTCCTGAAATGCGAGCGCGCTCAGGTCGCCGTCGTAGCGAGTGCTGTCGACGTAGGCGACCACGCTACCCTGAAAGCCACCGACGTTCGAGCGCGATAGCGGCTCGCCCCAGATCCCGAAGAAATCGCCGAGCGTGAAGGCGGTGGACACGGGCGCTTCGACGTGCACGATGCCGGTGGCGTCGTGCGTGTGCAGCCAATAGAAGCAGCGGGCATCGACGACGAAGTTGCTGATCACTTCCGATCCGACAGCGCCGATGGCGAGCGGAACGGCGCGCTGAACACCATTCGCGATGATCGTGAGATGCACGTGGATGTGCTGAACGGGTATCTGCCCGTCGCACGCGATCCCTTGCACCGCCTGCCCCTGCCCGCCCGTCGAACTGTCGCCGGCGACATAGGTAGGCGCTCCGATCGTCTGTCCTATCGTCATCGGGAGCGGCGAGCTGAACGCGGGCCCTGCAGGATGGCCCGGATCCGATGGCGCCCTCGCGTCGCCGGAACAGGCGACCATTGCGCCGATGGCAGCGAGTGCCACATACGACACTCGGGCTCGACGATGATTTCGAGAGGTCATGCTCTCACTCGTGCAAAAAGTGCCGACCTGCGTGCGCACCACCGCGAACGTCAGCGGGGGCTCCTCCATTCACGATGATGCGCACGAAAGCCGTAGTGCTCAGGAAACGATGAACGGCCCTGCGATCTTCAAGACCGTCGCCTTGTCGAGCGGCTCGTCGAACGCCGCGGAAAGTGGGTCGGTTCCGTAGTTCGTGATGCTCGCGAGGTTCACACCACCCTGCACGATGTTGTCCTCGGCGGGATAATCGGAAGCAGGATCGCCGGGGCCATAGACGGCGGCGTTCACCGCTGCGGGAAGGTTTCCGATCTTCTGGATGATCCAGCCGTCGAGTCCGCGCAGGCGGCGCACTTCCGCCGCGTGGCGTGCTTCGACGCTGTGAATCTGCAGGGCAGCCGTGAGAATGTCCGGCTGCGACATCAGATTCGTCGCCTGTCCCTTGTACGCGCGCACGCCCGTGTCCTCGAACGCCTGCGATACCGCCTGGAACGTCGCATAGTTCGAAAAGACATCGGCGAACATTCCGCCGGCTGTGAAATCGAAGTTCGGCTTGGCGACGGCGGCGTCCCCGAGCGCGGCGAGGAGATATGCGACGTGCGCATTCTCGTGTTTCTGAATCTGCTTGAAAACCGCCATGTCGCTCGCTGGAATCAGCCCGCTGGTGCCGACGCCGACGTTGTAGAACGTCGACTCCAGATACTCGAGGGTGAGCGCGAAGTTCAGAACATCGATGATGTCCTGCGGAAGCGGCGAGGCTGCGTATGCATCCTTGGCGAGCGCGGCGATCGCGATCGGAACGGATGCGAGCGCGAGGCCAGCGGCGAGCTTGCTGGAGGTCGAGGCGCCTTGGCGAATCGCTTCGCGTCGCGACACGAGTCGTTCGGTGATCTCGGGGTCGATGCCGCCGAGCACAGTCGTATTGGTCATTGTGAGATAATCTCCGGCTGGCGGCTAGGCGCTGATCGGGGTGACGATGAAGGGCGCGACGAGTGGAAGGACCATCGCCGGAGCGAATGCCTGATCGAGCCCATTCGCATCGACGACATCATCGCCGGCGAAGTCCATCGACTTCGGGTTGAGGATGTCGCGAATGGTTGCGGCGTGGCGAGCTTCGACGGAAACGATCTTTCCTGCGAGCACGAGGTAGGCGGGGGTGTGAATCAGCTTGCCCGCGCCGTTGTACGCGGCGACTCCCGTGTCCTCGAACATCTTCGCGGTCTGAAAGACGACGTCGCGCCTGGTGAGATCGAGTGAGCTGAAGTCGACCTTGAGCGTCGGAATCGCATTCGATCCGAGCGCCGCCTTCAGGAACTCGCGATGCGTGATTTCGTGCTGGCCGATCTGCAGAAGCGCATGAAGCTCGGCCTGCGTGCAGCCGGAGATGATGTGCTTGAGCGCCTCTTCATAGAACGCGGCCTCGAGCTGCTCGAGCGCGTACGCATAGTTGAGCACACCGAAGTCGGTCGAGAGGTCGAGGGTGACTGCGGTGTTTGTTCCTCCCGACGTACCGGTCGCGTCGCTGCACGCGGCGAACATGGTCGGCATGAGTACGATCGCGCTTCCAACTCCCAACATGCGAAGAAACTCGCGACGGCTTCCTGCCGTGAGCGGTCGATCCACCACGAGCTGTGTGCTCGGGGAGTGACGAGACTCGGACATATGGCTTCTCCATCGCCAGCGTGGTGAAGGAAATCGCGACGCTGGCCCTCGCGAAAACCGCTCGCGTGCTGCGAGCGGAGAACGGTCAAGCACGCGCGGAGCCCGTGACGCGAATCACACACGATTGGGCGTGGAGCAGAGGCGAGAACTGTGTCCGCGGGAGTACAGTCGCGGCGATCAGGGGTTCTATGGCATTATGAGGCGAGCTCGTCCGCGTGTTCCCGGTAGACACAGGGCGCGCATCGTGCATTTGTAATGGCATCGTGACCGTTCCTGCCAAAAAATTCGGGGATTCGTCCCCATCCGTGCTACAGCTGTTGCGGCATCGCATCGCGCGCGATCTGAAGTCAGGCGAGCTCGAGCACGGTGACAGATTGCCGAGCGTGCGAGAGGTAGCCGAGGAGCTCGCTGCCGATCCGCGGACGATTCTGGCGGCGTATCAGCAGCTCATGGAGGAGGGGCTCGTCGAGATTCGCTCGCGCTCGGGAGTCTTCGCAACTGGAGCGTTCACATCCACGGGAAGCGCGCCCGGCGTGCCGAGGCGGTGGATGCTCGACATGCTACTGGGCGCCATCGAGCGCGACATTCCGGCGAGCTGGCTTGCCGACCAGATTCGGAGCACGCTCGTCACGAAGCGCGCACGCGTGGGCCTTCTCGAGTGCAACGACGATCAGCTGATCTCGATGCGCGAGGAGCTCGAGATCTATTTTGGATTGAACGCGATTCCCGTCCCGCTCGAATCGATCGTACCGGGCCGGCCCAATCGCGAGCTGCGCGATGTCGACTTCCTCGTATCCGCAGGGCACGGCGAGATCGTCGCGCGCGTGGCGGAGGAGCTGGGAAAGCCATACGTGATCACGAGCGTGCGGCCGGCGCTTCTCAATAGACTATCGAGGCTGTTGAGTCGCGGCGCGGTCTACTTTCTCGTGTCGGATTCGCGCTTCGGAGTGAAGATGCGGAGGCTCGTGGCGCCGATGCCGCGCTCGGAGAATCTGCACGTACTCGTTGTGGGCAAGGATGATCTCGGCGTCATCCCCGAGGGCGCACCGACGTACGTCATGCGCAGCGTGCAGGCGCGGCTCGCACAGCAGAAGCATCGCGGGCGCGAGGTCCCGCCGCAGCGGATCTTCTCGGAGGAATCGATTCGAGAGATTCTAGCGCAGCTCCTCGCACTGACGGATCGCGCTGCGGAGCCGTGATCAGCGGCGCACGAGTCGTGTGTGAGGCCTGTCGCCCCACACACGACCGGATGCCGGAGATTCAGCCGGCGATCCCGGCAGTCTGGCGGGACTCTGTATTCGTGGTTGCTGCGTGCGGCAGCGACTGGAGGAAGGTAAGCAGATCCGCGTTGACGCGATCCTTCTGCGTCGTGCAGATACCGTGCGGCTGACCCGCGTAGATCTTCAGCTCCGAACCCTTGATCAGCTTCGACGACTGCATCGCGGCAGCGATGATCGGCACGATCTGATCGTCGTCACCGTGAATGATCAACGTCGGCACATCGAACTTCTTGCAGTCCTCGGTGAGATCCGTCTCCGAGAATGCCTTGATGCAGTCGTACGCGCCCTTGAGGCTGCACATCTGCCCAGCGAGCCAGAAGTTGTCGCGCACTCCCTGCGAGACCGTGTTTCCGGCGCGGTTCGCACCGTAGAACGGCGCGCTCAGATCCTTCCAGAACTGTGAGCGATCCGCGGCGACGCTCTTCCGAATTGAGTCGAACACTTCGAGCGGAAGTCCCACTGGATTCGCGGGCGTCTTGAGCATGAGCGGCGGAATCGCGCTGATGAGCACCGCTGCGGCAACGCGCTTCGTGCCGTGCCGGCCGATGTAGCGCGCGACCTCGCCACCGCCCGTGGAGTGCCCAACGTGCACTGCGTTTCGGAGATCGAGCCGCGCCGTCAGCTCGGCCAGGTCATCCGCGTACTGATCGAGGTTGTTCCCTTCCCACGTCTGTCCCGAGCGGCCGTGGCCGCGGCGGTCGTGCGCGATGCACCGATAGCCCTTTGAGGCGAGAAACATTCCCTGGTCCTCGAACGCATCTCCGTTGAGCGGCCAGCCGTGGCTGAATACGACGGGCTGTCCCGTTCCATAATCGGTATAGTAGATCTCCGTTCCGTCCTTCGTCGTAAATCCTGGCATGGTCTCTCGCTCCGTGACGCGCGACGCCGCGCGGTTGTGGGGTGATGCTGGGGCATTGCGTGTCGTGACTGCCGAACCGCTTCCCGGAAAGTACAAGTGACTGGCCGAGCGCGAATTCCCCGTTTGGGGGAGCACGACGAATCGTATGCTGAGCGGTTTCGGCCACGCCGGAGTGACTTGCGCGTAACAGAAAGGCCGCCCGAAAATCGGGCGGCCTTCCGTCGTTCCCTGATCACTGCTTTCGCGTTACACCGCCGGAGGGTCACTCTCGCGCTCCGGATGCCGATGCATGGCCACCGCCGCGATGAACTCCTTCGCGGCGTTCTTGGCATTCGCATCCATGATCAGCAATCCCGCATCAGTCGACTCACCAATTCCGGCGTTTTGCAGGAGCTTTCGCGAGGCGCCGAGCGCGAGGATCGTCTTGCAGTGGCGGAACTGGTTCGTGACGAACTCCATCGTGTGCCCATCGGCTGCGAGCGCCTTCACACCAGCGTCGCCGTCGGGCAGAACGAGCGCGTCGAACAACACCGGCGGTGAGTTCTCCATCGATGCATCCGCCTCGATCGTTCCTCCATCCGATGTTTTGTATGTGCCGAGGCGCGGGCCAATGAAGCGCGGTATCGCGCCCGCATCGGTGAGCGCCGCGTGCAGCGCCGTCAGCGACTTTCCCTCGACGCCAGCAGCGACGAGAATCGCGATGTGCCGCGTGCGCACGCCCGTCTCACCCGGGAGCGCAGTGAGCGAAAGCGCCGGCGACGACGTCACCTCCGGCTTCGGAGGCTTCGGCAACACACGCGGTAGCGGATCCGGCAGATCGATTCCCAACCCCTCGGCCACCTGCGCCGCGAGATCGTCGCTCACGTTACGGAGCGACGCGACCATGCGCTCGCGGATCGCCGGCACCGTGAGCTTACTCAGCTCGAAGCGGAAGCCACCGACGATATGCGCCTTCTCCCAATCCGTCTGGCTGTTGTAGAAGAGGGTCGCCTGCGTGTAATGGTCGGCGAACTTCTCGGGCTTCCCGCGCAGCTTGTCCTCGTGCACCGGCTCCGGAAACGAGACGAATCCCTTCGCGCCAGCCTGGTACGGACAGCCGCCCGCGAGCGAATTCGGCTCGTACGCTACACGCCCGCGCGCGATCGCCTGTCGATGCAGTCCGTCGCGCTGGTTGTTGTGCACCGGTGCGATCGGGGCGTTGATTGGAATCTCGTGGAAGTTCGGACCGCCGAGTCGCGTGATCTGCGTGTCGACGTACGAGTGGATGCGGCCGGCGAGCAGCGGATCGTTGGAGAAGTCGATGCCGGGCACGACGTGGGCCGTGCAGAACGCGACCTGCTCCGTCTCCGCGAAGAAGTTGTCGGGATTCCTGTTGAGCACCATCCGGCCGATCGGAGTCACCGGGATCAGCTCCTCGGGGATGATCTTCGTTGCGTCGAGGATGTCGAAGGTGAAGCGCTCGCCCTCTTCCTGCGTGAAGATCTGAAAGCCGAGCTCCCATTCGGGATACTCACTGGCCTCGATGGCTTCCCAGAGATCGCGGCGATGATAGTCGGCATCGGCGCCGGCGAGCTTGACCGCTTCGTCCCAGACGAGCGAGTGCGTGCCCTGCTTCGGCTTCCAGTGAAATTTCACGAACACCGATTCACCCGCTTCGTTGACGAGGCGATAGCTGTGCACACCGAAGCCTTGCATCATGCGGTAGCTGCGGGGAATGGCGCGGTCGGACATCACCCATATCATCATGTGCGTCGATTCCGGCATGAGCGAGATGAAGTCCCAGAAGGTGTCGTGCGCGGATGCGGCCTGCGGCATCGCGTGATGTGGCTCGGGCTTCACGGCGTGGATGAGATCCGGGAACTTCATCGCGTCCTGGATGAAGAAGACGGGGATGTTGTTGCCGATGAGATCCCAGTTTCCTTCGTCCGTGTAGAACTTGACGGCGAAGCCACGCACATCGCGGGCGGTGTCGACGGAGCCGCGCTCGCCCGCGACCGTGGAAAAGCGCACAAACACCGGCGTCTGCTTCCCCGCTTCCTGGAACGGCGCGGCGCGCGTGATGTCGGTGCGCGGCTCGTAGCACTCGAAGTAGCCGTGTGCGGCCGAGCCGCGTGCGTGAACGATGCGCTCTGGAATGCGCTCGTGATCGAAGTGCGTGATCTTCTCGCGCAGGATGAAGTCTTCGAGCAGCGTCGGTCCGCGGAGACCTGCCTTGAGCGAGTTCTGGTTGTCGCCGACGAGAACGCCCTGATTCGTCGTGAGGGCGCGTCCGGTGTTGTCGACGCGAACGCGGTCCAGCGGATCGGAGAGCGGGTTCATCCCTTCGATGGCGTCGCCGGTACCAGTCTTGTCGGAGGCGTTGCTCTCGGTGACGGTGCTCGAGCCGACGACGGGCGACGCGGCTTCGACTGAGAAGCCGGTGGGTGGATTTACCGCGTTGTCGCGTCCGAACTCGCCTGGCGTGTTCGAGTTGAACGGAACCGAGGCGACGAGCGCATCGGTGGCGGACGCCTTGAGGACGAGCGCGTCATCAGTCGGCGCCGTGGACGGGTGCGATGGAGCACTCACCGTGTTCCGCGATGCGGCCTTTGCGGCTGCCTTGCCGGGCTTTGCGCTGGTGGACTTGCGGGTGGCGGACGGAGGCGCCGACGCCGGCGCTTTCTTTTTAGCCATGATGCTCGGGGTATTCGAGTCCGCGCTCCCGCCTTCCCGGCGTACCGAATCCGCGTTCGCGTTTCGATAGCGGCGCTCGTGCGAGCGCTCCACGCACGAAGCGCGCTAGCGGAGAAACAGGTGGATGCAAACTCGACATTCGAATTCGATGAGTGCTGTCAGCCTGCGGGTATACTCTTCGCATATGGACGTCGTTACCGAGCTCGTGTGCTCGGAAGGCCTAACGGGGCGCATTGTCACTTCCACGGGGGTCACGCAATGGCTTTGGACAATGATGCGCAGTCGGAGATCGACATTCGCGCGATCCTCGACGACCGCATCGACGCACTGCACGCGCGCGACGCGCGTCGTTTCCTCAAACACTACCAGATGGGATTCTCGACCTTCGAGCTCGGTCCGCCGCTCGAGTATCTCAACGGCGATCCGTCGAACACCGAGGGACTCGAGAAGTGGTTTGCGTCATTCGACGGGGAGGTCACGTATCGGATGCGCGACCTGCGGATCACCGCGAACGATGGCGTCGGCTATGCACATAGTCTCTATCACTTCGGCGGGACGAAGACAGACGGCGAGTGCGTGGACATGTGGTCGCGTCAGACGATCTGCCTCGCGAAGATGGGCGGCGAGTGGAAGATCACACACGCGCACACATCGGTGCCTTTCAACATGGACGCGGAGCACCGCGCCGTAATCGATCTCAAACCCTGAAGCCGCCACGAAGCGAGTCCCGCGCGTCGCGGCCACGGCATCGTCACCGTGGCCGCGCTAGGTAAGCGCCGGATCGCGGTCGCTCACCGCGCTGCGAGCTCGGACTGAACGGTCAGCGATTCACTTCCTTCCAGCGTGCGTGCATCGATCGTCACGTTCTCTTCGATCGCGCTGCCCTTCCGGTAACCATCGGTCACTGTTCCCTTCAGGCTCAGCGCACCCGTGCCCCAATCGAGCGTGCCGTTCGCTTCGGTGATCATCGACTTCGAAGCATCTTCCGCCGCGACGAACACCATCGCGCGCACCGGCCACACCAGCTTCGCACGGTCCATCTCGCTGCCCATGTGCTCCAGGCGGATCGTGACCTCACCCTTCGTCTCACCGGCGAGCTCGCGCTTCCACACATCGTGGATCCCTTCCGCGCCGACACCGTCGAAGTTGGCCGAGAATCGCATCGACTGATCGGCGGTCTCGCAACGTGGATGGGCTGGCGAGCGTCGCCGCGTTGGCCGGCGATGCCGAGCGTGCGGCGAGGCTACTCGGTGCCGCCGAGCGGCTGCGCGAGGCGGTGGGTACGCCGGTGCTGCCTCTCC
Source organism: Gemmatimonadaceae bacterium (assembly GCA_013697785.1). Taxonomy (GTDB): domain Bacteria; phylum Gemmatimonadota; class Gemmatimonadetes; order Gemmatimonadales; family Gemmatimonadaceae; genus FEN-1250. Next base: position 23,090 of record JACCWE010000164.1, read on the forward strand.
ATCAGAGCGATCGGGGAAGGAGCACCGCCGTCGTGCGCACGGTGCTGAGCGAGGAGAGTTCAGCGCCGCGAGCAGTGCAGGGCGCGAGCTGAGTATCGACGACGCGCCGAGCTACACGCGCTTGGCCGCGGAGAACCCGACGCCGGTTGTGGTGAGCGACCCGCGCGCATGACGCCGGCGAGCTCATCCTAGATCTCGTTCCACGCGCGCCTCATCGGGTCGTCGAAGGAAGCGCCGAGGAGCTGGGACAGCATGTAGAGCAGCGCCTGGCGCACCGTCTCGTACTGTTCGTCGGTCACACCGTAGGCGACGTGGCGCCGGCCGAGGCTCTCGATCGCGGGAGACAGCTCCGCAAGAATCGAGAGTGAGTTGATCGCCAGCGCGAGCATCTGCATCAACTTGCGCTCCTGTTCCTCCATGTCGGCGTTCGCGAACATGGCGGGAGTGCGCGGATCGAGCTCGAAGAGTCGCGCGTAGAACATTCGCGCAGCGCTGTCCGTTCGCGCGACGATCGTTCCCCAGCTGCGCTGAACGAGCAGGATCGAATCGGGACTCATGCTGAATGCTAGCGCTCCGAGGGAAATTCGGTGAGCCCGCACGACCGGTCCGTCACCCGTTGACAACTGGCACCTCGCGCAGGAGTATCGTCGCTTGACTCCCCGACACGAGGTGATGCGATGATCAACGGCATGCACGCGCTCGTCTATTCGCGCGACGTTGCTGCGGCGCAAGTGTTCTTCGCCGAGGCGCTCGGGCTCCCATCGAGGGCGCGCGTCACCCCGTTCATCTGGAAACCGCATTGATACTTCGCATGATGTCGGCGGGTGCCGCGGCGATCTTCGTCGCCTGCGGCTGCGCGCCCACTCACACACTGGCGCTAATGCCATCAGCACCGGCAATGCCGATCACTGCCTCGGTGCGTCGTGAGGTCACTCGTCTCGATGGGCACCGGCTTTCGCCCGATTCCGTTGAGCATATCGTCTCGCGCGCGATGGAGCGGTCGCACGTGCCCGGGCTCGCGATGGCGGTGATCAACCGCGGCGAGATCGTGTACATGGCGGGCTTTGGCTATCGCGATGTCGCGCGTGGCCTGCCACTCACGGAAACGTCGGTGATGTACGCCGCCTCGCTGACGAAGGCGATGTTCGCGCATCTCGTGATGCAGCTCGTCGACGATGGTGCGATCGACCTCGACACTCCGATCGGCAAGCTGCTGCCGAAGCCGCTGCCGTCGTACGAGAAGTACGCCGACCTCGCGGGCGATGCGCGATGGGAGCGCATCACTCCGCGGATGCTGTTGAGCCACACCAGCGGCCTGCCGAACTGGCGCTTCTTCGAGCCCGAAAAAAAGCTCCGCATCAGGTCGGACCCCGGCACGCACTTCGGCTATTCGGGCGAGGGGATCAACCTCCTGCAGCTCGTCATCGAAGAGCACACGGGAAAGACGGTGGGGGACATGATGCAGGCGCGCGTCTTCGACCGCTTCGGGATGACGCACACGTCGATGGTGTGGAGGCCGTCATTCGCGTCGGAAATGGCATTCGGCTACGACACCGCGGGAAAGCTCGTCGGCCACAATCAGCGAAGCTCGGCCCGCGCCGCCGGTTCCGCCGATACCGACATCGCCGACATGGCGCGCTTCGTTCGCGGCGTGCTGCGTGGCGAGGGGTTGAGCGCTGCGAGCCGACGCATGATGTGGTCGCCACAGATCCGCATTCGGACACCACACGAATTCCCAACGCCGGTATTCGATAGCACGAGCCGCGACGACGCGATCGATCTCTCGTACGCGCTTGGCTGGGGAGCCTTCAAGTCGCCGTACGGCCCCGCGTTCTTCAAGGAGGGGCACGACGACGAGAGCTGGCGGAACTACATGGTGGCGTTCGAGGAGCCGAAGTCGGCAATCATCTTCCTCAGCACGAGCGCGAACGCCGAGCCGATGTTCCCGGGCCTGCTGGCCGACGTACTTGGCGACAGCTATTCGCCGGCCGAGTGGATGGGCTACACGCCATAGGAGAGGGCGCGTGCACTTTTTCGTTGTAGTCCGTGCCGTCTTCCATTCGAACCGCTAGCGCTCTTCTCCCTCGCCGAAGCGCACCTTCGCCACCGCGAGCGCGGCGTTGAGCGTTACCATGCCGCCGTTGGTGAGGATGACCGGCCAGTCGCGATTGAGCGCCCCGTAGACCGTCCAGAGCGAGCTCGCGGTAATGAGGATCGCGAACATGCTCATCGACAGATCGCCGGTGCGTCTCGCCTTCCAGCTGCGATAGACCTGCGGAAGGAAGGAGCACACCGTCAACGTGCCCGCGAAGTACCCGAGACACTCGATCATCGCGGATCGTCAGCCAGTCCGTGCGCACACGATCCCGGTCCTGGATCATCACGCCGTGGCGGTCGAAGATCGAACGGATTTCGCTTGGCGCAAAGCCGCCGATCTCCTCGAGCACCGGAACGAGCACACTCGACGCATCGTCGCTGATCACGGTGCGCCTCGCTATCCGCGTGATCTGCCGCGTCTCGCTGACTGCGATCGTGAGGCCGTCGCCCTAGTTGACGTGCAGCATGACGTGGATGTCGGAGCTGCCATCGCCGACGTAGACGATGCGCTCGCCGGGAACGCCGAGTCGGAGGCGAAGCGCATCGAGCGCAGCGACCTTGCCGTATCCCGCGGGCACGCGAGTGACTAACGCGATCTCGCCCGCCTCGCCATCCGCGCAGGTCGAATCCTCATCCATCGGGCTGGAGAGAAATCGCTGGATCGGAATTTCACCGACTGCTCTGTGGCGCCGTCCCCCAACGCGGCTGGCGCATTCGCCCGGCGTTGGTATGTTCATGGTGATTCCCCGCCATTCGGCAGTCCGACCATCGAGAGAGGCGAGCCATGTCTCATGGCGACATCGCGCGACGACAGTTCCTTCGCACATCCGCAAGCGCGATCAGCGCCGTGTGGCTCACCGCCGCGTTCGGAGAGATGGCTGCGGTCTCCGCGCTCTCGTGCGCGCCGGAGCGGGGCGCTGCGAAGTGGAAGTCGTTCAGCGATGCCGACGCCGCCGATGTCGAGGCGATCGCATCTCTCATCATCCCGAGCGATGGGACGCCAGGCGCCCGCGAAGCGCACGTCATCGACTTCATCGATCGCGCTCTCGACTCGTTCGCGAAGGAGCAAGCACCGCTCTTCGCATTAGGGCTCGCGGATCTGCGGAAGCGCGCGGGAGGCACATCCTTCGCATCGCTCGACGCGTCGAAGCAGACCGCCCTCCTTCACGAGCTCGAGCAATCCAAGTCCGACTTCTTCACCGCCATGCTCGCCTCCACCGCCGCCGGAATGTTCGCCAATCCCGAGTACGGCGGGAATCGCGACAAGATCGGCTGGAAGATGATCGGCTTCGAGGATCGCTTCTTCTGGCAGCAGCCCTTCGGCTATTACGATCGCGACGAGGCACGCCATGCGTAAGGCCGACGACGACACGCCTCCCGGCGCAGTCTACAAGCCGAATGACGAAGTCGACTTCGTGATCATCGGCGCGGGCGCCGCCGGTGGCGTGATGGCCCGTGAGCTCTCGCAGAGGGGCTTTCGCGTCGTGCTCCTCGAGCAGGGGCCGTATCTGCGCGCCTCGAACTTCAGGCACGACGAGCTCGCGGTCAACGCTCTCAGTGCGCTCACCAACGATTGGCACACGCAGCCGAACACCTTCCGCACATCCGAGAAGGATGTGGCGAAGCCGAAGGGCGTCGTGAAGTACGGACGCGTCGTCGGCGGCGGCTCGGTGCACTTCACCGCGAACTATTGGCGGTTTCACGAGATCGACTTCAAGGAGCACGGCGCGAAAGGATCGGTCGATGGCGCGAACTTCGCCGACTGGCCCATCTCCTACGCCGATCTCGAGCCGTATTACACGAAGGTCGAGTGGGAAGTCGGCGTCTCGGGGCTCGCCGGCGCAAATCCCTTCGATCCGCCGCGCACGAAGGGGTATCCGCTCCCGCCGCTCCCTATCAAGCCCGCAGGGGTGCTTCTGGAGCGCGCGGCGAAGAAGATGGGGTGGCACGCATTCCCCTCTCCGATGGCGATCATCTCACAACCGTATCGCGGACGCTCCGCGTGCGTGAACTGCGGCTTCTGCGAGACGTACGGCTGTGAGATGAACGCGAAGTCGAGCACACTCGCGTCGATGATACCAGAGGCCGAAAAGACGGGACGCTGCGAGGTCCGCCCGCACAGCTACGTTCGGCGCATCGAGACGAGCGCCGCCGGCCGCGCGACAGGCGTGACGTACTTCGATGCGAGCAAGCGCGAGATCTTCCAGCGTGCGAAGTCCGTCGTCCTGTGCGCGAACGGCGCGGAGACGCCGAAGCTCCTGCTCGCATCCGAGACGAGCCGCTTTCCCGACGGGCTCGCGAACTCGAGCGGCCAGGTCGGGAAGAATCTCATGTTCAACGGCGGGGCTTTCGCCGGCGGCGTGTTCGAGCACGAGATCAACGGCTTCAAGGGTGTCGTCGTGTCACGCGTCATCCAGGACACCTACGAGCTCGATCCGAAGCTCAACCTCTCCGGCGGCGGCGGCTTCGATTTCCGTCATGATCTCTCGCCCATTTCCTTCGCGCTCGGCGGTCTCCCCGACGACGCGCCCAAGTGGGGATCGGAGTACAAGAGGATGCTGGAGGAGTATTACACGCGAACCGTGTACGTGCTCGCACATGCGACGTCGCTGCCCATCGAGACGAATTCGATCACGCTGGACCCAACTCTGAAGGATGCGTGGGGCGTTCCCGCAATTCGAATGACCTTTGCCGAGCATCCGAACGACGTGAGGCTCAACGAGTACATGCAGGACCGCGCGATGGAGCTGCTCGACGCGGCGGGCGCGAAGAAGAGTTGGCGCTTCAAGCGCGACCCGTGGTTCCCGCAGGTCCATCTGCTCGGCACATGCCGCATGGGGAACGACCCGAAGACATCGGTGGTCGACAGAAACAATCGCGCACACGACATTCCGAATCTGCTCATCGTGGATGGAAGCAGCTTCGTGACCTCGGGGCGCGGGCAGCCTACCATGACTATCCAGGCGCTAGCCTTTCGCGCGGCGGAGCACGCGGCGCGAACGGCGAAGGGCGCGGATTTGGGTTGAGCGAAACCGCGAGAGCTTCGCACGCACGGGAAGCGGACGTTCGGTTAGCGTAAAACCAGAGAACACTCTTTGAGAGGATGTTGCCATGCAGCACTATCGACGCGTCGCTTGCGCCGCCCTTGCCGTCTCGAGCGCGACCGCTGGATTTCTTCCGTCATCGGCGCATGCGCAAAAGCGGAATGCGCGCGCGCCTGTCGCGAAGGTCGCGAGCAGCGAGTTTCCCGACACCGCGTCGCTCGCCGAGCTTCACTACCGCTACATCGGGCCCGAGGGAAATCGGACCGATGCGATCGCCGGTGTAAAAGGTGATCCGAATGTCTACTATGTCGGCGCTGCGAGCGGTGGCCTCTGGAAGACAGCGGACGCCGGCGCACACTGGTCGCCGATTTTTGATGGACAGCCTGTCTCGTCGATCGGCGCGATCGCCGTCGCGCCGTCCGATCCGAACGTAGTGTGGGTCGGCACCGGCGAATCGTTCATCCGCAGCCATATATCCATCGGATTCGGCATGTACCGGTCGACGGACGCGGGGAAGAGCTGGTCGCACATCGGGCTCGAGAACACGGGACGCATCGCGCGCATTGCCGTCGATCCCACGGATCCGGATCGCGCGCTCGTTGCGGCGCTCGGTCATGCCTATGGTCCGCAGCCGGAGCGCGGCATCTTCCGCACGACCGACGGCGGCAAGACGTGGCAGCGCGTGCTCTTCGTCAACGACTCGACCGGAGGAATCGATGTGATTCTCGATCCGTCGAATCCGCGAACCGTCTACGCCGCGATGTGGCAGATCGAGATTCACACCTGGGGGCGCAAGAGCGGCGGTCCCGGGAGCAGCATTTGGAAGTCGACCGATGGCGGCACCACGTGGACGAGACTTCGCAACGGTCTTCCGGGGCGCCCCTTCGGAAAGGTGGGGCTCGCGATCAGCGGCGCGATGCCCGAGCGCATCTACGCCGAAGTGGAGACGGGTGATGGCGTGCCGCGCGAGGGACAGCAGTCCGACTCCGGACGTCTCTTTCGCTCCGACGACGCGGGGAAGAGTTGGCAGCTGATCAACCATGATTTGCAGCCGGCCGGACGCACCGCGTACTACGACCGCATGGGTGTCGAGCCCGACAACCCGAATGAGGCGTACTTCCTTGCGGCGGCGTTCACGAAGACGCTCGACGGCGGCAAGACCATGATCGACCCGCCGCGGGAGCAAGTGCCGCGCGGCGATCATCACGACATCTGGTTCGATCCATCGAATGGCAATCGGTTCGCCGTCGCACACGATGGGGGACTCGGAATCACGACTACGCGCGGAAGGACGTGGAATCGCATTCAGCTGCCCATCGCGCAGATGTATCATGTGACTGTCGACAACCGCGTGCCGTACTTCGTCTACGGCAACAAGCAGGACGGCGAGTCGGCGATGGGTCCGAGCAATGCGAAACAGGGATTCTTCGGCACGGATGTGGGCATCGGGCGCGGAGAGTGGCGCTCGGTGGGCGGAGGTGAGAGCGGCTGGGCAACCCCCGATACGAGTGACGAGAATCTCGTCTGGTCGAGCGCCTCGGGGAGCGGCTCGGTGGGCGGCATCGTCACGCGCTACGATGTGCGCACGCGAAACATCCGCGAAGTGGAGGTCTGGCCGCAGGCGACGACCGGGACGCCGGCCGACAGCGTGAAGTATCGCTTTCAGTGGACCTTCCCGCTAACGATCTCACCCTTCGATCACAACACCCTGTTCGTGGGGAGTCAGTTCGTGCATCGCACAACGGATGGCGGCAACAGCTGGCAGGTGATCAGTCCGGACCTCACGCGCAACGACAAGTCGAAGCAGAAGATCTCGGGCGGACTCACGCCGGACAACATCGGTGTCGAGTATGGCGACGTGGTCTTCGCGATTGCGGAGTCGCCGCTGGCCAAGGGGGAAATCTGGGCGGGGACGAACGACGGTATCGTACAGCTGACGCGTGATGGCGGAAAGAGCTGGACGAATGTGACTGCGGGGATGCCCGGGATGCTCACGTGGGGAACCGTGTCGAGCATCCAGCCTTCGCGCTTCACCGATGGCACAGCGTACGTCACGGTGGATGGACACCAGGAGAACAACCGCGATCCATGGGTCTACAGGACAACGGACTTCGGGAAGAGCTGGTCCCTCATCGTGAAGGGAATTCCGAAGTCGCCGCTGTCGTACGCACACGTGATCTACGAGGATCCCGCGCGGAAGGGGTTGCTCTATCTCGGCACGGAGAACGCGCTGTACGTGTCGTTCGACGATGGCGCGCAGTGGCAGCCGCTGCAGAACGACCTGCCGCACGCGCCCGTCTATGGGATCGTCGTGCAGCCGCACTTCCACGATCTCGTGGTCGCGACGTACGGGCGTGGCTTCTATATCCTGGACGACCTGACTCCGCTCGAGCAGTGGAAGCCCGAGGTCGCCGGGAAGAATGTGGCGTTGCTCAAGCCGCGCGATCAGTATCGCTTTCGGCTCATCGCCGATCCATTCACGGAGATGGATGACCAGGTCGCCGGGAAGAATCCGCCGTCCGGCGCCGCGCTCAACTTCTGGATCAAGCCGGGCACGGTGGACAGCGCGAAGAAGGACAGCGCGACGTTCACGGTCGCCAATGCCGCCGGAGTACTCGTGCGCACGATGAAGGCGCCGGTGAAAGCGGGGCTCAATCGCGCGTTCTGGGACCTCCGTTCCACCGAGACGATCGAGGCGAAGATCCGCTCGTCCCCGCTGTACGAGGACTGGTTCGCCGTCACCGATGAGGGGCAAAAGGCCCCGGGGATCGGCCGCTACGCAGTGCTCGAGCCGCCCGGCATCTACAAGGTCACGATCAAGTACGCGGGTGTCGAGGAATCGCAGCCGCTCGTGATCCTCAAGGATCCGATGTCCGGCGGCAGCGAACAGGATCTTGCCGCGCAGATGGAGATGCAGCGAGCGGTCGTGACGGACATCAATGACGTCATCACGCAAGTGAACGATCTCGAGCTGGTGCGCGGGCAGCTATCTGATCTGCTGGAGATCGCGGGAAAAGACAGCGCGCGCGCCGACATCAAGGGGCTCACGGAACCCCTCATGAACAAGGTGATCGCGGTGGAGCGGCAGCTCTTTCAAATGCAGGTAACCGGGCGAGGCCAGGACAACGTGCGCTGGCCCGTGCAGATCACCGAGCAGCTGATGTATCTGGCCAGCTCCGTTGGACAATCGGACTACGCGCCGACGGCATCGCAGAAGGAGGTTGCACAGTTGCTGCATGCGCGGCTGATGAAGGTGAAGGTCGAGGTCGACCAGCTACTCAAGCAGGATGTGCCGGCGTTCAACGAGAGCATCCGCGGGAAAAGCGTGCACCCGATCATCTCGAGCGAGAACTGACGTAAGGGAGCAAGGCAATCGCGCGCGGAGCCGGGGAAAAGCCGACTCCGCGCGTTGTCGTTGCGAGGTCGGGTGCCGGGCGCCAATGTAGGGCGGTGACGAAGCACATCCTCCTCTTCGGCCTCGTTGCGGGCGTGCTGATCGCCGCTCTCAATCTCGTCGAGTATCAGTATCTCGTGATCGAGCACTCCGTCGAGATCTATGGAGGGCTGATCGCCGCCGTCTTCTCGGCTACCGGCATCTGGCTGGGACTGCGCATGACGCGCGCGAAGGAGTCCGTGGTGGTACGCGAGGTCGAAGTCCGCGAGATCGTGGTGCCCGCCCCGTCGACGTTCCTGCGCAACGACGCGCGCGTCGAATCGCTCGGCGTCACCCCGCGAGAGCTCCAGATTCTCGAGCTGATCGCGAGCGGTTTGAGCAACAGGGAGATCGCGGAAAAGGTCTTCGTCAGTGAAAACACCGTGAAGACGCATTCGAGCCGGCTGTTCGACAAGCTCGGCGCGAGACGCCGGACGCAGGCGGTTCAGATCGGCAAAGAGGCGGGGCTGATCCCCTGAGGTCCTTTTCAGGACATCCGAAAGTGTGATATTCGGCTTCGCAGCCGAAAATCATCCGAAAGTATGACGCCGCAGAGCGCTCGAGATCATATCCTCGTCGCAACCTCAGACCAGCGGAGCACGACTGTGAAAAGAATCGTACTGACCTTCGGCTTTATCGCCGGCGCTTTCTTCGCGCTGGTGGTGACGATTACCATGATGATGCACGATCACGTGGGCTCGACCTTCGGCTACGTATTCGGCTACACGACGATGGTGCTGGCCTTTCTCATGGTGTACTTCGGGATTCGCTCGTATCGCGACAACGTGGCAGGCGGAGTGATCAGCTACTGGAGGGGATTCGCGGTGGGCATCTCGATCACGCTCATTGCCAGTGCGTGCTACGTCGCCAGCTGGGAAATCGTGTATCGCGAGTTCGCGCCTGATTTCTACGATAAGTACGCCGCGAGCACGGTCGCCAGAGCACGCGCATCCGGAGCCCCGCAGGCGGTGATCGACAAGAAGACGAAGGATGCCGAGCAGATGGTCGAGTGGTCCAGAAATCCGTTGATCAACGTAGCGATGACATTCATCGAGCCGTTCCCGGTCGGGCTTCTGTTCACCCTCGCGAGCGCGGGGATTCTGCGGCGCAGGAAGCGCGCGCTTGGCACGCCGGCGACAGTGGCGGGAGCGATTCCCAGCGCCGGGCGATGAGCGATGAGCGGCTCGTGAACGACTCGTCACGTCACCTTCGCGCGCGCGTGATATTCCGGTCGATCCCATGTACCGTCGGCCAGAATGTTCTTCAGAATCGCCACCGCATCCCACAGCTCTGCAAAGCCGACGTACAGGGGCGTGAAGCCGAAGCGCAGGATGTCGGGTGCGCGGAAGTCTCCGATCACACCGCGATCGATGAGGGCCCGCATCACCGGCCACGCGTCGCCATATGAGTAGCAGAGTTGGCTGCCGCGCATCTCCGGCGCGCTCGGAGTGACGAGCGACAGAACATCGTGTCCGATCTCCTGCTCGACGAGCGCGTCGAAGACCGATGTCTGCGCCACGGACTTGGTGCGCAGCGCATCGATCGATGCCTCGAGCATGAGGTCGACGCCCACCTCGAGCGCGGTCAGGCTCAGAATCGGCGGAGCGCCAACCGCGAGCCGCTCGATCCCCTCCCCCGGCCGGTACGATGGCTCGAAGGTAAATGGAGATGCATGTCCGAGCCATCCGCTCAACACGGGTGTGATACCGGCCTGGTGCCGCCGCGCGACGTACAGAAATGCCGGCGCGCCCGGACCGCCGTTGAGGTACTTGTAGCCGCAGCCAACTGCAAAGTCGACATTCGCGCTCGTCACGTTGACTGGCACGGCGCCGGCGGAGTGTGCAAGGTCCCAGAGCATGATCGCACCTCGCGCGTGCGCGAGCTCGGTGATGCGCTGCATGTCGTGCATGCGGCCGGTGCGATAGTTGACGTGGGTGAGCATTACCACTGCGACATCGTCGCCGATCGTGCCGTCGATGTCATCCGCCTCGACGAGCCTGAGCCCGTGCCCGAGCTTCAGCTGCCGGATCAATCCCTCGGCGATGTAGAGATCGGTCGGAAAGTTGCTCCTCTCAGAGATGATGACACGACGATCGGGCCGCAGCTCGAGCGCGGCCGACAGCATCTTGAAGAGATTGACCGACGTCGAATCGGCGACGATGGTCTCGCCCTCTTCCGCGCCTATGAGTCTGCCGATCTTCGCGCCGATGCGCTTCTGGATGTCGATCCATCCGTGGATGTTCCAGCTTCGAATCAGATCGCGTCCCCACTCCGCCTCTACCACCTCGGTGACCCGATTCGGCGTCGCGCTCGGCATCGCGCCCAGCGAATTGCCGTCGAGATAGATGACGCCTTCCGGGAGAGTGAAGCGGTTGCGGAAGGCGCGTACGGGGTCGGCGCGGTCGAGCGCCTCGAGGTCGGCGCGCGTGATCGATTTACTCATTTGACTCTATAGCTCCGTTCGCACGTTCCAGAGCTCCGGGAAGAACGTGGCGTCGAGCACCTGCCGGAGATAGTCGACTCCTGCGGTACCGCCGGTACCGCGCTTCCGACCGATAATGCGCTGAACGGTCGTCACGTGCCTGAAACGCCACTGCTGGAACCAGTCCTCGAGATCGATCAGCTCTTCTGCGAGCTGGTAGAGATCCCAGTAGCGCCGAGGATCGCGATAGACGTCGGTCCACGCGGCGAGCACCGATGCATTTGCGTGGTAGGGCTCGCGCACATCGCGCGCGAGGACGCCTGCATCGATGGCGAAGCCGCGACGGCCGAGCAGGCGAATGGCTTCATCGTAGATGCTGGGCGTCTCGAGCGCCTGCTGAAGATCCGCGTGGAGATCGACGCGATGAGTGTGCGGCGCGAGCATCGCCGCTTGCTTGTTCCCGAGGGCGAACTCGATCATTCGATACTGCGCGGACTGAAAGCCCGAAGACTTCCCCAGCGCATCGCGAAAACTCGAATAGTCGCTTGGTGTCATCGTCGACAGCACATCCCACGACTGGATGAGCTGCGACTGGATGCGGCTCACCCGTGCCAGGTGCTTGAACGCGAGCTGAAGGTCGTCGGCGATGAGCAGGCGCCGCGCGGCCGTGAGCTCGTGCAGCGTCAGCTTCATCCACAGCTCGGAGGCCTGGTGGATGATGATGAAGAGCATCTCGTCATGCGACTCGGAGCGCGGCTGCTGGGCCGTCAGCAGCTTGTCGAGCTGCAGATAGTCGCCGTAGCTCATCGCTGCGGCGAAATCCGTATGCGGTGCGCTCATCGGCTGCTCTCGTTCGTTCGCCATGTCGTTTCTCTCCGATGATCCCTGATGCGCCGGAGTCGCCGCATCGCTCTCGGGAGAGAACATAGTGCGCGCACCGTGCGCGCGCGAAAGAGCCCTACCTGGTGATCACGCCGTAGACGTTGGGTCCGGAGTCGAGCGGGCCGCCGACCCACAGCCGTGCGCCAACCAGCTTCTCGAGCGCGGCCGGCGGGTTGCCGAGCGCGACATCGCCGCCGCGAGTGCGAAGGCTGTAGTGAGAGCCATCTCGCATCAGCACGCCGTCGATTACTGCAGCGCCATCGACCGACTTGACCGAAAAGGCCGAGAGCTCGAAGCGATCCGCGTGCGCCGTTCCATACGCTTTCACCTCGACGCCGCCGAGCGTCGCGAGCGCGGCGGAGTCGGCGGTGCTCGAGAGCGCAAGCGCGCGAATCCCGGAGCTCGTGCGGAGAACGATGTACTGCTCGAACGACGTCCCCGTCACCGACACGATTCCGACGAGCGAATCCCGCGACGTCGGCTGCGCCGCTGCGCTCCGCGAGTGATGATTGCACCCGCCACTGGCAGCCGCCACGACGAGCGTGCCGGCGACCAACCATGCGCGAGTAATCACTGGGTGCGCACGAGCGTCATGTCCACCGACGCGGGTACCGCAGCGCTCGATGACGACGCCGTCAGCGTCGAGATCGTGTTCGCTGCAAGACGGAAGCGCACGTAAGCCGACCCGCCGCCGCTCAACGAGACATCGACCGGCGACACCAGCGAATGTGTGAGCAGCGGGAACGCACCACCGTTCAGCGGCGGCATCAGCGATCTGAAGTTCCAGCTTGGATTGGTGTAGCGGGCAGCAACGACGAGTCCCGCGTCGTCGGCCACCTGCGCGATGCTCCAGTCGTGCGCGAGCGACGTGATGCTGCCGAAGACGGCGTTGAAGTTCGTCTGGCCCGTCGCTGCCGTATTTACAAGGGGATACCAGGCACTCCGCTCGGTGCCGCCCTTCCGATCGGCGGAGTAGCGAAGGAGCTGCCAGATCGCGCCGCGCATCTCGAGCCCGTCCACTTGCGAGTATGGCGAGTTGATCTCGGGGGAGACCATATAGCTCTTCAGTCGCAGAAAGTTCTGCACAATGTACGTGTTTGCCGCGTCGAGCTGCGCCTGCGAAGACTGCAGAGTGGAGATTCCAATGTTCGAGTTCCGCGTGTTGCCGGAGATTCGGTAATAGATCAGCTCCTCGGCTATGTGGCTGAGCCCCTCGTTGAGCCAGACCTCTTCGAGCGAGGTCGCCCCGTTTACATAGATGCGCCGCCCCGCATTGATGAGATGCTGAAATTCGTGGACGAGTGTGCTCAGGACGATGTTCGACAGTGCTGCTTTATTCGTGTAGTTCCCGTTGATCGTCGAGCTGCGATCCGGTACGGGCATGTAGAACATCTCGCCTTCATTGCTTCCGACGCAAGTCGATACCGGGAGCAGGTCACGCGTCGCTTGAAGGCCACCGACGAACGATCCGGGAGGACCGGGAATCGCGTTCACTCCCGGCGTGAACAGAATCGCGATGCGGCCGTTCGCGTCGACGTCGGAAGGCGCCCCGAAGTTGAGCGTGTCGAGCGCGAAGCCGAGCGTGTCGAACGCCTGTCCGAAGGCGATGAGCTCCGCGCCGGTGTATCCGCCGGCTGGTGAGAGCGTATCGACGAGCACGATCGTGTGCGGAAGCACCGCGATCACTTTCGCGGGATGGAGCACCTTCGCGCTGCTGCAGCTGTTGCCCGCGAGATTCACGTTGATCTGGATGATACTCCCAACCGTCGGCGAAGCTGCGACGCCCGTGAGGAACGGACCAAGCGGTCCGCGGAGCGGCGCGCTCAACGGACCGTGTGCCTGCGCAATCCGCGAATTGAGATCGCTCCGCTCGCGAGTGCGGAAGCCTGGCTCGAGCGAGCGGATACCGACCTCACCACGCGCTTGACCAAACGCCGTCGCGCCGGATGTCGCGCGTGAGGAGAACGCCGCGAGCACCGCAGATGTATTCGTTGCGGTGAGATGCACCGGGGTCGTGCTCGACGCTACGGTCGAATTGTTGAACGGAATCAGCACGTATTCCGAGCCCGAGTTTCCGGTGGTGAGGCACATCGACGCCTTCTCGGCCGTCGTCAGCACGTGCACCTCGCCCAGATCGAGCACAAGGCTGAAGCATGCTATGACTGAGATCACCGTGGTGTCTGCCTTCCCTTCGCTGGTGGCCGTGACGCTGCTGGTGCCGATGGCGACCGCGGTAACGAGACCAGTCGTGGAGACCGTGGCGACGGAGGGCGTCGCACTGTTCCAGACGATGGCGCGACCAGTAAGCGTGTGGCCGGCCGCATCGGTGGTCGCGGCGGTGAGCTGAACCGTCTGTGAGACGGTCAGACTGCTGGTGGGCGGTGTGACGACGACGGCATTCACCGGGGCGACGATCACGGTGAGCGGGATCGATGCTGATTGATTTTCGCTCGTGGCAAAGATCGTCACTGGTCCAGCTGCCACCCCGGTCACGAGTCCTGTCGCGGAGACGGTAGCAATCGGTGTGCTCGAGGATGCCCACGTGACTGGACGACCTGTTAGCACTGCACCGTTGGCATCCTTGGTCGTCGCCGCGAGCTGCACAGTCTGTCCGATGTTCACCGTGCTCGAAGGTGTCGAGAGCTGCACGCTCGCCACCGCGACGCGCGCCGGCGGTCCTGTCGAATCGCTGCTGCCGCCGCACGAGGCGACTGCGAGCGCAGCCAGCGAAATAGTGAGGGCGAGCGACAGGCGGGGGAGCAGAACGCGCTGGAGAGACATGAATCCTCGGGCGTACACGAGAGTGCCGCGCGCATACGCGCGGCGGTCAAAGCGGGGACTACGTCCTGTTCTGACTCGATCGGTCGAAGGGGCGTAACATGAAAATGAGGCATTGGGTGAGGCGAGGAGGTCGCGAAGAGGTTCTGCGATCGCGATCTTTGCCGCGGAGTGGCGCCGGAGGGAGCGATGGGTGGGCGATTTCGTGCATCCTACCCGTTTCAGAGTACGACCGGCCGTTTCGAGATCGCCTTCGGAACGGGCGTGTGCGGAACGGCAGCGCTCCCCGAAACTACTGTGATCGTTCCCGACGTCACCGCGTTTGCCGGACACATCAGATGCGTTGCGCGCTCGCGATCAGCGCAAGCTCGAGAGTGGATGGAGTGGTTCGCGAAGGGCGAGTGATTCAACGCGAAACAATACTCGAGTTCAGCGCTATTGCGTTCGGCGTCGCGACCCCCGATGCGGTGTTGTCGAAGATGCACCACTTCTCCTTCGCATCGTCCTTCTCCAATCGCGCTCGTAGTGACACGATCTGCTCCGCATCGTAAGACGAGTAGTACACGCGCGGCGATCCGTGCAATCGGTAGTAGGAGAGCCCGCGCCATCCGCCGGGCTCGCCCGCTCCGGGGTGTAGAACAGGATCCGCCGCGACTCGTGCGATACGTCGCTCCGCGAGCCACGAATTCACATCCGCGTTGAACCAGCTCGCGTGTCGAGGCTCGCAGGCGACGGTGAAGCGATCGTCCGGAGCGAGCATCTCGCAGAAGCGCCCTACGACATTCGCGTCGAAGTCGAGGCTCGGCGGGAGCTGAAGCAATATCGGGCCGAGCTTTGCGCCGAGCGCCGAGATCTCCGCGAGAAAGATGCTGATGCCGGCGCTACAGTCGACGAGCCGCGCATCGTGGGTGAGCAGCTGCGGAGTCTTTATAGCGAAGCGGAATGCCGGCGGCACGGTTTCGCGCCAGCGTTCGTATGTCTTCGCCTGATGCGAGCGCCGGAAGGTAGAGTTGATCTCGACGGCGCTGAAGACGGAGCTGTAGCGTGCGAGTGCGCTTCCGTTGGCTGGGAACTCAGCCGCGACCGGCTTGGGAATCGCCCAACCTGCGGTGCCGATGAAGACTGAGGCGCACGTCGATTCGGCCGTCACGATGTCACACGCCGCTAGTTCCTTGGGAGTTGTGTTCGTTCGTCGCAATACAGGCCAATACCCACGCGCCGCCGGCGAGATAGCCGGCGGTTACATCGCTGAGATAGTGCACGCCCAGGTATAGGCGGCTGAAGCCGATGGCGGCGATCAAAAGCGTGGCGCCGAGCGCGATGGACGCCCGGGTTTTCGTGTTCGAGACGTGCTGGCGGAGCAAGTAGGCAAGCATAGCATAGCCCACGAGCGAATTCATCGCATGCCCGCTGGGAAAGCTCCACGATCCACTGGTGATGAATTCGGTCGCGAATCGCGGACGCACACGTCGAAATGCCAGCTTGAGTGTCTCATCGAGGACGACCCCGCCAACGATGGCGACGCTCCAAAGCATGAGCCAGCGCCAGCGGTGCCGAACCGCGAGCACGATCGCTACGGCTATATCGACCACAAACAGAATGGGGGCACCGAACCAGCTTACGATCTGGAACACCCGCTCGCCCCGCTCGCTTCCGTGAAGCTGAAGCCAGTTCAGGACGGAGATATCGATTCGAGCGAGACGTCCCTGTTCCCTGAATTCATCGGAGAGCACGGCAAAGCCGAAGAGCATCAGGCCGATCACCGCGAGCGCAGCGAAAAGCCGAAGTCCATCTCGAAGGGTGAGTTTGGTTCTTGCGATGTCCGCGTCGGTGCCCACGACTGCGTCGCTCACTCGATGGGCTTCCGTGGTGCAACAATCACGCACACGAGAGCGCAGAGGTATAGTGAACTTCGAAGCATTCCCATCTCCGGACAATCGTATGGGTGCATACTATTCTCCCGACCTGACGCGCTGATTACGCCCACTCGGCGACTTCTGGCTACATCGCGTGCGAGCATTGCAGGAGACCGTCCAATGCATCGCAGGCACTGGCTATGCTGAGCGATTCGATCGTTGATCCGCTCCAGTACGCGGCGCTATGCGGAGTATGCCATGGGAGCCATTGAGTGAGTCCCTGCTGGATGAGAACCACAGTGGGAATACGAAACGCCGAAGCCGCGTGAGTGATCGAGGTGTCGGCGGTGACCACGTGGGTGCTCGTCCCGACCAGTGCCAGTACATCGCGGAGTCTCGGCGTTGGCGCGGCAACCGCGCCGCCCCGGCTCGCGACATCGCACACGGAGCTCCAATCGGCCACACTTCCCACGACGATGATAGTCGCTTCAGGCGAGAGCGCCCGCAGGTGCGCGCTAAGTGCGATCCAGCGATCATTCGGCCAACGGCGCGGCGCGGCTCCCGCGGAGATATTGATCAGCCAGCGCTCGCGATGTATCTCGGCGTGTCCGGCGGAGGCAGACCACACCTCGTCGGCGGACTTCGTTTCTTGCTCGGACAGGAAAATCTCGGGACGCAGGTCGGTGGCAGGGAGGTCGACGCCGAATGGGGTCGCAAGCGCCGCGCTGCCCTCGACCATGTGCGTAGTCGAGCGATCGAAGCGATCGACACACACGTTGAAGACGAGGGGATGATTACCGCCGCCGACACCAATTCGATACGGCGCCCGTGATGCCAGCGTCAGTGCGGGGCTGCGAATGAACGACGCACCTCGGGTGATCTTTCCATCGATCACGACGTCGTATTTCTCACGGCGAATCGTTCGCGCGACTTCGAGCGCGCCGAGGAATGTGCGCGGGAGCACGTGCACGCGACGCACGTACGGGTTGCGCTCGAGAACCGGCGACGCTTGTGCTGTGGTGAGCACGTCGAGCGCGATGGAGGGTTGCGCGAGCGCCATCGCGCGAAGAGTTCCGGTAGCGAGAATTACATCGCCGATCCCTTGTGTCCGCATGTACAGCACAGCCTGTGGTCGCTCGTTCCATCGCGGCAGCTCGGCCACAGTCTCGCCTGCGGACAGCATACCGATCCCGCGCATCCAGCCACGACGCCACGCTTGTTCGATCTGGCCAAACTGCATCTGTTGCTGCCCGTTGAGAAGTGATTCCACGGGGCAGCTTAGGCACCTGTCCTTTCACCTTCGTTACAAAGCCGGTTCCGAAGCATCAAGTTGTTTTTGTGACGACTGCTGGAGAGTATCTCGCCGGAGAGATCGATCGATCACTGTTCCTTTGCTCAGCGCGCTGCCGGCCCAGACGGCTGAGCATGCCACGCCGGCGAGAATGCCACCGACAACGTCGGTGGGCCAGTGAGCGCCCAGATATACACGGGCGATTGCGGTCGCGATGATGAAAAGGAGCGCAATCGCCCGAGCGGCTGTTCGACTTCCGCTCGAGACGAACGAGCGGCTGAGTAACAGCGTTCCGAGCCAGAATATGAGGACCGCCATCATGACGTCGCCGGACGGGTAGGAGGGGCCACCCGCAGCCGTCAATCGTGGACTGAGCCCATGCGGGCGCGTGCGATGCACTCCGTATTTCAGCAAGAGGTTGATCAGCTGCGCGCTGAGGCAAGCAGCCGAGTAATACGCAGGAGTGTGCCAGCCATCCCTGCGATAGAGCAGGAGAGCGAACAGGATCGCTACGAAAATTGCAAGACGTCCGGACGTGAACGTCACGCCCAGCAGCAGTGCAGTCAGTGCCGGAGATGCGTTCACCGTGAGCGCGTGGATCAAGGAGTGGTCGACGACCGTGGTCCTTCCCGTAACGACCAGTACGGTGAGTATCGCGAAGGCCGCCGTAGATGCGATCGCGACCCCGATCCAAAAGAGGTCTACGGCAGGCGCGTCCTTCACATCGCGAAGGACCGCCTGGCGCGCGGTGGCGGCGTTCGCCACGACGCTCAGTGCGTTATCGAGAAAAATCGAGCCGCGATGATCGGGCCTCGTGCGGGGCGACCGCCGGGTCCGGGGGGCGTACCCGCAGGCGCCGGTGCATACTCGGGCTGAAAGAGATATGCGACATGGCGCACCGGATCGACGGCTATCGTCTTGGCGCCGCGCATGGTCGGCACGGTTGCGACGACGGTGTATTTGTTCGGCGAGTCCTGGTGCACGACCGTCACGCTGCTATCCCGGCCTGCAGGGATATAAATGAGCTTCTGTGATGCATCCCAGCCGAGCGCATCGACTCCGTCTCCGTTCGCAATGGTGGCGACCACCTTGCCACTCGTGCCGTCCACGACGACCGATGTCTTGCCGCAGCCAGCGAAGATCCGATTGCTCGCCCTATCGTAGGCGATGCCTGTTGGCCCGTCGCAGGGGGCGAGAGGCCACGACGCGATCGCCTTCATCGATTTTACATCGACGACCTGGATGGTGTTCTTGCCTTCATTGTTGACGTAGATCTGTCCACGACCATTGGCTGCGGCGCCCTCAGGCCCGTCGTCTTCGAGCTCCGCCTGACCCAGCACGTCGCCAGATATCGGATCCAGAGTGACCACGGTCCCGGCCGGCTTGCTGTGATTCGTGAGAACAACGAGTGCATCCGGCTCATCGTACATGATGCCGTCGAGTCCACCGGCTTCGATTCTGATC
This sequence comes from Gemmatimonadaceae bacterium, assembly GCA_013697785.1. Taxonomy (GTDB): domain Bacteria; phylum Gemmatimonadota; class Gemmatimonadetes; order Gemmatimonadales; family Gemmatimonadaceae; genus FEN-1250. Next base: position 42,357 of record JACCWE010000164.1, read on the forward strand.
TTGCGAATGACGGCAAGCGACTTGAGATCGAACATGGTGACCGTCGAATCTCCGCCATTCGTGATGAAGCCGTGCCCCGCCTTTTCGACGAGTGCGATGCCGTGCGTTCGAGGTGTGTTCGGAATGTCGCCGAGCACCTTTCCAGAGGCGCCGTCGATGATCATCACGTGCGTACCACGTGAGACGAAGACGCGACCTGTACCGGCTTCGGCTGTGAGATAGTCAGTGCCCCCATCGCCACCAATCGCGGATGCGACGACATGAAAGGTCTGAGCAGCTGATGACCGGGCTGTGAGTGCGAGGCTGCCGATCAGAGCAGCGGTAGCGGAGAGCATCGACGCCTTCATCATTCCAGCCTCGTGTTTGACGAAATCAGAACATCGGAGTGCTGGAAGCATGCATGGTGGCACCTTACGATTGAGTGACAATTAATTCGTGCATGCACCCTGGTGCAATGGCCATCATTCCCCTCGTCTCTGAAGCGCCCCAGCGACCATGTCTGGCTCACTGGGGTTTGTTAAACATGTATCGCCAGATTTTCCACGACCCGCGTTCCCGTCGGAAGACGAACATTTCGCGGTTCGAATCGGCGCTCTTGGCGCCCGTGGCAACGATCGTACGACGGCCGCGGGCATCAATTTGACAATGATCTGACGGCAGTCGCGCGAGACATCGAGAGTTGTGAGGATGCGGTCGATTCACTGCCGGCGGCCGTCAACGCGCCTCGAGATGCGACAGCGCGGCAGTCGCAGTCGACTCCCGCACATCATCCCGCACCAACTGCGCCTTGCCCGTTCGCTGCCCAGCCGGGGCTCGCCGTGCAACTTCGACTCACCGCAGCGTGTAGAGATACGCCGAGATGTCGCGCGCGTCTCGTTCATTGATTCCGAGATTGGGCATCGCATTCCCGGGCGCGACCGACTGCGGCTTCATGATCCATCGAACGAGATTAGCGCGCGAATTCGGCAACCGCCCGGCGATGAACGTACGTCGGCCAAAGTTCTCGAGCGATGGCCCTACCAGTCCTGTGGCATCGCCGATTCCCGGTATCATGTGGCACGACCCGCAACCATAGGCCTCGATGCGTTGTCGCCCCCGCTCTGCACTCGCGCCGGATGTAGGGAGCTCCGCGCCACGATCCGAATGACACGCAGCGACGCCAACCGTCGCGATCAGGGATGCGCAGGCGAGGCGGGTCAGGCCGGATCGCCGCTTGCCCTTTCGTACGCTGGCGAGTGTCTTCACGACGCTACTTCTCCCGAACGTGTTGACACATGCGCGAGCGGGCGTCGGCCCTGGCGCCATGCCGCCCCGGCCACTGCGCCTCCCGTCACCGCGAGGAGTGCGGCCGCGTCGAGCCAGCTCGGTTGTACGCCGGCTGGATGCAGCGCGGGCATGACGAGCCAGTACACGTCGAGCACGTGCATCGCGAGCAGCAACGCGCCAATCGCCGCAAGCGCACGCGCGTTGCGCTTGCGCGCACGCGATAGCAGAAGAACAAACGGAATGACGAACCGGCCAATCGCGACCACGATCGCGATGACCCCCCAGCTTCCCCGCGCGCGCGACAGATACCACGTTACTTCGGACGGAACATCCGCGATCCAGATGATGAGATACTGCGAAAACGCGATGTACGCCCAGAAGATCGAGAACGTGAGAAGCAGCTTGCCGATCGCGCTGGTCTGCTCCGGTCCGATCGATCGTGGCGCCATCACCGCGACGAGCGCGAGCATCGCGAGAAAACCGCCCGCAAACACGTACACGCCGTAGACGGTCGAATACCAGGCCGGGTCGAGCGACATCAGCCAGTCGAACGATGCAAAAGTGAGCGCCAGGCCGACGACGATAAGACCGCCCGCACTCAATCCGCTCGCGCGCGGACGGAGATCGCTCGACTCGGCAGCACGAGCCCTCTCCATGTCGAACCACCGCCTTCTCACCAACTCTCCCACGATCGTCCAAACCGCTAGATAGATCAGCGCCCTCACTACGAAGAAGGGCACATTGAGCCACGCCTCCTTTCGCTCGACCACACCGCGTGTCTCAACCGGAAGCGTCGCAATCGTCGCCCACGGATAGATCTTCTTCACACCAATCAGAATCGGGAGCGCCAGCACTGCGAGCGCGGGAAGCGCACCGACGATCGCCAGCGCCAGATCGCTGAAGGCCGTGAACCACGCCGCGCCGCTGACGTAGCTCAGCATCACCAGTATCAGCGCGCCGAGCACGATCGTGAGCACCGTCGCGTAGGCGAAGAGATACGAGGTGAGCGCCTGTCGCGGCTCCAGAATCACGCCAACCAGCATGAGAATAGCGCCGACGATCGCGGCACCCAGTCCCACGCTCATGGTACGCGTCATGGTCGCGAGAGCAGCGGCACGGCGCCCACGGTGTCGGTGTGTGCGTCCGAACGCCGTTGCAGATCAGCAACGTACGAAACTACCTGCCACCTGTCGGATTCCGACAGCTCCGCCGCGTACGATGGCATCGCGCCCATGCCGCCCGAGATGATCGCGAAGAGCTGCTCGGGCGTCACCGCGCGCGCCGGACCCTCGAGCAGCGACGGCGGCTTCGGGTCATCCATATTGCTTCCGACAATACTCGCCCCATCGCCGCGCGCGCCGTGGCATACGGCACAGAATATCTGAAATCGCGAGGCGCCGCGCGCGAGATCGATCTCGCGTGGTCGCTCACCGCGCAGCATCGCCTCGCGCGAGACGGCCCCCGCCGGGGTCACGCGCATCGCCCCCCCGTTCGGAAACAATGCGTTCGCACCGTACGCGTTCGCGCGCGGCTGCGATCGCATGCGATTCCAGTCCCATCTATCGCCGGCGCGATCGGAGCACGCCGACAGCGCGAGTAGCAACGCGCTCGCGACGGCGGATCCGGTTGCGCACGCCCGCAAGGCGCTCATGCGCCGCCCACGACCACGGTGCGCAGCGCGCCCGCTTCATGGAGCAGCGCGTCGGCTCGCTCGCGGTCATTCTCGTTCGCGAGCGCCGGGATGGCGATCCAGAACCGGTCGATCGCTGCGCGATCAAAACCCTCCACCTCATCCACCGGAGCCCAGAGCTTCGGAAAGCCGAGCAGGAGCAGGAGACCGATGAACGTCGCGAGTGCGGCACCGAGTACGGTTCCCTCGAAGGTGACAAGCAGAAATGCGGGTGCGGCGTGCAGCGGCCGACCGCCGACGTTGAGCGGATAGGCGTGCACGTCCGCCCACCACTGAATGCCATACGCTGTCACCATTCCGCACAGGCCGCCGAACGCCGCAATCCAGCCGATGCGCGAGGGGCGGAGCCCGAGTCGGCCATCGACGTCGGGCACATCGTACGGAGTGTACGTCTCGATCTCGCCGTACGAGTCACCCAACGCATCGATCGCGTGAAGCATCGCGTCCACGGTACCGAACTCGGCAAGCAGCTCCGGCCCATGCGATTCGCGCCGCATCAGGTTGCGCTCCGCTCCGCCACACCACGCTGGACATCCAGACGCAGCCGCTTCACCTCGGCCACCGACACGAACGGCACCCACCGGAGAAACGCGAGAAAGAGAAAGACGAACAGACCAACACTTCCCACGAGCAAGCTCCAGTCGACCCATGTTGGAATGAACAGATGCCAGCTCGACGGCAGGAAGGTTTGACTGAGCGATCCGGCGATGATAACGAACCGCTCGAGCCACATGCCAACCCAGATGATGACTCCGGCCACAAAGAGCACGATCGTGTTCGTACGCATGCGCGCCGACCAGAACAGATGCGGCGTGAGGACGTTGGCGGCCGTCATGATCCAGAACAGCACGCCGTAGGGCCCGAACGGACGCGAGATGAGCATCGCGAAGCGCTCGTACACATTGCCGCTGTACCACGCGCCGAACATCTCACAGACGTAGCTGTACGCCAGCAGACAGCCGCAAAGAAGGATCAGCTTCGCGATGTTGTCGAGATGGCGCCTGGTGATGACCTCCTCGAGGTGAAAGATGCGGCGCACGGGCAGCACGAGCATGAGCAGCATCGCGAGTCCGGAGTAGATCGCACCCACCACGAAGTAGGGCGGGAAAATCGTGGAGTGCCATCCCGGCAGCTGCGTAATCGAGAAATCCAGACTGACGATGCTGTGCACGGAGATCACGAGCGGCGTCGCGAGCCCGGCGAACAGCATGTACGCGACGCGGTAATGCTGCCACTCCCGTGCGCGACCGCGCCAGCCGAGGGCGAACACCCCGTATACGCGGCGGCGCCTGAGCCCGGGCGCGGCGTCGCGCGCTGCGGCGAGATCGGGAATCAACCCGAGATACCAGAAGAGCAGCGACACGGTGAAATAAGTCGCGATGGCCGCGACGTCCCATGGGAGCGAGCTCTTGAAGTTGGGCCACACGCCTGTGGTCGCGGGATACGGCACCAACCAGTAGAAGAACCACGGCCGGCCCAGATGCAGCAGCGGAAAGAGCGATGCATTCACGAGCGCGAAGATCGTCATCGCTTCCGCGAGGCGATTGATCGAGGCACGCCAGCGCTGATTGAGCAGCAATAGAAATGCGGAGATGAACGTACCGGCGTGTCCGATGCCAATCCACCAGACGAAGTCGGTGATCCCGTATGCCCAGGCGACGGGAATATTGTTGCCCCATACGCCGATACCTTTGACGACGGTGAACGCGATCGCCACAATGAACAGCACCGCGAACGCGCCCGAGACGATAAAGAGCGGCCACCACGCGCGCGACGCACTCCAGTTCGGCCCGAGAAGATCCCTCGTGAGGCTGCCGTCATCGGGGAGCGCGCCGACCACCGGATACGGTTGGAGCGCATCCGGCGGAGCCGCCATTGCCGCGGCCGGAGCGGTCACGTGCGGCGACGCCGGAGATACCGCACGCGCGGCTGCGCTCCGAGCTCTTCCAGCGCGCTGAATGCTCGCGGATCGTTCGACGACCGGGCGACCTCGCTGTCCGGCGCCGTGAGCGATCCGAAGATGATCGCCTGCGATGGACAGGTCTGCTGACACGCCGTCTGTACCGGTCCGGTGTGCGGCGCGCCGGCGAGCTCCGCCTCGATCTGCGCATGCCGGACGCGCTGCACGCAGAATGTGCACTTCTCCATCACGCCGCGCGCTCGCACGGTGACCTCAGGATTCTTCAGTAGCTGCTCGACCGGTGTCACGTTGTCGTTGTAGTCGAACCAGTTGAACCGACGCACCTTGTACGGGCAGTTGTTGGAACAGAAGCGCGTGCCCACGCACCGGTTATATACCATCTCGTTGATCCCATCATCGCTGTGCACGGTCGCGTTGACGGGACACACGTACTCGCACGGCGCCTTCTCGCACTGCTGGCAGAGCATCGGCTGCGTCTCGAACGTGGGCGAGTCGCTGGGACCGTCGACGTACCGGTCGATGCGCATCCACTGCATCTCGCGGCTCTTGAGCACGCCCTCCTTTCCCACCACCGGGATGTTGTTCTCGGCCTGGCACGCTACCACGCACGCGCCGCATCCCGTGCATTGGTCGAGGTCGATCGTCATCGCCCACTGATCTGCGCCGAAGCCGGTGGACGGCGCGGCAGGCGGCTCGTACAACGTGAGCGGTCGGCGCTTGTTGCGCGTAACAGACTGCGGCGGCCCCGACTCCGGCGCACCGAGCACGCTCGGCGCCCGGGCATCGATTTGCCAATGCGTCTGTGTAAGTGCGAGCGTTGCGCGGCGCCCCACCGGGTGCATTTGCACACTGCCCACCTGATGCGGCGCGGCAGGAGTGCGAAGGACATTCGCGTTCACGCCGACTCCCCGGGCAATCGCCTCCGCGCCGGCGCGGCCGTAACCCATCGCCAGCACGATCGCGTTGTTCGCGTGGCCGGGAACGATCAGCACCGGCATCTGCAGCGCACCCCCCGCGGATCGAAGCTCGACGACGTCGCCGCTCTCGACACCTGCGTGCGCGGCGGTGTCGCGCGACACCAGCGCGGCGTTGTCCCATGTGAGGGTGGTGACCGGCTGCGGCAGCTCCTGCAGCCATGCGTTGTCCGCGAAACGGCCGTCGTACACCGCATGGCTCGGCGTGATGGTGAGCTCGAGGCCGCCGGAGCCTTCACGCGACGCGGCCGCCGCGATCGCGTGCTGAGCCGCGAGCACGGCATCGCCGCGAACCATCGGCGTTACGCGTGGCGAGGCTGTTCCCTCGACGACACCGCGCCGCACCGCGCCGCTCCACGCGTCATCGCCGGACGTCGAGTCACGGCCCCGCGCTCGCCAGGCATCGCGCGTCAGCTCGTATGCCGGTTCTGCGGTCGATCCCACGAGTGCAGCGAGCAGCTCCGTCACCGTGCGCCCCGCGTACAGCGGCGCGATGAGTGGCTGCACGATCGACTCGGTGCCGTCGTATGCGCGCGTGTCGCCCCACGCTTCGAGGTAGTGGGCCGCGGGGATGAGCACCTTGGACGCGCTTGCCGTCTCATCATCGTACATGCCGAGGTACAGCGAGTTGCGCACCGCTCGCACGTGACGCGCGAGCTCGAGCGAAGCCGGCGCGGTGTAGCACGGATTCCCCTCGAGAATCACGAGTGTGTCGACATCGCCGGCATCGAGCTCCTGCACGAGCGCCGCAAGGTCATGACTCGGCTCGCCGGCCTCCACGATGGGCGACGCCGTGTACCACACACTGTTGCCCATGCTTCCCAGTGCGCTATTGAGCGCATGCACGAGCATGTGCACTTCAAATGGTTGGCGAGGTCCAGCGATCACGAGAGCACGCGGGCCGGCGCGGGCGAGCGAAGCAGCTGCGGTCTCCATCCACGCGCGTTCGTCTGCAGCGAGCGGAAGTGCGGTTTTGGCTTTCGGTGCATGCGTCACAACACTCAGTAACGCGGATGCGAGCCGGCCGATGGCGCTGGACGTCACCGCAATTCGACGATCCGCGAGCGTACCCGTGGGGGTGGGCGTGGGCTCCGCGACGAGCAGCTCCCCGCGTGGTGCAGCTCGACGCCGCGTGCTGAAGTCGTATGCGTGCCGCAGGTGGAACGGCCCGGATGCCAACAGATCTGCGTCGAGACAGACGACGACGTCGGTTCGCGTGAGGTCGTACTGCGGAAGTAGAGAGGCGCCGAAGCTCGCGCGCGACGCCGCGATCTGCGCGGCGCCCCCGAGCGGGGAGTAGAAGTAGTAGCGTGCGTCCGGGTACCGCTCGCGCACACGGGCGAGCTGTGCAGCGATGAGCGGCGACGACGTCGGCTCGAGCAGGAGCCGTAGCCCTGCCCCGCGTGCACCCACTCGAGTGCCGATCGCGCTCGGATCGATGGCCGCAAGCGCCGAGTCCCAGCCCACCGCGCGCTTGCCTGCCTTTGGAGCGCTTGCGCGATGAGGATCGTAGAGCTGCAGCACCGATGCCTGTTCGAAAACGCCTGCGGTGCCGAGGCTCGCCGGGTGATCGGGATTCCCTTCGATCTTTATTGGCCGCCCCTCGCGGCTCGCGACGATCAGCCCGGTCGCGAAGCCGTCGATCGTCATCGCCGTCGCGTAGTGCTGCGTCACCCCCGGCACGATATCGGGCGGTGCGTTGACGTACGGCAGAATCTTTCGATCCGGCTCCCGGACGCACGCATTCACTCCCGCGAGCGCGACACTCGCGCCGAGCAACTTGACGAAGTCGCGTCGCGCGATCGTTGGGCGCTCGGCGGCGTCGCTGGGAAATTCGCGTTCGAACCGTGGATCGGACATTGATGATCTCCGATTAGCGCACTAGCGGTGGCACGTCGTGCAATTCGCGAGCGAATGAATCTGGTAGCGCTTCATCAGCACGGCGGCGAGCTCGATGTCACGATCACCGCCGGGCGGAACGTAGCCTTGCGTGGTAACTGCCTCGAGTGGCCGTAGTGTTGGCGCCGGGTTGCGATGGCAATCCACGCACCAGCTCATCGTGAGCGGAGCGGCTTGCTCGACCTCCGCCGCCTGATCGATTCGTCCGTGACAGCTCTCGCATCCGACGCCCTTGTTCACGTGAATCGAGTGGTTGAAATACACGAAGTCGGGAAGCTGCGTCACGCGACGCCAGGGGATTGGCCGTCCGGTTGCAACGCTCTGGCGAATGGGCTCCATGGGCGAGCCGGCGCGCCACAGCTGTGTGTGGCAGCTCACGCACTTCTGGGTCGATGGCAAGCCGGCCGACGCACTGCGCTCGACGCCGGAGTGACAGTAGCGACAATCGATGCGCAGCCCCGTGACGTGAATGCGATGGTCGAATGGCACCGGCTGCACGATGCGTCGATGCTCACCGCGTGCCCAGGGCGTTCGCACCCAGAGCATCGCGACGGTAGGAATGAGTATCACGAGAGCGCAGAGCGCGACCAATGTTGCGCGCGCGACCGTCGCGGCTCGACGATTGAAGATCGCGGACATTGTTCAATGTGAGCCCGCACACAGCGTGCCGCATCGAACTCCGCGAGCGCGACTGAGTCTGCGGTAGCGCGGCACGCCCCATGCGCGGTCACAATATACCACTCGCCGGCACCGTGAGGGTTGCATCCCGGGGGGCCACGAACACCACGATGAACGTGACGGGTTCCGTCGTGCTGGCATTCGCCGAGACGTGATGAACCTCGTTCGCGGCCTCGTAAAAACTCTCGCCGGCGTGGTAGACGCGCTCGGGCGCGTCGCCCACCCGCGAGCGAAGCGCTCCGGAGAGGACGTACGCGACGAGCGGCGCGGTGTGGTGATGGGCGACATCGACCTCGCCAGGTGCGTAGTGGACGCGCTTCACGGAGAATTGGCGATCAGGGAGACCGTCGATGGCGTGTTGGAGTAGTTGGTCGACTGTGCTCATGATCGTTCTGATTGCCCAGATATGGAGGTGGCGTACTGCTGCAGGGGTGCGGCCTGCACGTCGTGCTCGATAACTACGTAATGCACACCCCCCCGGAAGTGAAGACATGGGTGCACCGGCCTCCGCCCCCTCCAATTCCACACGGCCGTTCAGTAATTGCCCTTTTTCTTACTTCGCTGTACGCGTTAGTGCTTTGCCAGAATGAAACACGACAGCTGGTTCGCCCGGATGGTGGTCGTGTTCTTTGATGGAGTACATCGTGTTGGCGGCCGTCGTGCCGCGCTTGTGGACGCCGGTGACGGTGCCGTGACCAATAGCGCTACGATAGTGCCAGGATACCGTGGTGCCAGCGGGAATCGTCTTGAACGATGGTGATTTCTTGGTAGCCATAACGGCCTCCTTCATGGGTGATAAGTCAGTACTGCTGATGCGTGTACGCGAGCGCCGGCGATTGCACGCTCGGGCTCGGACAGGTTGAGCAACTTGACTGGCGTACACGCGTACGAATGAGATCTGCTATTTGTCGCTTTAGCGTCCTTTCTTCCCAAGGTAGTTCCGCGCTTCATTCATGTCAGCGGCGGCGGCGCTATCGCCAAGGTTGCCCCGCCGCCCGTGTTCGGCCAGTCGAGAGGGAAGCGATTCGATGTATGCGACCATTTTCCAAATCACGTCTCGCGAGAGCGATGCCGGCCATAACGCGACATGGGAGGATGATATGGATCAACGAGAGCTGGGTTCAGATGAACGAGTCGACGCACGGCACAGTCCCTTCTACGAGTGGTTGGATAACGCGACGATACGGCAACTCGTACACAGCATTCTCGAGCTTTCCATCGGCGAACGACTCGTGCTCATCAAAGGCCTTGTGCCTGCGCTTGTTACGTCGATGGGAGTTGCCGAGTTCGACGCCTTCCTCGCAGAACTCCAAATCAAAGGGCACCGCTTTCAGGAGGCGATCGATCATCCTGGTGAAGGACGCGCCCTCCGAACGACGCCAGGGGAAGAGCTTGGCGGCCCGACGCCTACTGGCCACGCGCATTTACCGTTCGCGCGCGATCCCGATCGTCCCGGAGGGCGCGCAGCTGAGCGAGCCATAGAGAGCGAGCTCTGGGCGGACGATGCGAACATGTCGGACTGCGACCGTGGGGAGAGCGACGCGGCTCTCGAGTAAGCGCGCAGAGCGCCGTCGGTTGGTCCGACGGCTGCGTGCTCGAATTTTCAGGGTAACGGTTTGAATCTCACATTGCGCGTGTGGCTGCAACTGACGATCGCGTTGACTGGTCTGGACGCTCCTTCTTCGCCATCGTCAAAGGCGCACGATTCCCTTGAGGCGGCGCTCTTTATGCATCACCTAACCGCGTGGGCCCATTCGTGGCGGCGGGTGCAAAACCATCGATAACGAGCCCATCGTCTACGAAGTCGCAAGCCCTTAGGAGCAAGAGGAGACAATATCATGACAATGGATGCAAGCACAGTCATCAAGGATTGGCCGGACGACTCGCGCACCGTCACGGCAGCGCTCATAACCAAGTACGGAGCAGCGGATGAGGTCACGTCAACGCAGGTCGTGTGGCACAACCGCGGCCCGTGGAAAGCCGTCGTCGCGTCGAAAGAGGCAACGCCGCACAATTTCCCCTTCCCCCATGGAGATATCGTCGAGAATTTCACGGAGTATGACGTGCCACTCGACTCCTTCTCCGAGCTTGCGCACTTCGACGGCAGCGTCACGGTCAATCGGACACGTGGACTTCTCTCCGCCAGGTGTCACGACGAAGGGGCGAATCACCTCGCCGTCAACCTCGCCCACGACATCATCACGGGGAAGACGGATGTCGCGAAAGCTCGGCAGACGTACGTGGATACCATGCTGGCGTTCCGCGAGCACAAGCCGACGCCCTACATGACCGAGCTCCAGTTCAAGCCACAACCAAACGCCGGCGATCCCGACACCGCGCTCGTGACCACCGATCAGTTGAAAAAGGCAGCCGCGGAACACAAGACGACGATCCCCGTCGGCTAGCGACGGCAGCAGAAAATGAAACGCAAGAATGCCGACGACGGTGGAAGCGCGGCAGAGACATGGCCCGCGCTTCCGCTCGACGCTTGGCGCGCCACCTGCGATACCCTGCATTTGTGGACGCAAGTAGTCGGGAAGGTAAAACTCGAGCTGTGTCCGTTCTTCAACGAATGGTGGGAAGTGCCGCTCGCGCTCACGGCGCGTGGATTGACCACGTCGACCGTGCCGTTTGCCGGTGGCGCGTTCGCGATCGACTTCGATTTCATCGACCACAACCTGTATGTCCGCACCAGCGAAGGCGCGGTCAAGACACTGCCGCTGATCGCGCGCTCAGTCGCCGACTTCTATACCGAGTTCGTGGCGACGCTCAGCGCGTTGGGGATAACGGTCAATTTCAACACGCGACCGCAGCAGTTCAAACATGCGATTCCGTTCGAGCAGGACCACGAGCACGCCGCGTACGATCCAGCGTACGTCGGCCGGTGGTGGCGCATTCTCACACGCGTCGGCGTGGTGATGGAGCAGTATCGTGCGGGGTTCTCGGGGAAAAGCAGCCCGGTGCAGTTCTATTGGGGCGATTTTGATTTGTGCGTCACGCGCTTTTCCGGCAAGCCATCCGAGCCGCCGAAAGGAGCAAACCGGAGGGGGCGCTACACCGAGGACGAGGAGAACGTCACGGTTGGTTTCTGGCCCGGCGGCGCGAAGTATCCGAAACCCGCGTTCTACTCCTACACATATCCCGCGCCGGCGGGTTATAAGACCGCGCACGTTCGACCCGAGAGCGCACGCTTCGATCCCAAGCTCGGCGAGTTCGTGCTGGATTACGACGATGTGCGGAGCGCTGCCGCTCCCGAGAAGATGATTCTCGACTTTCTGCGGAGTACGTATGCGGCCGGGGCCTCGCTGGGGCACTGGGACAGTGCTGCGTTAGAAAAGCGTGGACCGGATGTCGGTCGGAACCTCGGCGCGAAAGCCGGAAGCGAAACCGACGATCCGACACCAGGAACGGCTGATGCGGGTTCAACGGCTAGTTGATCACAGTACAAATCATCACCGAGCACTGGAGCGCACGACGATGGCCACAAAGCACTTCAAGGTTGGTGATCACGTCAGTTGGAATTCGGAGGCTGGTCACGTGAGCGGCACGATTAGCAAAGTGATCACATCGCAGATTGAGTTCAAAGGCTACAAAGTGCATGCGAGCAAAGATGAACCGCAGTATGAGATCAAGAGCGACAAGTCCGATCATATTGCGATGCACAAGGGCTCCGCGCTCAAGAAACTCTCCAGCTGAGGCGCCGCGCGCCGGGAATGCGATCGCCACCGGAAGGGCGCGCGCCAAAGGCTGCAGACCTGCGCGCAGCAGCCGGGCGTCGCATACCTGACCTCGTCGTACCCGACCTGACGGTTCTTTTCTGCGGCATCAACCCGGGGCTTTACTCCGCAGCCACGAAGCATCACTTTGCACGGCCGGGCAACCGCTTCTGGCCGGCGTTGCATCTGGCGGGATTCACGGATCGATTGCTGGCTCCGCACGAAACCGACGCGCTGCTCGAGTCGGGTTATGGGATCACGAGCCTCGTTCGCCGTGCCACCGCGACCGCCCGCGAAGTCGCTCCATCGGAGCTCATCGCCGGCAGACGCAGGCTCAATCGGCTCGTACGCGCGAACCGTCCACAATGGATCGCTGTGTTGGGAGTCGGCGCCTACCGCACGGCTTTTCGCGACCCGCGAGCGGAAGTCGGTCCGCAGCCAAACTCGCCGCTCGGTACACGCATCTGGGTCTTACCAAGCCCGAGCGGCGCGAACGGAAGTTATCCGCTCGTCGATCTCGTCCGCGAGCTACGCGCATTTCGTGCTGCGATCGGATCGTGCCCTCCGCGCTCACGGAGCTGAAGCGCTCTATGTCGTTGTCCCACTTGAGTGGCCAGGGAGGGAATTGCACCCCCGACACGCGGATTGTCAGTCCGGTCCCATGCGGACGCGAAAGTATTTAATCGACATCGCACGGCGCCGGGCTGCCCGGCCGGCGGCCTGCGTCGAAGCTGCGCTTTCATAGATCCTGCAACGTCGACCATTCCTTCCACAGCGAGTAAATCGCCGGAATCACCACGAGTGTAAGAATCGTGCTCGTGATCATCCCTCCGACCATCGGAGCCGCAATCCGCTTCATGACATCAGCGCCGGTGCCCTGACTCCAGAGAATCGGAAGCAGGCCGGCGGTGATCGCGGTGACCGTCATCATTTTGGGACGGACGCGCCCCACCGCCCCATCGAGCACGGCCGCGTTGATGTCGTCGCGAGTGCGGAGCAACCCTCGCTCGCCACGTGCTCTGAACGCCTGATCGAGATACAGAAGCATGATGACCCCTGTCTCGGCGGCGACGCCAGCCAACGCGATGAAGCCGATAGCGACGGCGACGCTAAGGTTGTAGTGTAGGAGCCAGACTAACCACACGCCGCCGACGAGCGAGAATGGCAACGAGAGCATCACCATCGCGCTCTCGGTTACGCTGCCGAAGTTGAGATAGAGGAGCAGAAAGATGATGGCGAGCGTGAGCGGAACCACCACGCGCAGCCGCTCGTCCGCGCGCTGCATCGCTTCGAACTGTCCCGACCACTCGAGCCGATAGCCGGGCGGCAGTCTCAATTTCTGCTCCAGCACGTGCTTCGCATCGGCTACGTATCCGCCCACATCGCGTCCGCGCACATCCACGTACACGACGTTGTTCGGGTAGCCACCCTCTGATTTGATGAGCGTGGCCCCTTTTACGATCTCGACCTTCGCGAGCTGTCCAAGCGAGACCTGTGCGCCGGACGAAGTGGCAACGAGCGTACTGCGGATCTCCTCGGGATTCTCGCGCAACGCGCGGGGATAGCGAACGAGCACGCTATAGCGCTCACGACCCTTGATCACCTGTCCCGCCTCTATTCCTCCCACCGCGGTGCTCGCGGCGATCAGTACCGCATCGGCAGTGAGCCCGAAGCGCGCCGCAGCGGCGCGATCGACGGTGATATCGATATAGCGACCACCTTCGATTCGCTCCGCGAATACCGTGTTGGTTCCCGAGACAGTGGGCAGAATTCCTTCGATCTGCTTGCCTATTGCGTCGAGCGTGTCGAGCGACGGACCGTAGATTTTGATGCCGACGGGTGTCTTGATGCCCGTCGCCAACATGTCGAGCCGGTTCTTGATCGGCATGGACCACATGTTGCCGACGCCGGGAGTCTTCACCGTCGCGTTGGCCTCGCTCACGATCGAGTCGTAGCTCACTCCGGGACGCCACGCTTCTTTCTCCTTGAGGATCGCAATGGTCTCGATCATTGACATCGGCGCCATGTCCGTCGCGGTTTGCGCGCGTCCGATCTTGCCGAGGACCATCTGAACTTCCGGGATCCTGGCCAGCGCGGCGTCGCGCTGCGTAAGGATCTGCTTCGCTTCGCCCGTGCCCACCCCAGGGAACAAGCTCGGCATGTCCATGATACTCCCCTCGTTCAATGGGGGCATGAATTCGCTTCCAAGTCCTGCCCACGGGAAGATCGTGACCACGAGCACGAGGACCGCCGTGATGATCGTTGGCCAACGATGCCGGAGCACGAAGTCGATGACCGGGGAGTAGACGCGGACGAGAAGGCGATTGACCGGATTGGCTGCTTCCGGCTTGACGCCCTTGCGAATGAACATGCCCATCAATACCGGCACGAGCGTAATCGAGAGCAGCGCTGCCGATGCCATCGAGAGCGTCTTCGTCCACGCCAGTGGCTTGAACAGTCGGCCCTCCTGATCTTCGAGCGCGAACACGGGAAGAAAGGAAACCGTAATGATGAGCAGCGAGACGAAGAGCGAGGGACCCACTTCCGTGGCGGATTTGACGACGAGATCCCAATGAGTGAGCGACGGAGCATCGCCGTCGTCGTGTCTCGATTCGCGCTCTATGTGCTTATGCAGGTTCTCCACCATCACGATCGCGGCGTCAATCATCGCGCCGATTGCGATCGCGATCCCGCCGAGACTCATGATGTTCGCGTTGAGGCCGATCACGCGCATCGCGAGCAAGGCCATCAACACGCCCAATGGCAGCGTCACAATGGCGACCAGCGCGCTCGAGAAGTGAAGAAGAAAGATCATCGTCACGAACGCGACGATGATGGACTCTTCCACCAGCTTGCTCTTGAGGGTCTGAATGGCGCGCTCGATGAGACTCGAACGATCGTAGCCCGCGATGAACGTGACGCCCACGGGCAAGGCGCGCTGCACCTCCGCGATCTTCGCCTTGACCCGCCGGATAACGGCGAGCGGATTCTCGCCGTAGCGCATGACGACCCACCCGGTGACGATCTCGCCCTTTCCGTTCAGCTCCGCGATGCCGCGCCGAATCTCGGGTCCGAGCTGCACATTCGCTACATCGCCCACGATGATCGGGGATCTGGCAGAGCTGGACCCGATGACCACTGCGCGGATATCATCGAGGCTGCTGAATCGGCCACGGCCCCGAACGACGTACTCATTGCCGCTCATCTCCAACACGCGCCCGCCCACATCCATGTTTGACGCGCGCACGGCCTGCGTGACTCGCTCGAGTGGGATGCCGAACGCGAGCAGCCTCGCAGGATCGACTTCCACCTGATACTGCTTCTCGAATCCACCGAACGACGCAATCTCTGCCACGCCCGGCACGGCCGTCAGTGCCGGTCGAATCGTCCAGTCCTGCAGGCTCCGCAGCTCCGCGAGGTTCAACGTCCCGCTCGTGTCGGCGACGATGTACTGCATCACCCACCCCACGCCCGTCGCGTCCGGACCGAGCGTCGTCGTTGCGCCTTGGGGGAGCTTCTCCCGCACGGAGCTCAGATACTCGAGCACCCTTGACCGCGCCCAATAGAGGTCGGTGCCATCCTCGAACACTACGTATACCGCCGACAATCCGAACTGGCTCATCCCGCGCACCACTTTCGTGTGTGGCACCTTGAGCATCTCGGTCTCGAGCGGGTAGGTCACCTGATCCTCGACGAGCTGCGGGCCCTGTCCTGGCCACTCGGTCATCACGATCACCTGCACGTCGGAGAGATCGGGAATCGCGTCGACTGGAGTGCTGAGCATCGCGCCGATCCCTGCAACGACAATCGCAGCAGTCGCGAGAAGAACGAGCAGCTTGTGGTTCACCGACCACTCAATGATGCGCGCGAGCATGCCGGCTACCTCCGATTCGGGGACATTGGCATCCCCTTCATGGTGGTATCACGGACGCTTGGTCCTTTCACCCGGGCGCCCCTGTCGTTCATGCCCGATTCCCCCGGGGCTGGCGCTGTCATCCCGGGCATGCTCTGCATGTCCTGCGCATTCGGAATGTCGCTCGTGCCTCGCTGCCCGATCATGCCTCGCATCACTTCGCCGAGATTCGATTCCGAGTCGAGGAGAAATTGCGCAGACGTCACCACGCGCTGGCCGGTCGTAAGGCCGTCGACTACTTCGGTAAAGTCTCCCGTCTCGCGGCCGAGCTGGACTGCCTGCGGCTCGAGTCGCCCGCCGCCCTTGTCGACGAAGACGAGCGCGCGGTCGCCGGTGCGCAGCACCGCCGAGCTCGGGACAGTGAGTGCGGTGCGCGAGGGCGTCGTGAGCGCGACGGTCGCGTACATGCCGGGCATGAGACGCCCGCTGCGATTGGGCACCTCGATGCGGGCGCGCATGGACCGCGAGGCGGAATCGAGCGTCGGGTATACGTACGCAACGCGGCCCGCGAGAGGAGCTCCGGGATACCCGGCGAATTGCACCGATGCCGTGGAACCTACGCGCACCGCACCGACATCAGCCTCACGCAGCGCGACATCGACCCACACCTCCGAAAGATCGGCGATGTCGTACAGCATCTGCCCCGGCTGAATCGCCTGCCCTTGCACGACGTTCTTCTGGAGCACCACGCCCGACGCCGGTGCATGAAGTGTGAGCGAGCGTCTCGCTTTCCCGGTTCGCAGAATGTCCTCGATCTGCGCACCTGATATGTCCCAGAGCTCGAGGCGACGACGCGCAGCAGCGACCAGATCGATGCTTGCTCCCGGCGCTCCCGGCACGGAGCTCCCGCGGACACTCCTCGCGAAGTTTCCGGCGACCAGGAGCTCCTGCTCGGCGGCGACGAGCTCCGGCGAGTAGACATCCAGCATCGGCTGGGCACGCCGCACACGCTGCCCAGTCTGATCGACGTAGAGTCGCTCCACGTATCCACCGATCTTGAGAACAACCTGCGATCGCCTCGCTTCATCCACTGTCACGGTGCCGACCGTTCGCACCGTGCTCTCGAGCGTACGTCGTTCCACGGTGCCGAAGGTGATGCCGAACTGTCGGATCTGACTCGCGGTGATCTGGATGGCATTCCCGTCACTGCTGGGGGCTGCACCCGTCTGCATGCCCCCCATGTCGTGACCGGACGAGGGCGTTGATGAGACAGCCGTGGAGGTGGTCGAATGGCGGCGGCCGAGCACGAACACAGTGATCGCGCCAGCCGTGAGTAGCCCCGTGATGATCCACAAACGCCAGCGTCGAGCCAGTGACGCACTCATCGCCGATTCGTTCGTCGGCATAGTCATCGCAGCACCTCCGCACCAACGGTGCGACGTAGAGTCGCGAGCGACTTCGCAAAGTCGGTAAGCGATAGCCAGTATGCGGTCTCGATCGTGAACAAGCTGGCCTGTGCATCGATCACCGACGAGAAGGCTACACGGCCCACTTGATAACTCGCCGTCGCTGAGGCGAGCGTGGCGCGCGCTTGTGGGATAATGGCGCTCATGGACAGCGCGAGCTGGGTACGAGAACGCTCGACGTCGCTCACGCTCGTTGCGATCTCGGCTTTGAGAGAATCGACGGCGGAGCGATGCTCCGCTTCGAGCGCCTCCAAGTCCGCATGCGCAGCGGCGCTCTCTGCATCCTGCTTCCGTCCTCGTTGTAAAGGAATCGGGATCGATACCACCGCCGAGATCATGTCGCTTCTGTCTCGACGCTCCCCGTACTGAAGCGACACATCGAAATCCGGGAGGCGCGCCTTTCTCGCGAGCTCCGCGCGCGCCGCTTGCGCCTGGATCTCGGCCTCGTGTGCCTGCAGCATCGGACTGAATAGGACGGCGAGCGCCTGGAGTGAGTCCAAAGGCAGAAGCGGCGAATCCGCGGCCCTGGCGCCGAGGACAGCCGAGGTGAAGTGCACCCCCTCGGCCGAATCCGGAACCGCCGCACGTGCGACGCGATCCGGAATCGACGCGTCGGGAACGGGAATGTCGCTCGGCCGGTCGAGCGCGGCGTTGAGCCGAGCGAGCGTCGCATGTCTCGCCTCCACAAGGCCCGATGCCTGGCTGCTCAGGCGCGCCGCTTCAGTCTGCACGCGCAAGAGGTCCGCTTGCATGCCTCTTCCAGCGGTGTACTGCGCTTCCGTCACCTTGGCGAGGCCACCCAGCACCGCCTGATTGCGCGACACGATCTCCATGGCGCGGTCGAGAAAAGCAAGATCGTAGTACGCGTCCTCCACCGTTTGTGTGACGTGCAGACGCGAGGCAGCTACCAACGCCTGCGCGGCACGGGCCTCGTCGGTCGCCGCTCGTGTGCGGAGTCCAAGTTTTCCCGGATACGGCAGCGACTGCGAGATGCCAACCATCTTCATTGTCATGAAATCCGAAAACCCCGGCTGGCTCACGGGAAAGTTCAGAAGGCCAGCCATGAGAATCGGATCAGGACGCGCACCCGCTGGCGAGATCCGCGTGCGTACCGCCTGAGCGTGCGCCGCGGCCGCGGTGATCGTCGGGTTGGCTTCGAGCGCGACGGCGAGGAGGGAATCGAGTGCCGGCGCCGGGCGATTCGCTCGTCGACCGGTCGCATCGCTGCTCGGCGCCGTTGTCACTACCTGGGCACCGAGTGCAACTGTGCACAGCGCGCTGACAAGCGACAGATGGACTGCCGCCGATGAAAAAGACAAAATGGATGACATGACCCGCATCGCAGAAGTTCAAAAAGACGCACGACGGTCGCGTGGCGCGATGCGATCGTGCGAGACTCCGCACCGAAGCCTCGTGTGCAAGGCGGTCAGGTGCGGCTCACGAGTGCCGGGCAGCGATTCTGAGTGCGCATGCCGGCGTACGACGTGTGAGGAACTACGCTCGAGGCGGAGGAAGCTCGGGAGGTGTGCTGATCGATGCTGGCGCATGCACGACGAGACACACATCATCGTGCGAGATGACAGGCGCGGGACTCAGCGCGATCGGAGTCGAGAGCACCGCGACGGGCACGCACGGCGCCATGCCACTACAGTCTGCCGGCGCCCACGGGATGCGACAGGGCATCTGGCGGTTCCCGGATGGATGGGTCGCATTCGACAGCGCATCGCGCAACATGGGCGTGCGCGTGGATCCCATCGCGACCATCGCTGAGGATGTGCCGTCGACCATCCCCGGCATCACTGCCGGCATCGCGCACGCGGCTCCACCCACCAGCACGAGCAGCTGAAGTGGGAGGAGGACAGCGGCGACTGCCGCGAACCGGCGCGATCGTTTCATGGTGTGGAAGCTAATAGCACGACGAAGGTCGGGGAGGCCCCTAATGACCTCCCTACAGTTAAACCATTCTCAAAGAGGGATGCGCGCACGGCTGCTGCACCAAGCGGCCCGTTAGAATGGGGCGACGGTGTGCGCGTGGGGAACTCAATCGGTCGATCACCGCCCCTCGTAGTCTCGCTCGCCAATCGTGTGCCGCTTCGCTCGCCCCTCTCCCGGATGCGAAAGGGCGTCGTAGAATCGTTCGCCCTTCCCGCGAAGTTCGAGGATGAGGCCCTCGAAATCACGCGGTGTCATCTCGAGCGCGATGCTGGGCACGAGCCCCTTGAGAAGCGTGACTCTGTTAGGAGCGTGAGCGTATTCGCTTCGTGAATCAAGCGCTGCAAACCGGCGAAGTTCAGCGCGTCCGTCTCAGGACTCGTAGTCAAATGCATCTCCTTGCGGTGTTCAGCGACTGTGCTTGTACATCAAGTCGACGAGCTCATTGTACATGGCGTCCGCCTCTTCGCCGCCCGTGCGCATCGCCGAGGAGGCGCAGTATCGCAGGTGATTTCGCATCAACTCCCGACCCACCGCGCGCAGCGCTTCGTGTACGCTCGAGATCTGGGTAAGGATGTCCGCACAATAGCGATCGTCCTCCACCATCTTCTGCAGACCCCGCACCTGCCCCTCGATTCGGCGCAGCCGCGTAAGATTGCGCGCCTTCGCATCGGGATCCACGGCGACTGCCTTTCGTCCCGCATCCTCGGCCGCGCATCCACAGGGGGCCTGTATCACCGGCAGTACCTTCGTCGCAGTTCTCGTCGCCATATGCCTTGTGGTCCCCCTGGAATCAGGTTGTACGGAATCTGCGCAAGCGGAGACTGTTCATGACGACGCTGACCGAGCTGAATGCCATTGCGGCGCTCGCGAGGATCGGACTCAAGAGCAAGCCAAACGCGGGATAGAGCGCACCGGCAGCGATCGGAATCCCCACGACGTTGTAGAGAAATGCCCAGAACAGATTCTCCTTCATCGTTCGCATGGTTCTCCGCGAAAGCGCGATCGCTTGCGCTGCGCTTCGCAGGTCGCCGCGCATGAGCACGACGTCCGCCGCGTCCGCAGCGATGTCGGTTCCCGTGCCCATCGCCATCCCGACGTCGGCCTGCGCGAGCGCCGGCGCATCGTTAATGCCGTCGCCGACCATGGCCACTACTTTCCCTTCCGCTTGCAGGCGCTTGATCTCCGCCACCTTTCCCTCGGGGAGCACCTCGGCGACCACGCGTTCGATTCCCGCCTGGCGCGCAATCGCGTCGGCTGTGCGCTGATTGTCGCCCGTCAGCATCACGACCTCGAGCCCGAGCGCGCGCAGCTGAGAGATCGCGGCCCGAGAGGATTCCCGGATCGGGTCCGCCACTGCGAGCAACCCAACGAGGGCTCCATTCGCGGCGACGTACATGGGTGTCTTGCCCTCGGTCGCAAGCCGCTCGGCATCGTTCTGGAGTGAGAGCACCTTGATTGCGTAATCGGCCATGAGGGCCGCGTTGCCGACAGCCATCGCGACTCCGTCCACGACACCCACAGCACCACGCCCCGTCACCGAATCGAAGGACTCCGCATGTGAAAGTGCGAGACCCCGGTCCTTCGCGTGCCGCACGATGGCATCGGCGAGTGGATGTTCACTGGAGCTCTCGACGGATGCGACGAGACGCAGCAGCTCGGCTTCGGTCATCGCACCGCTGCCACCCGGAACGAGTACGACATCCGTGACTGTCGGGCGACCTTCGGTGACCGTTCCCGTCTTGTCCAGCACCACCGTCTGCACATCACCCGCACGTTGCAGGGCTTCACCACCCTTGATCAACACGCCGAGTTGCGCGCCCTTCCCGGTGCTCACCATGACGGCGGTCGGAACGGCGAGACCCATGGCACACGGACAGGCGATGATCAACACCGCTACCGCCGCTGCGAACGCGCGTACGCCGGGCGCGCTCCCTGCCGCGACGAACCACACGACGAAGGTCGCGATGGCGAGCGAGAGCACTACCGGTACGAAAATCCCGCTAATGCGATCGGCCAGGCGCTGGATGGGTGCGCGCGAGCCCTGCGCATCGCGCATCAGCTTCACGATTTGCGCGAGCATGCTTTCGCTACCGAGCGTCGTGGCGCGGTAACGAAAGGCGCCCGTGCGGTTGATGGTGCCGCCGATAACGCGATCGCCCGTCGCCTTCTTCACCGGGAGCGACTCGCCGGTGAGCATACTCTCGTCGACCGCACTCTCGCCCGATGTCACCTCGCCATCGACCGGGATGCGTTCACCGGGACGCACGACCACGACATCGCTGCTCGCCACGGTCTCCACAGGGACATCCACTTCCGCATCACCACGGACCACGCGTGCCGTCTTGGGCTGAAGCTTTACGAGGGAGCGAAGTGCCGCCGACGTCTGCTTCTTCGCGCGCGCCTCGAATGCGTTGCCCGTGAGAATCAGCGCGATGATGATGACGACCGCTTCGTAATACACGTCGGGCGCGACGCCGCGACGCAAAAAGAAATCGGGAGCGACGGTCGCTACGACGGAATAGAGAAAAGCGGCGCTCGTGCCGACGGCGACGAGAGTATTCATGTCCGCCGAGTGGTGCCGGAAGGCCGCCCACGCGCGCACGTAGAAATGACGACCGGCCCAGCCCATGATGCCGAGGGTAAGCGCGAGGAGCGCGTACGATGCTACGGTGGGCGGAATGGCGTACAGCCATGGCGCTACGCCCCGCAATGCGGGCGCGAGCGAATCCATCGCCCACCGCATGAACGGATCGATCACTATCCCATGCATACCTGCATCGCGCACCGTCATGAGCGGCATCGAAACAATCATCGCGATGATGCCGACGACAGCACTGACGATCGCCTTGCGGCGAAAATCATTGAACTCATCCTGCTGCGCGTGATCGCGGGCTTCCTGTTCTTCGAACGCGGACTGATCGGGAGAAGCCAGCTCCGCTCCGTAGCCGGTCTCGCGAATGGCCTCGACAAGGCGCGTCGGCGCTATCGCAGCAGGATCGAAGGTAACAGTCGCGCTTTTCATCATCAGGTTGACTGACGCGTCGACCACGCCTGGTTGTTTCTGCAGCGTACGCTGAATGCCTGCCTGGCATGCAGCGCACGTCATCCCGGTTACCGGGATGCGAATGGTCTCTCGGTCGCTCCCGCGCGGGGCCGCGCCGTCGTCCGGCGACTTGGGCTCATGGACTTCGGATTCCGGTAATGTGGTCGCCATTGCGTCTCCCTACTCTTCCGCGATGAGTGTTCCACGCAACATGCTCATTCCGCACATGAATTCGTATCGACCAGCAGCGGGCGGGGTGATCTCGACGGTCGTTGTTTTCCCCGTGGGAAGAAATTGGCGAATCTTGAAATCAGGGAAAACAACTTCCTCGGAGCAGCCCGACGTGTCCTGTCGATCGAAGAGCAGGCGAACCGGCTGCCGCGCCTTCACACGGATCGAGGAGGGGCTGTAGCCCCCATTCACCACGATGGTGACCTCAGGAATCGGGGACACAGTTGCCCGCGAGTCCTTACCCGCGCTTTCACCAGTGCCGCTACCGCCGACGCTTCGCGAGACCGGTCCAACCGTCGCCGAGACCATCGTGCGCTGGGCAAGAAAGAAATACCAGTTCACCCAGGCGATCGCTGCAATTCCGCCAAGGATGACGATCCAGTCCGTTCCCGTCATGCGCTTCTCCCTTGTCTCGTGATTTGTGAACTAAGAGGAAACTTCTAACGCGCCGCAGCGGCCACAGTATAGCCCTGCCCCTCGACCGCTTTGGCGATCAGCGATTCCGATGTTTTGCTCGGGTCATATGCGACGGTCGCCTCCCCAACCTTCACCTGCTCAACCTGAACGCCGTCGACGCTCTCGAGCGCTTTCGTGACGCGACCGACGCAATGCCCGCAACTCATGCCGCCAATGCCCAATGTCATGTGTTCCATCGTGTACTCCTCGCGACCGGCGCGCCAAAGTGAGATGCGTCTAATACCCTCTAGGGGTATAAGTATAGATACCCCCTCCTCCTATGTCAATGGCAGGAGCGGGAAGATGTGCGGCTGCACTACGGCTGAGAGCGTTCGCTTTTTACGCCGCGTAGAATCTGAGCACGAAACCAAGTATGCTATCGGTCATCCTCGAACCCATCGTCCGTCTTTCACCGCGGCCACCATGATTCTGCAGCCGATCGACTACGTGGTGTATCTCTGGCTCGCAGTCGCGCTCGTCTCGGCGGCGTATGTGGCCTACGACCAATTCCGGCACAACCCCGAGGCGACGGTGATGAAATGGGGCTTTGTGCTCGTAACGTTGTATCTGGGCCCCATAGGGCTGCTCCTGTATGTCCTGGCGGACAAGGAGCCTCGGCCCAACACGCACGAGGCGTTTGTCGCGCCGCTATGGAAGCAAGGGGTCGGCTCTACGGTGCACTGCGTCGCAGGTGACGCCACAGGAATCATCCTCGCAGCAATCGCCACAGCCGTCCTCGGCCTCCCCATGTGGGCGGACTTGCTGATCGAGTACGTCGCCGGTTTTCTCTTCGGTCTCCTCATTTTTCAGGCGCTGTTCATGCGCGCGATCATGGGTGGCACGTATGCGGAAAATGTGCGTCGGAGTTTTCTCCCCGAGCTCGTGTCCATGAATGCGATGATGTCCGGGATGGCCCCGGTGATGATCACGCTCATGATGGGTCGTGATATGCGGGCAATGTGGCCCGGTGAGCCGCTCTTCTGGTTCGTGATGTCAATGGGTCTCATCGTCGGCTTCGCAATCGCCTACCCTGTCAACGTGTGGCTGGTGGCTCGCAAGCTTAAGCACGGCTTGATGACGGTGCGCGGTGATCAATCGCGCTCCGGGAAGCAGGGAACTGCCGATACGAACAGCGACATGGGCGGGATGGCGGGGATGGCGGAAATCGGCGGCTCCGCGGGGGTGCACGCCGGTCACGAGGAGAAGCCGGGAACTCCGCCTTTGGTCACGCGCGCACAGCTCGCCGCCGTGACTGTCTTTACGCTCCTGATGCTCGTCGCCGGGATGTATGGCCCGGCAATCTTCTTCAACCTGCGCCTCAGCGCCGAGTCGGTGGGACGCTCGATCATGCCGCCGGGGATGATCACGACGACGGAAACTCCCGCGGACGCGATGCGCGATATGGCCGCTGCGGATCCGAGGCTGGTGAGCTACCACGCCCCGGCCGCCGCACGGGGAGACCAACCGCTCACGCCGCGTATGGAAAATGGAGTGAAGGTGTTCGACTTCGAGGCGTCAGTGATCCAGTGGAACATCCTCCCGAACAAGACCGTCACCGCATACGCGATCAACGGCCAGGTCCCGGGCCCGCGACTCGACCTCACCCAAGGCGATCGCATTCGTATCGACTACACGAATCACCTGCCGGAATCGACGAGCATGCACGGGCATGGTCTCATCGTGCCGAACGCGATGGACGGCCCTGCGAACATCACGCAGCGACCCATCGCTCCTGGGGAGACCTTCGTTTACGAATTCACCGTCGGGCAATCGGGAACGTACTTCTACCACTCGCACGACAAGCCAGACCGGCAGCAGGCGTTCGGACTCTACGGCGCCTTGATCATCCAACCGCGCGACACCACTGCGGAGCCGCACGCCGACCTCGAGTACGTTATCCAACTCCAGGAGTGGCTCAATCGCGACGGGTTGACCTATCCCGCAATGCTCATGGAAGGCGCACTTCCGAACTACTTCACGATCAACGGCAAGGCGTACCCGGCAACCGACACGCTCCACATGCACGTCGGGCAGACGATGAAATTTCGCTTCATCGGCACGAACAACAACTTCATCCATCCGATGCACATGCACGGTGGGCCGTTCACGGTTATCGCTCGAGACGGGGTCGTGCTCGCACCCGCCGCACGTTTTGATGCGGACGTGATCAACGTCGGGCCGGGCCAGCGCTACGATGTAATCTGGCGAGCGCGAGAGCCGGGCAAATGGATCATGCACTGCCACATTCCACACCACACGCTCAACAACAACGTCGAGACGAATGGCGCCGGTGGTCTCACGCTGTTAGTCGAGGTCGAGCCGTAAGGGCCGAGGAGCCACGGCCGGTGCGACGTCGGAGCTCCGAACCTGTGCGTCGGTGGTCTGGTCAGCTGGTGTCGGTGTGGCAGTGAGTATGGCAGTGACCGCTAGCACGACGGCACCGATGAGCAACTCGGCCGTTGCGGAACGACGGATACGGACGGCACCTTGCGCGTCGCCCAGCGATGGCCGAACGCGTAGCCAATTGTATGCGCCGGTGAGCACAACGAGTGAAAGTACGCCGAGCTTGATCAGTAGCACGAGCCCGTAGTCGCTCTGCCAGAGCGCGCGTACGTGCTCGAGATGCAGCCATGCCGATACGAGCCCGGAAGCTGCTACGAGCGAGGCAAAACCAAGCGCGAGCGGAGAGAAAGAGTTCACGAGGGCAGCCACCGATGGCCCCCGGTCGTTCGCATCCAGCGTGAGGGCAACTGGCATTCCAACGGCGACGACAACCAGCAGACTTCCGAGCCACCCACCAGCGCCCAACACGTGCAATCCGTCGGCGAGAATCGCGATCGTAGTGAAGCGCGGCGCGCCAACCGCGTGTCCGGCGAACGCGGGCGTAAACGCGAGCAGCATGGCTGCGATGAGCGAAACGGTCCAGCCTGCGCGCGACGCGCGCCGTGCCATCGCGAATCCCCCGAAGGCGACGATGACGAGCGACAGCTGCGCGATCCAACCAGTCCCCCACACTGTGTGCAGGAGTATTGTACCGGCGCTCATTTCATGGGTCATCTCGGGCATGTCGTTCATCGCAGCCAACTGTGCGTAGAGTCGAGCGACGCTCGCGAGCCCCAGGAAGATTGAAGCTCCCATCCCCGCGGATGCCGCGCGCCGGCTCGCGCTTTCCGCGAACGCAGCATGCATTCCGCCGTGGCGCCGTAGGGCACCGAGGACGAGCCAGTGAAATGCAGTGACGCCGATCAGGGCCAGAAGCGTCGTAAACGAAAGCCATCGCACGATGACGTACGAGGGCGAGCTCGCGTTGAAGGTTTGGTCGCTGCGCTGACTCGCGGGTGCAGCGGGAGGTATCGTGGGCGAGCGAGTTGCAGCTGAAGAAGCGTGCTGCGTTGCGGTGTCGCGCCTCGTGTGGTTCGCAGCCGTCGCGCCAGGCAGAACGGTGAAGGCAATTCGTCCGCTCGAGGGATGTCCGTCCGCGGCGGCCGTACGCCAGACGACGGTGTAACGCCCGGGCGCGAGGCTCCCCGGAATCGGCACCATCACAGCCATCGAGCTTTGCGCGTCCTTTACGACGCTGTCCAGCGGCACGTGCGCGCTGTCAGGGGCCAGCAGTATCACCCGTGTAAATGCAAGCTCTGGAGCTTCGGAGAACCACAGATGAATTGCGGTCGGCGACGTCGCGAGCTGTGCGTTCGCCGAAGGCGTACTCTTGACCAGATGCGCATGCGCCCAGAGCACGCCCGGGACGGCCAGGATCGCGGCGCAGGCGGCGAGAAATCCGAGTCGTCGGCGAATCGACGCTGTCACGGCACAGGCGAGTGCGTGGCGGTCGGCGAACGCGATGCCATCCCCGGCATTCCTTTCATCTCATGCCCGGCAGGAGCGGTCGTGGACATTCCCGCCATGTGCATGCGGCTCGGGCGGAACCGAAGGAAGACGGTGAAGCCGCCCGGCGTGCGCGTGCCGTACGCTGGCTCGAGTGATCTCGGAATCAGGTCGAGCGATCCGCGCGCGCCGAGGCCAATCGAGCCGCCTGTGAACTTACTGATCTCGCGAATGTAGCCGAGCACGAGCGAGCCCACGTTGTACGTGGTCGTTGGCGGCACTCCTTCGACTAAAAGATCACCCGCCGTCTTCTGCACGAACTCTGCGCGGCCAAAGATTGTGTTTGTGCCATCGAGATCCAGATTGGTCTCGGCGAGCACGCTGTTCGAGAGTCCGCTCACCCCCGAATACTTGTTCGCGCCCCAGATCAGGGAGGTTGCGAAATCGCCGTTCTTGCGAAATGTGCGATCGTGCAGCACGGAAGCAGACAGGCGATGTTGAGACTCCTCGGGGTGCAGCTCCTCGGGACTGGCGAGATAGCCATAGGAGGCGGCCAGACTCCAGTGTGGATCCGGGTTCACGGTGAGGCGCCCCGAATACGAGTCCAGACTCCGGCCGGCGTAGTCGAAGTTCGTTCGAATAGCGTCCGGCTCACGACCGTTGAAGATGGATCCCTCGAGCCTCCACATCCGGGAGTATATCCCGGCCGTGATCACGCCGAAGGAAATGTGCGTCGCGTCCTGCCAGTGATGTCCCAAGGGCGCAAGCGGGTCGCCAGCGGCCGAGGGGCGATGCGGAAAGGCGACTGGCCCGATCGCGGGCTCGCCTACCGGCGCCAAGTACAAGGATAGACCGAGATTCTTCGCAACGGGTCGCTCGTAGAGCGCCGCCAACTCCATGAACAGGTCGTGTGGATGTTGGCGGTCGTGCAGCGGCTGCCCACGATAACTCTCTCCACTTTGCAGGAGGAGCGGATAGCCCTTCGCTGTGACGGTGAACGGCTCCAGACTCATCATGTCGCGCAGTGTGAGGAGACCACCGCCAAGCGAATGGCGAGCCATGAGCATGCCCCAGTTGATGCTGCCGAACTGTTCGTCGCCGCGCTTGGTGAACTGTTTGTCGAACTGGACGAATGCTACTCCATGCAGCATGAGCTCCCAGCCGCCCGCCTGAAAGTGCTGCGCGTGCATGGGGGCGGCCTCGGGAACCCAGGACGTTCCCGAGCCCATGCGGCTCATGGGGATGCCGAGCGGCCCGGCCATGGCGCCGTGCATACTCATGGCCATCGTGTCTGCGTTTGCGCTGTCAGAGGCGGGCGACCGCTGGTGCTCGTGCTGCGCGGCGCTCGCGGCGGGCGCGAGAAGCATGCATACGAGTGCAAAGTTCGCTCGACGGGCTAGACGTGACATTGGCTGGATATGGACGGAGGTACGGCGAGCAGGTTTTATGTAGCGTAAAATCTAAGGATACGGAAGCGGATGGACAAGGCTCGCTCGGAACCGCCGGCGCGACACGAGGAAGGCAAGTCGCACGCGCTCAGCCATTGTGCCCGTGCTCGGGCGAAATGGGACAGAGCAGGTGCATGACAACAGGTGCGCAGTGCCGCTCGCAGTTATCCTCTCCCTGGGCCAGATTTGCTGCGGTAGGGAGCGGGTGCAACATCATGATCCCAGATATCCAAACGAGGACGAGTGCTGTCCCCGCATAGGCGAGCGATCGTCGCGTCAGGTGAGTACCGATCGGCGCTTCCTCACCCGCGAGCCGACGAATGCGGCGGTCGAGCAGGCCGAGATGCTGGAACGCCATTACGGTTGCGGGCATTCCCATACGATTAGACGCAGCGCGCCAATTCGCCAACGAGAGAATTGCGGACGCCAGCACGAGGGGGCGCTGTCTCGCCGCAGCGTCGTCTGCCCGCACTTCCGCTTCGTCAGCTACATCGTCGGCCAGCCTGCGGAGCGCGGGAATCCACCACAGTACGAGCGCGACACCACGAAGGAGCGAGTGAATGAGCGGATCGCGGTGCCGTACGTGCGCCGCTTCGTGTGCCAGGACGGCAACGAGCTCGTCGGGCGCGAGTAGCTGATCGAGGATGCGGGCGACGTAAACACGGGGTCGAATCCAGCCCGCTGTGAACGCGGGCACAGGAAGACCCTCGACCACCACGACATCCGTTGGCAAAAGTCCAGCTCCAAGCGCACCAGTCCAATACGCGTCGCCCTCTTTTGGCGTCGCGCCGTCGACGAGTGCGAGCCAGCGGCGCGCGCTCCTCCAGGCGCGTCCGCGATCCCAGGCCGCGTATACAACACCGCTCAGGAACAACACGTGGAAGATCAGATGGACGGGAGCGAGAATCTGGTGCGCAGCCACTAGACAGAGCACCCAGAGATGATCTTTCCCCGCGAGCAGCGCGTCAGCTCGTCCCGCCACGTGATGTCCAAAGACCGGGCTGGTGCCGAAGATCAGTAATGTCGAGATGCCCAGAAGGAGCACACGGCGATGCAACTGCTCGTTCTTGCGGACGGGAGAAGCGAGATAGGTTCGTTGCTCGGGCGGCTTCATCTGCTATTTCTCTCCCACTTGCTTGAGCTTGCGCCGAATGAGGCGTCCAAGCTCTTCGAGCCGCTTCGGATCCTGCTCCGCCAACACATCCACGAAGGACGCGGCGACCGCATCGGGCCCGAATGAGAGTACCCCTTCGACCACGCGACGAGAGACGACGGCCAGAAATTCTTCCTCGCTCAGCAGTGCGCGGTAGTGGAAGAGTTCATCCTGCTTTTCGCGAGCGAGGATTTTCTTGGCAACGAGTTTGTTGAGCACGGTGATCACGGTGAGCGGTGATACAGCGTGCTTCTTTGCAACCCGCGCATGCACGACGCGAGCCGAGACGGGTTTGCCCAGCGCCCA
This sequence comes from Gemmatimonadaceae bacterium, assembly GCA_013697785.1. Classification (GTDB taxonomy): domain Bacteria; phylum Gemmatimonadota; class Gemmatimonadetes; order Gemmatimonadales; family Gemmatimonadaceae; genus FEN-1250. Next base: position 72,220 of record JACCWE010000164.1, read on the forward strand.
GATGTTCTGAAGTACTCGTGCCTCCAAATCCCCAAGAACCTTCGCCATCCCGTTTGCCGAGAGACGCACGGTTCCATGAAGGCGGGGTTCGTTACGCGCCGCGTGGGTCGTTTTTCGAACTTTCGTCACGCGGTGGCCGGTGAGTGGGATGTGTAACATAGCACGGACTCTTACGGGCGGTGGACGTAGGCGCTCACCGCACCGCCTCGCGAATCTTTGGCTCCATGTCAGGCGTGACCACAGCCGAACGCGCCGGCAGTCGCGTATCGCCCCTTCGGCCGTTTCGCTCGAGATCCGTGATGAGCAGTTTCATCTCGCGGATCTCGCGCACCTGCGATGCGATGATCTCGTCTGCCAGTATCCGCACCCTAGGATCGCGGATGTCAGCCTTGCGCGCATTATTGATCGCGATCGAGTGATGCGGAATCATGGCCTTCATGAACCGCGTGTCATCGATCAGGCTCTGCGCGCGGTTGACCATGACGAGGATGACGCCGAGCAGCGCCGCGCCGGAGAGAATAGCGATCTTGACGCCCTTGCCTTCGTACATCGACCACATGAAGCCGAGCATCACGACCGTCATTACCGCACCCATGACCAAAGAGGCGAGCATGCGGCTCACGCTGAACGTCAGGTGGTCAGATTCGTAAACGAGCTGGTACATCAGGAAGAACATGATGAATGTCGAGGTAGCGATCATCGCAGCAAATCGCTTGTACGAGCCATGCGCCATGGGCATGCCGGTGCGCGGCTGGTGACCGGTCCGAGCGTGATTGCCATGCGGTTGAGTCGAGGTCACGTCAAATTCTCCTTTGGGTGACGTAGTTGCTTTGCTAAACGTCCTTGTCCCTCATACTGCGCGACAAACCGGAGGCACTACGATAAGCAATTGCATCACTCATGCCATGCTTTACTGTCGGTAAAATGGTGCGGCGTCATTGTCTTCCCACCACCGGCTCGCAATCGCGCATGGCATCCCTTCTGTGTTAGAGGAGAGTACGCATAACGGCGTCGTTCGGCGTAAGATCCCCGGCCCCTCTCGATCAGTCGAGGTGCGGCTCTTGCGGCATACTTTCACGCTGACGCTGGCACGCGAACGAGCTGCGCTGCCGCACAGCCTCACCGTCGAAGGAGCCGCCTCCCATGTCCAGCCCGCATCCTATGAGTAAGGCCACCACGGAGTTTCCGATCCGCGAGCTGGGTCGCACAGGCGAGATGGTCTCTGCGATCGGACTCGGCGGCTCGCATCTTGGTCTCGCGCACGTCGACGAGCCACTGAGCATCCGCATCGTGCGCAGCGCGATCGATCGTGGCATCACCTTCATGGACAACTCGTGGGACTACAATGAGGGCGCGAGCGAAATTCGCATGGGCAAGGCGCTGCGCGATGGATATCGCGAGAAGGACTTCCTGATGACGAAGATTGATGGCCGCTCGCGACGCGAAGCTGCAAAGCAGCTCGACGAATCGTTACGGCGACTGCAGACCGATCGCATCGATCTCGTTCAGCATCACGAGGTAATCCGCTTCGAAGACCCCGACCGGATCTTCGACGAAGAAGGGGCCAATCTGGCGTTGCTCGATGCGAAGAAGGCGGGCAAGCTCCGGTTCATCGGCTTCACCGGGCACAAGGATCCGCACGTGCATCTCCACATGCTCGAGGTCGCACGCGATCGAGGCTTCTCGTTCGATACCGCGCAGATGCCACTCAATGTGATGGATGTGCACTATCGCAGCTTCGAGAGGCTTCTGGTGCCCGAGCTGGTGAAACTGGGCATCGGCGTGCTCGGCATGAAAAGCATGGCGAACGGAATCATCCTGCGCTCGAACACCGTGAAGCCGACTGAATGTCTGCACTACGCGATGAACCTGCCGACCTCTGTGGTCATCACGGGCTGCGACAGCATGGCGATTCTCGATCAGGCGATCGAAGCAGCGCGAACATTCCGTCCGATGAGCACCGATGAAGTCGCCGCGCTCCTTGCAAAGACGAAGCAGGCCGCCGCGCGTGGAGAGTTCGAGCCATTCAAGACGTCGTCGATTTTCGACTCGACTGCGACTCACCCGGAATGGCTCGGCGAGGAGCCGAAGAGAAAGAGGGACCTCATGTCTGCGTGACGAGCGTATTTCGCGGCGCTGCTTCACAACGAAATCCTCCAGAGGGGGTCCAGCGACAACGAAGATGCAGATTCAGCCCGCAGTTGAGGAGATGATCGTCTCGAATCAGGAGCTGGCATTCCGCGCCCTGGCGCTCGCCGCTCGCGACTGCGACGCATGTCCCCGAATGCGCGGCCGACGTCGAGTGCTCGGCGCAGGCAGCGGGGCGATTCGCGCGCGAACGCTCTTCGTGGCGGAAGCTCCCGGACGGCTCGGCGCGGAAATGAGCGGCATCCCGCTTCACGGAGATCAGACCGGGAAGAATTTCGAACGACTGCTGGCCGCCGTTGGCTTGCGGCGCGAGGACGTGTTCATCACGAACGCCGTCCTGTGCAATCCACAGTCGCCGAGCGGGACGAACGACAAGCCCACGCGCGCGGAGATCGTCGAGTGCAATCATTTTCTCTCGGAGACGATCGCAGTCGTCGATCCCGCTCTGGTGATTGCGCTCGGTGTATCCGCGCTCGCGGCGTTATCGCGAGTCGAGCGTCATGGCTTGACGCTTCGACTCCATCTCGCACGACCGACGCGGTGGTTCGATCGCCACCTTGCCGCGCTCTATCATCCCTCGCCGCGCACGCGCGTCTTTCGGTCGTTCGGCGAGCAAGTCGACGATCTCGCGCGCTGTCTGCAATCGAGCGTATCGACTGGGCCCTGACACGAGCGTTACCGCACAACGGTAATACTCCTAGCTGTCAGCCGCATGACGAAATCGTCTGGCAAGCAATCTCACGCGACATCATGCGCGGTTCATTGCGCATTCGATGCTAGGCGAATACGATGGCTGATCCGCTCAGCTGATTTCGCTTCGTCTCCCCCTCTTCGTCGAGACCCGCCTATGCCAAGAGCAATGTCCGCCGCGCGCAGCTGCGTCATCGCGCTGTCATCGCTTCTCGCGGTTTCCTCGCAGCTCGCAGCACAAGGCACCATTCGCGGCGCGGTAACTGAAACCGACCAACGGCCCGTCTCAGACGCAATCGTGCATTTGTCCGGCACCACACTCGGCGCGCGCTCCGATTCGAGCGGGCTATTTCGTGTACTCCGCGTTCCAGCGGGACCCTACACCATACGAGTGGCCAAGATCGGCTTCGGCCCGGAGAGCGCGACCGTCGTTGTGCAGAATGGCGCGACGGTGACGCAGACGTTCGCGCTTCATGCGCTCGTCACGGAACTGACGAGCATCACCATCACCTCGAAGCGATTGGGAGAAACCGAAGCATCGGCGCTTCAGCGGCAGTCGGATGCGCCGAACATCGTGAAGGTTTTGCCTGGCGATGTCATTCGAGCATTGCCGAACGCGAATGCCGCCGAAGCCGCGGGGCGAATGCCTGGTGTGACGACGGAGCGCGATGAGGGCGAGGGGAAATTCATTCAGATTCGCGGCACTGCGCCGGAGCTCAATAACCTGACGATCAACGGAGCCCACGTTCCGGGCTCGCAGAATGGCGCCCGAGTCGTGAAGCTCGATGTGATACCTTCCGATCTACTGGCGGGCATCGAAGTCTCGAAGACGCTCACCGCCGACATGGATGCCGACGCGATTGGAGGGTCGGTCAACCTGGTGACGAAGACGCCCGAGGGGCCGCCGGAAGGCTACGTCGCCGCGCAATACGGACAGGTGACGCTTCGAAGCAAGAATCAGCTCCAGGGTGGCTTCGCGCTCAGCGGCCGCTTCGGCCCCGACCGGCGACTCGGCCTCCTCATCGGGGGCTCCGCCGACCGCAACAACCGCACGACCAATGATCTCGAGCCTGCATGGTCGAAGGACGAATCCGGTCGCGCCATTCCGGTCGAGTGGTCGCAGCGCGACTACCAGTTTGCGCGCAACCGATACGGACTCGGCGGCGACGTCGACTATCGTTTTGCGGACGGCTCAGCGATCGCGCTGAAAGGGCTGTTCAGCCGCTTCGAGGATTATGGCGTCACCTACGTCAAGGATCTCGCAACGGCCGGAGACTCCGCCGGATCGGGCACTCAGGGTTTCGGAACGGGTGGAGAGCTGACGAGACAGTCGTACAACAGAACCCCGGTCCAGCAGCTCTTCGGCAGCACGTTGAGCGGGCGCACACATCTTGGTGTGTTCGAGGTGCGCGCGGATCTGAACGCCGCGGTCACGGACGAAAAACTCAACGACTACAGATTCCACCCGTTCGTCTTCGACGGCCTGGATGGCAACGGCATCACCGTGGCCTATGATGGGTCGAACACGAAGGTTCCGACTTATCACATCGTCGATCCCGCGACTGCCGCGGCCGGAGAAGACCCGGCGAACTTCGCCGAGTCGCATTACTTCACGATCGACAATCGCACGCATGGTCGCGATCTGGGCGGTGCGTTGAATCTGCAAACGCCGTGGCATTCTGGAGCACTGGACTGGAGTGCCAATCTCCAATTCGGCGCAAAGTACCGGGATGAGTCGAAGACGCACGCAGCGCGGGGCGGATTTTGGTTTGGCGACAACCCCATCCCGCTTGGGCCGAATCTCAGCACGTTCAGCGATCCGACTTATTATCAGTATGCTTCGAATGCATTCACCATGGGCCGGACTCCGGATCAAGCGAAGGCGCACGCGAGCGAAAACGCGGCCGACTTTACGAACGGAACGGACGCGGTGGGCAACCAGCTCGGCACGTTCAACGGATCGGAGCGGATCGCGGCAGGATATGTCGCGAATACCATGACGTGGAGTAAGCTCGAGCTCTACACGGGGCTTCGCCTGGAGCACACGTCGGCTTCGTACGTCGGACACGCCGCCGTCGGTGACACGAGCACGGGCGTCACCACCGTGCCGGGCTCGCAGCGCTATACCGATCTCTTCCCCAGTGTGCAGGCGAAGTATTCGCTCGATCCGCAGACGCACCTGCGTCTCGCCTTCACCCGCGCGATCGCACGGCCGGATTACCAGAGTCTGGCGCCATCGCTCACGGGAAGCCCCGGCGGCAGTTCGTCGGACCCCTCAAACGTCACGAGCGGCAATCCGAATCTCAAACCGCAACATGCGTGGAACTACGACGTGATGCTCGAGCACTTCTTCACGTCGGTGGGTGTGATCTCGGGCGGCGTATTCTACAAAAAGATCTCGGACTTCATTTTCAATCGGACGTTCACGTACACTGGACCCGTCACGGAGCTCGACGGCTTTCTGGGCACGCGACCGGAGAATGGTGGATCTGGACACATTGTCGGCTTCGAGGCCGACTGGGCGCAACGCCTGGTCTTCCTCCCCGGTGCGTTTGCAGGTCTTGGCTTCGATGCGAACTACACACACACGAGCTCGCGTGCGGTGGTAGCCGAATCCGAAGATGGGGTTGCCCAACGACACGCGCCACTTCCAAGACAGTCGCCGAATCTCGCGAATATCGCGCTGACCTATGATCTGGGCCGTGTGTCCGCGCGTGCTGCCTGGGCCTATCAAGGCGCAAACATCGTGAGCTATGGAGACGGAAGTCCGACGCCGAGTGGCGATACGTACTTTTACGCGCACTCGCAGTTCGATGCATCCGTGATCGTGGATGCGACGAGCCGGATTCAGTTTCAGCTGCAGGCGTTGAACATCAACAATGCGGTCTTCGGATTGTTTACCGGGACCACGAGTCACGACTACGCGATTCAACGGGAGTACTACGGTCGCACGTTCTATTTTGGAACGAAATACAAGTTCTGACGAACTGCGGCGGGCGTGCGCGGCTGTATCTCACGAACGAGAATTCGTTGTCCTGCTTGAGTGGCCAGGGAGGGAATTGAACCCCCGACACGCGGATTTTCAGTCCGGTTCAGGCATGACGCGAACGCCCTTGAAGTGACGTACACGGCCTCGCGGTATCACCCAACCGCCGCTGACGGCGCCGGAATGCACGAGGTCCCCCGCCAAGCCCCCCGACATCTCAAAGAGTTGGTTCTCCCACAAACTTACTTCCTCGCTTCCTACAATGCGCAAAACCTGACCGTGTTGTCACGGTCGGGAATCCTGTCTTGAATGATTTGACATTCTCGTGAGACGAAAGGCCGTCTGTTTTCAACCCACCCATTCTCGCCTCCTTCCCCTCTCCCTCAAATACCCGATAGGCAACCCCGGGGTTGCGTTTCCAGCTGGACTTGTTATTATGCAACCAACGGGTTGCAGTTCTTTAACGTTGCCCATCAGACCATCAGGAGATCGTACATGACGAGCACGGACCGCATCGAGAAGGAGATCGTGTTGCAGGCACCGAAGGCGCGCGTGTGGCGCGCGCTCACGAACGCACAGGAGTTCGGGACCTGGTTCCGAGTGAAATTCGACGACGCCTTTGCGGTAGGCAAGTCATTCAAGGGAACGATCACGATCCCCGGCTACGAGCATGTGGCGATGGAGGTGACGATCGAACGGATGGACGCCGAGGAGCTCTTCTCGTACCGCTGGCATCCGTACGCCATGGATCCGAAGGTGGATTACACTCGCGAGCCGGCGACGCTCGTGGAGTTTCGGCTGGCGGAGACGGCTGAGGGGACAGTGCTCAGGATCGTCGAATCCGGTTTCGACCGACTTCCACCGGGCCGGCGCGATGAAGCGTTCCGCATGAACGATCGCGGCTGGAGTGCTCAGCTCAAGAACATCGAGCGCCATGTCGCAAGCTAACCTTGCGTCCGCGCGCCACGTTCAGGATGCAGCACCCCTGTTCGCGGCGCTCGGTGATGAGACGCGTCTCCGCTTGCTCTCCCGACTTTCCTCCGGCGGTCCAGGCTCGATCACGCATCTGAGCGCGGATACGCCCATGTCGCGCCAAGCCGTCACGAAGCATCTCCGGGTGCTCTCTGAGGCGGGGCTGGTCAGGAGCAACCGCCGAGGACGAGAGCGAGTCTGGGATCTGGAGCCAAAGCGGCTCGCCGACGCACACCGGTATCTCGACCGAATCTCGCGGCAGTGGGACGACGCACTCCACCGGCTCAAGAAGTTCGTGGAAGAGTGAGGGCAAGGCGATGTCGTGGGTCGCAGCAGATGGATCACCCGGTAGCAACACCAACCATAATCCAACAGGAGAAGATCTCATGGAACGCGCCGCCAGCACCACCGAAATCGCCGCCACATCAGCGAAGATGACCGACGCCGTTGCCACCACCGGCGCGGACTATCATTGCGAGATTACCGCACCGGTCACTGCCGAGGAAGCGTGCGAGAAGATCGGGCGTGTCTCCGAATGGTGGGCGAAGAATCTCGAAGGATTTGCCCAGCGCCTCGACGACGTGTTCACCGTTCGCTGGGGCGAGACGTTCGTGACCTTCCGTGTCATTGAGGTCGTTCCGAACGCAAAGGTCGTGTGGACGGTGACGGACTCCTATATCGGCTCGCTCGAGGACAAGACCGAGTGGACCGGTACCAAGGTCGTCTGGAAGATCTCAGAGAAAGATGGTGCAACCACTATTCAGTTCGCACACGTGGGTCTCGTGCCCGCCGTCGAGTGTTACGAGATGTGCGTGAAAGGCTGGGACCAGTATGTGAAGGGCAGTCTGCTGCAGCTGTTGACCGAGAACAAAGGTCAGCCAAATTGAGCGAGCGCGGCTGCACCCCCACCGTCGCGCGCGGACCGTTCGGCGGCTTCGCCCATGGCGGGTGAGGTCGCGGCTATGCGGCTTCGCCCATCACGACGGAGGTCGCGGCTATGCCGTTTCGCCTTATGTATACTTGCGATATGGAACAGCGAATTGGAGATTCTGTCATGCTCTACGCAACGCCCGCGCCAGGCGATCATCTGTCTGATGCCACGGTGCGCCTCACCAACGGATCGCGCAGAAAGATATTCTGCGTCGCGCTAGCCGTCATTCCAGCCATGCTGGTGATTCCGGGCGTTGGATTGGCCCAGTCGACACCGATCGTCCAGTATTACTACGCGCAAGCCAAACGAATCAACGTGGATGCCGGGCGTACGTCGCCAGAGGAAGTGCTGCTCGCCCGTACGCTCGATCCCGAGCATAGCATGATCACTGAAATCGCCTGCCTCCGCGATCCGGGCCGGCCGGCGATTCTGTCACCGATCTACATGAAGGTCACCGGAGCTCATCTTCAGATCTCGGACACGCCCGACGTGCTCCATCCGAAGACTGTCACCGGCACCGGCACTGTTGCGGGGCCGCCCTGGCACTGGACTTATCTGAAGTTTTCGATGGTCTATCTGCCTTTCGCAACGCCTGTCGAGGACGTGAACTTCGTCACTCCTACGCAGCTCATAGGCAGGAAACAGATCTTCAGTCCGGCTGGTACTCCGGTGCAACTGTATGAGCTGGACATGGACCTCATCACCAAGGCGCAGTATGAGATGCGCCGCGCTCAGTTGGGTTGTCCAGCCGAGCAGTGAAGCCGGGCCGGGACCGAGCCACGACTCCTCTTCCGGCTTTCGTCACACCCCACATCGCCGACGACAAGCTCCGCCTTAAGCGTCGCTACCGCCGTGCTCCCGGTTGGTTCATACCGGGATGCGCCGCGCGAAGCAGCTGGTGATATTTGATCTTTTGGTCTGCGGTGAGAATGGCGACAATCTCGTCTTGTGCGGAATCAATGGCGGATCGCACTACCGGGCGCACGGTCACCCACGCGGAGTCGATCACACGCTGATGGTTTGAGAGCACGCGCGCGATCCTCTCGTGCTGTGACGAGTCGAGCGAGAGTTCGCGGTCGAATGTGCGGAGCAGGACTGCAGGCTCCATGGCATTCGCCGGCATCGCCGCGGGCTGCCTCCGCCCGGCAACGAATCCGATCACGACTCCGGTGCCGAACGTCACGAGGAGCACAAGCGAGCCGCGCACCCACGATGGGATCACTTGGCACGCCCCGGGTCCATAGCCGTTACGAGCAGCAGTTCGAGCAGGGAAGGTGGTTCGTCGCGCGCACCCAAGGAACGGGCCACACGATCGCTCGGTACAAGCACTGGCAACACACCGTCCGTCGGTTGCGGCGCCGGCGTAAGTTGTTTCGAAAGCAGAAGCACAAACGACGCCGCGACGGCGAGTGAGGCGGCCGAAATCCAGGAAACTCGCGACCTCGCGATCCAACTACTCGTGCGGTGCATGGCCACCGTATCGCGAACACGCTTGGTCAGTGCGTCCCAGTATTCTGGCGTGTCGGGAATGGAGGAGGTATCGAACAGGCGTGACTCAACTTGCTGTTCTGCCTCGTTTGATGATGACATCATGGCCGATCCTGATTGAGCGAGCGTTGCAAAGCGTGGCGCGCACGAAACACGTGTTGGCGAACGGTCGATTCTGCGATTCCGTGCATGGCCGCTACGCTGCTGACGGCGATATTCTTGACGGCGACGAGTTCGAAACAGGCCCGCTGCATCGGGGAGAGCGACGTCATGGCTTTCTCGATATCCTTTGCTTGCATGTTGCGAAGTGCTCGTTCGCCCTGTTCTATGGTTGCGAGATCGGCAGCGCGAGGACCCCACCGCGCCCACAGTCGCCGCCGCCGCGCCTCTCGCTTCTGTGAATCAATAGCGAGGCGTCGCACGATTCCAAAGAACCACGGCGCGAACGCCCTACCGCGATCGAAGGAGTTTGCCCGATCGTTTACAATGAGAAAGGCATCCTGCACGATGTCCTCCGCTGCATCCCGTTCGCCGACAATCTGTGCCGCCAAGAGCGTGGCGGCGCGAACATGCCGGCGCACAAGACTGGCGAATGCGCCCTGATCTCCGGAGGTTGCACGTGCCAGGAGCAACTCATCATCCGTGTCATCGATCGGCTCCCCTGTCACTGCGCTCGAGGTGCAACCGCTGTCAGGACGTGATGATGCATCGCCACTGGACACGACGGTGGCGAGTGCTCACGAGACCGTTGCACCGGACGTGAGAATCGAACGCGAGGACACGAAGAAGTTTTCAAGACTTTCCATAGCCCTAATTGGCGCGACGCCTGCCGGGCGTGTACACATGGAAGTGTGCGGGCGCCCGCGTTTGGTGCAAGTGGAGGATCCACCTCTTCGCGAGTCAGTCCGCCCGCAGCGCTATCATTGGATCAATGCACGTCGCCTGTCGCGCGGGAAAGTAACACGCAAGCATCGCCGTGCCGAGTAGGAGCATTCCCACTACACCGAATGTCGGCGCGTCCAACGGCACTACGCCAAAGAGCATACCGCGCAACAAGCCCGTGAGGGCCACGGCGCCGGCGACCCCGACCGCGATTCCGATCCCCGCGAACGTGAACCCCTGGCTCATCACCATGCGCACGATATCACGTTGCTGCGCCCCGAGCGCAATCCGCACGCCGATTTCCTTGCGCCGCTCAGCCACCCCCTGACTGATGACCCCATACACGCCCAGCACGGCGAGCGCGAGCGCCGTCAGCGAGAAGCACGCAAATACGGTCAACGTAAATCGGCGCGGCGTGATCGACGTCGACGCAAGCTCATCCAAGGTCTCCATTCCCGCGATCGGAAGCGCCGGATTGAGCTCAGCAATGATGCGCTTGACACTTCGTTGCAGGCGCTCGGGCTCCATGCTCGTGCGAAGCACCAGCACCACACCACCGGTCGGCGCCTGCGCATGGGGGACATACAGCGTCGGTTCGACCGGCGCGTCGAGCGCGACTTGTCGCACGTCGGCGACCACCCCAACGATCTCGCGCTCACTCAGCGGGCCGTAAAATTTCAGGCGCACGCGCTTTCCAAGCGAGTTCTCATTCGGCCAGTATCGCGCTGCCATCGCTTCACTGATGATGGCCACCGGAACGCTCGACGAATCGTCGCGCGGAGAGAACAGCCGCCCGCGACGCAGTGGAATACGCAATGCGTCGAAGGCCCCCGGAGTGAGCGCGGTCATGTGTGCCGCCGGCGCTTCGCCTGCCGCGACAGACTGTCCGACGATGGTGAAGGATCCCTTGTCCGCCTCGATCGCCATGTCGAGCGGAAGCGACGACGTAGCGCCGGCGGCCACGACGCCCGGAATCACTCGCGCCCGTTCCACCAATCTCGCGATAAATTCGCGTCGCGCGCCAGGTGTCTTGTTCCAATCATAGACAAATACGGTCGCGGCGAGCACGTGGTCGGAGCGATAGCCGCGGTCGGCACGCACGACGGAGATGAAGCTGCGCAATAGCAGCCCGCCTCCCACGAGGAGCACCATGGCGAGCGCGACCTCGGCAGCCACGATGAGCGCGCGTAGTCGATGCTGTAGCTCGCTCCCCGCCGTGCGCCCGCCCGATTTGAGCTCATCCGTGGCGTTCGGATGTGCCGCTCGAAGCGCGGGGATCAGTCCGAACAGAAATGTCGCGACAACAACGGCCGCGAGCGTGAACGCGAGCGCTCGGCCATCGACGCGCATCTCCGAGAGGCGCGGCAGCGAGGCCGGACCCAGCGCGCGCATCATCGAAACGGCCCAGGATGCGAGGCCCGCACCGACTAAACCGCCACTTACGGCGACGAGCAGGCTCTCCGTCAACACCTGGCGGACGACGCGTCCACCACTGGCGCCGAGTGCGGCGCGCATCGCGAATTCGCGACTGCGCCGTGCGGTGCGCGTCAACATCAGGTTCGCTACGTTCGCGCACGCGATGAGCAATACCATGCCCACTGCGCCCAACAGTAGGAACAGCGCGCGTGCGCTATCGCCGACGATGGTATCGTCCAACCGATCAACGCGAACGCCCACTTCAGCGTTGGTCGCTGGGTATTCTGTGCTGAGCTGGGCAGCGACGCGATTCATGTCTCCGCGCGCTCCCTCGATCGTCGCGCCGGGACGGAGGCGTCCCACGACGTGCCACCATGCCGGGTTACGCAGGTGCACTTCGGCACTATCCAGTACTTTTGGTACGTACATCTCCATCTTCGAGCTCTCGAGGTATGCGAAATCTCGAGGGAGCACGCCGATGATCGAAACGGGACCACCCCCGATTGTGAGATGCTTACCGACAATGTTCGGGTCTGCACCAAAGCGTCGTCGCCACGAACCGTACGTGAGGACCACGACGCGTTCGCCGTTCGGGATGAAATCTGCAGCCTGCAAGAGACGTCCAAGCAGGGGACGGGCGTTGAGTACGACGAAGAAGTCCTGCGTGACGTTCCAGTTGTAAATCTGCTCCTCGCCATCGACGCTTGAATAGTTCAGCGCAAAGGGCTCAGCGGCAGCCAGCCCAGTGAACGCGCGGCTGCGTTCGCGCCAATCCGTGAAGTTCCCCGGGGCTACGTCATCGTGGTCCACGTCACTTTTTCGATTGTCCTGAAAGAGCGCCACAAGTCGGTCGGGTTGCCGAAACGGCAGCGGCTTGAGAAGGATACCGTCCACGGCGCTGAAGATTGCCGTGTTCGCGCCGATGCCAATCGCCAATGACAGCACCGCAGCGAACGTGAAACCCGGCGCCAGGCGCAACGTGCGCGCGGCATAGCGGAGATCGCCGACAATGTCATCGAGGAGTTGGCTCCATCGATCCGAGCCCGCGTCGTTTCTGCGCTGTCCACTGGACTCCGACGTACGTGCACGCAGCAGCGTCGAAGGAAGATTGAGAGGCGGCTCCATACGTGGGCATTGCCACGACTAGGCTTGCCGTTTACATCCGGGAACGCCTACTGCGCTCTCGCGACTCCGCTCAGCGCTGAGCAATCCTCGCTCGCAACGCCAGCGCATTCGACGTCGCCACTCCGGAGGCCGTGTTGTCGAAGATGCACCACTTGTCGTTCGCGTCGTCCTTCTCCCATCGCTCGTGTAACGACACGATCTGCGCTGCGTCATACGACGAGTAGTACACCCGCGGAGATCCATGCAGCCGGTAATACGAGAGGCCGCGCCACCCACCCGGCTCGCCCGCTCCGGGGTGCAATGCAGGGTCCGCCGCGACACGTGCGATGCGTCTCTCCGCCAGCCACTCGTCCACCTCGGCATTGAACCAGCTCGCATGCCGGGGTTCGCAGGCAAGGGTGAAGCGACCGTCCTGGCCAAGCAACTGGCAGAAGATCTCTACGACATTCGCATCGAAGGCGAGGCTCGGAGGAAGCTGCAGGAGAATCGGCCCGAGCTTCGCTCCGAGTGACGACACCTCCGCGAGAAAGCTGCACACGCCTGCGGCGCAGTCGACGAGTCGCGCATCGTGAGTGAGCGATTCCGGAGTCTTTACAGAGAAGCGAAAGGTCGGCGGTACGCTGTCACGCCATCGCTCGTGTGTCTTCGACTGATGCGAACGCCGGAAGGTGGAGTTGATCTCGACGGCGTCGAAGACACTACTGTAGCGCGCCAGCGCGCTCCCTTCAGCCGGGAATTCTCCTGCGACTGCTCTCGGAATCGCCCAGCCCGCGGTGCCGATACGGACAAATGTCGCGTGACGATCGTGGCTCATGTCCCTCGGGGAGTTTCTTCTTTCAATCACACCATGCAGATCGTGCAGCGAAACCAAATCGCCCGCAGATGAAGTTCATCTGCGGGCGCCTTCAAAGCCATTTTGGCTAACCGGTTTGCGAAGTATCTTGTCGCCCCACAAAGTGGCCAGGGAGGGAATTGAACCCCCGACACGCGGATTTTCCGTTCGTTTCGAGTGTCCCTGGATTCGCCGGACGTTGCTTGAAGGGTGTCCCATAACAGCTTGCCCGTAACTGCCCCTTCCTCAGGTCTCCTGAAATCTCTTTAGATCTGCTGAGTTGGCACACAGGCCGCACACAAGAAGTCTCCTGATCCAGAGTCGGTGCCGCCGGGCAGCGCTTCCGGTCAAGTTGCCCGGAATCGGTCACTTACCGAGCATCGGTGCCCGCTTCCCACCTCAAAATGCCGGGTTTTGCCCGGACAAACTGTAGCAGAAACTGTAGCAGTCGCGCGGCGAGTCTGGCGAATGGCAGCACCGGCTATGGACCGCCGGCCCGAGCAGGGGATCGCTAGCCCCAACGCGCGCCAGCCGTGCTCGGGTTAGCGTGGCAGGGGCGGCTCCTCACGCCAGCGGCACCGTTTCCAGAAGGCTCAAGCACCACACGCGGAGTCCAAGCTTTGCTGTATCTGTTAGATCCGGTGCTCGAGATTCTCCCTGCGCTTAGTCTCACGCCGTTAGCGGTCGGTCGATTCCCGCTCCAGAGCTTCGAGCTCCGCGCGGACCTGCCGGACCTGTGGCTGGAGCGCGGGCTCAGCTTGGCCGCGAAGTGCGAGGTAGTGGCGATAGGCACGGATGGCGCCTTTTCGATCCCCCAAGAGAGCGGCGAGTCGCCCTTCCTCTCGCAGGTATGTGACATAGTGCGGGTGGGTGGAGGTACCGATGAATCGCCGCCGCAGCGCGGCCAACGCCGCCGGCAGCTCTCCACGCTTCTCGTGCAGCCGGGCGGCGATCAGGTTGCCGTAGGACGCCCAATTGATTGCGAAGGGGTCTGCGAGAGCCGAGTCGACTCGGCGCAAGAGCTCCTCGGAATTCGGCGTCCCCCGCGCCCTAGCCAGTTGGGCGTCTAGGAAGAGCGCATAGCCACGAGACACGTCGGCGTCCCACGGACTCGCCGTGTCCACGCGAGCAGCTCGGAGATCCTCGATAGCACGACTGACGAGGTCAACCCGGCTCGAAAACAGCCCATACTGGCCTAGGGCAAAGCGTGCCCTTGCCTGGTCCGCGTCGGCTGCAGCTAGCGGTCGCCCGAGCTGTGCTTCTAAGGCGCGGGCGGCAGCGGCCGCGCGTGAAGAGTCTCCGTCGGCGAAGAGCCCGTCCAGCACTGCGAGCGCCAGCCGCTCCGACTCGGCGGAGCCGGATAGTAGCGGTGCTCGACTCCTCCTTCCCCGCATCACTTCATACCTGTTCCAGAGCCCCTCCACCTCGCTGCGCTCACCAGCGGTGGCACTGCGGGCGTGGGCCCGGGGGTAGACCTCCTCAGTGCCGCGTAGATCCAGGGGCTGATCGAGCGCGTAAAACACGATAAAGTACGGGCCCCAAGTCAGGATGCTATCGCTCGCAAGTGCGTTCCGAATCCCGGCCGTATCCCCGAGCGCCGCGGCGACGTGCCGGCGGCGCGCGGCCGCAATGGCAGAGGTCGAATCAATCCGGAAAAGGACCTCTAGGCCTCGACGCACTCCCGCGGTGTCGCCCAGGCCGGCGGCGACTTCGCTGAGATGCTGTATCGTGGGCCCGTAGGTCGAGTCCAGTGCCAGGGAGCGATCGAAGGCCGCTGCGACCCTGGGATAAACATCGCCGAGCCCCACGAGCGCCCCGAAGTGGAAGAGGGCATCGCCTACCTTGTACCAGGCATGAGGGCTGTCGGGCGCTAGCTGCACGAACCGCTCGGCCGCCGCGATCTCCTCGCTGGCTGTAGAGGGGGCAGGATGGC